>JBBTJN010000185.1:0-2534 GCA_038059415.1 Elusimicrobiota bacterium | reverse complement strand
TGCTCAGCAGCGCCGAGCCCGTGCGCGACGGCTGGCTGTCGGGCCTGCCGAGCCGGGCCCTGCCCCGCGTCGAGCGCGATGCGGATTTCGCCGCGGCGCTGAAGGCCGCGCACGTGACCTTGATCCTGCGCGTGGACGGCCAGGACTACGGGCTCGAAGCCGACGAGACGGCGGCTCCCAGGCGGGAGTTAGAGCGGGCGTACCGGCGGCTCGAGGACCCGCGGTTCTTTCGGAAGCTTCACGAGGAGCCCTCGGAGCGAGCGGTCATCTACGAACCGCGCTGATCCCCTAGATCGGGATAGCCGGACGCACCCAAAAAGGCCCCCGGGATCGCGTGACCCCGGGGGCCGGCGTCAATCCTACAGCCTTAGTAGGCCGTCCAGATGGAGCCCTTCGTGTCCGTGTGCGTGCAGCTCACGAGCACGTTGCCGACGTTCGCGTTGGTCATGTCGTTGATGTAGTACCAGCCGCCCAAGTCCGTGGGAGCCGCAGCCGGCGCACCCGACAGCGTCACCCCGGCACCGTCCGGGTGGTAGTTAGGCGCCTTGGCACTCGGCAGGACGGTCAGGTACTTGCCGTTGATCGTCAACGCCGTCGCGGTGGCAGGGTAGAGCCCTTCCATGTCGCCGTAGTAGATGCTCAGCGCCGACCTCAGCGCGCCGAGGTTGCCCTTGGATGCGCCTTCAGACGACTTGCGTATCAGGTCGGCGAACTTCGGAATGGCGATCGCCGCGAGTATGCCGATGATCGCGACGACGATCATCAGCTCTATGAGCGTGAAACCCTTCTTGGACAGCTCTTTTAACTTCTTCATTTTATCAACCTCTTCCGTCGATTATTGATGCATAACCGCACACATGCGACACTCAACTGCGACCCCGCGAGAGTATATCCCTCAATGCCCGGCAAATCAAGGAAATAATTACAAAACGATTATAGGCCCTCATGTCGATCAACTCTCCATCAATTGAAAGGCCAGCCGAGGGGAAGGAGCTTGAAGAAGTTGAACACGGCGCCCGCGACCAAAAAGGGGCCGAACGGGATGGCGTCGGAGCGCTTGGCGCGGCCCGTTCGCAGAAGCGCCAGGCCGTAAATCGAGCCGAGCATGGAGCCGATCATGAGACAGTCGAAGACGCCGGTCGCACCCGTCCAGGCTCCGATGCCCGCCAGGAGCTTCACGTCCCCGCCTCCGAAGGCCTCCTTCTTGAAGATCGCCTCCCCCGCCGCCGCGACCGCCCATCCCAGGCCGAAACCGAACACCGCTCCCCGGACGCTCCACCAGGGAGCCAGCCACCATGCGCCGAAAAGACCGGCGTCGAAATAGGGATTGAACGGCGAGAACAGCAGGCCGACTGGGGCCAGTCCGATCGACAGCTCATCTGGAATCAGGAAGGTATCCCAGTCGATGAGGGCGACGGATAACAGCGTCCCGCAGGCCAGAATGGAGCCGCCCGCGAAAACGGGCGTTTCGCCCCATTTGAGCCACAGCCCCGCCGCGAGCAGGGCCGTCGCGGCCTCGACGAGCGGGTAACGGACCGAGATCGGTTTAAGGCAGCAACGCCCCCGTCCGCGCAGGAGCAGCCAGGAGAGCACGGGGAGGTTGTCGCGCCAACCGATCGGCTTGCCGCAATGCGGGCAGCGCGAGCGCGGGGTCACGATGGATTCCTCGCGCGGCAGGCGATAGATGACGACGTTCAGGAAGCTCCCGTACAGGGAGCCGAACAGGCCGGCGACGAGAGGAGCAAGGTCCACCGAATGTCTCCAAAGACGAAACGGGCCCCGGAATCCGCGGATTCCGGGGCCCGTCGTCATCAGGCGTCCAGCCTTAGTAGGCCGTCCAGATGGAGCCCTTCGTGTCCGTGTGCGTGCAGCTCACGAGCACGTTGCCGACGTTCGCGTTGGTCATGTCGTTGATGTAGTACCAGCCGCCCAAGTCCGTGGGAGCCGCAGCCGGCGCACCCGACAGCGTCACCCCGGCACCGTCCGGGTGGTAGTTAGGCGCCTTGGCACTCGGCAGGACGGTCAGGTACTTGCCGTTGATCGTCAACGCCGTCGCGGTGGCAGGGTAGAGCCCTTCCATGTCGCCGTAGTAGATGCTCAGCGCCGACCTCAGCGCGCCGAGGTTGCCCTTGGATGCGCCTTCAGACGACTTGCGTATCAGGTCGGCGAACTTCGGAATGGCGATCGCCGCGAGTATGCCGATGATCGCGACGACGATCATCAGCTCTATGAGCGTGAAACCCTTCTTGGACAGCTCTTTCAACTTCTTCATTGCATGACCCCCTTGTGCCGTTTATTTTAGGAATGACAGGGTAAATGTTTATTGTATCGGCACGCCGGTCATCAACTTGCAGAGTGTACCCGCGGTTCACGTCGTTGTCAAGTCATAAAAAAGTCAATTTCCCTCTACGCACCTTCATCCCGGTCGGTGGGCAGGAAGGGACTTGAACCCTTAAGAGCTTTCGCCCACACGGTCCTGAGCCGTGCGCGTCTGCCAGTTCCGCCACCTGCCCACCGCCCGGGACGAAGTGCTA
>JBBTJN010000184.1:0-1634 GCA_038059415.1 Elusimicrobiota bacterium | reverse complement strand
ATCATGGGCTGCATCGTCAACGGCCCCGGCGAGATGGCCGACGCCGACTTCGGCTACGTCGGCGGCGCGCCCGACGCGATCAACCTCTACGTCGGAAAGGAATGCGTCCAGAAGGGCATCCCGTTTGCGAAATCCGATGACGCGCTCGTCGAGTTGATCAAGAAACACGGGAAATGGGTTGAGCCGTAGGCCCGTCTCGTCTTAAAACCAATATTGCGCGCTGAGTAGGGTCGAGTTGGGCAGGCGGCCGTACTCGGAGATTTTATCGCCGCCGAAGCGGCGCCACGCGACGGTGAGCCAGAGGTCGGGCAGGGCGTTCCAGGCGAGGCTCGGGTAGGAGAGCGTCGAGCCGTCGTCGAGGTTGACGATTGCGGCGCACTCGAACTTCACGAGGGTGTGCAGATCCTTGGAGAAGGTGGCGCCCGCGTAGTCCTTGGCCACGCCTGGTTCGAGTCCCGCCCGCAGGGCCGCGTAGTTGTAGCGCAAGGGGTCCGCCGCGCCGTTGCCGGCGTGATAAGCCTCGACGGCGATCGCGGCGCCCGACACGAAGCTGTAGTCGTAGCCCAGGCCCGCTTTCCAGTACGGCGTGCGATTGGCGGGATTGAACCAGGCCAGCTCGCCATGGGCCGTGCCGTCGAAAACCGCGCCGGCGAGGTCGCCGCCGAGGACGAAGGAGGCCGTCGAGCCCGGAATTTTACCGCCCAGCAGGGAGGCGTCCCAGCCTTCCCAGTTGGCGCGCCCGCGAGCGAGCAAGGCGTGTTGCGCCCAGACGCCTCCCGGCGCCCAGGCGAGCTCCGCCTGAGCGAGGGAGCCGACGCCGACGCGCGCGTACAGCGCGTCCACGCCGTGGCGCTCGTCGCGCTCGACGCTCGTGGGATCGTAGGGATTGAGGACGTCGGTCGGGTTCCAAAGCTTGCCGCTGCCCCAGGCGATGCGCTGGCGGCCGGCGCGGAGGACGCCGCGCTCGCCCTCGACGCCGACCCAGGCGCGGTAGGCGCCGACGCCGTAGCCGTTGGTCGTCCCCGTTGAGACGGTGTGTTCCATGTCAAGCCAGGGCTTGGGCGGGGAGTATCCGAACTGACGGAATTCCATGGTGCGAAAGAAGGAGCCCGCGGCGACCTGCTGATCGAAATCGACGTGAGCCCTGAGGACGTATTTTTCGGCGTCGAGCGTGAGGCGCGCGCGGGCGATGTTGAGATTGTAGGCGCGTGCGTCGAATGCCGAGTGAGAGTACTGCCAGAAATCCTTGACATAGCCGCCGGCCTTTATGCCGGCCGTGGCCGGTGCGGCGAGGAGCAGGGAAAGAAGGCTAGCTTGGGCGGACTTCATCGGCTTTGAGCTCCCCGTCCTGGAGGCGCACGACGCGGCGGGCGCGTTCGAGCACCGCACCGTCGTGGCTGGAGAAAAGGAAGGTGATGCCGTGGTCGCCATTGAGGCCTTCCATGAGGTCCAGGAGCTGCGCGCCGGTTTTCGAGTCCAGGTTGGCCGTGGGTTCGTCGGCGAGCACGAGCGAGGGCCGCGTGATGATCGCGCGCGCGACGGCGACGCGCTGCTGCTGTCCGCCGGAGAGCAGGTCGGGGCGGCGTTCGGCGTAGGCCTCGAGCCCGACCCAGAGCAGCACCTCGTGCGCGAGC
>JBBTJN010000183.1:0-1074 GCA_038059415.1 Elusimicrobiota bacterium | reverse complement strand
ATCTCACGCGAAGTCGCGGCGATGCCGGCCTAAACAAATGCCGCTGTAGAATTAGGCTGCGAAACAACGCAGGGCGTTTCCCGATTATTATTTCGGTCCCGCCTTGCCCGCCTATTGCCACGTTGATCCCGACCCCGAAGGCTCGTCAGGTCCCGCTCTCGCCGTCCGCCAAGCCCGCCCATTCGCCCGGAACCATCGCCTTGATCCAATATGACGGCGACTCGCATTTTGGGGACTATGAGCATAATCTTCAAAGCCTGACGGCATTGGCCGAAGACGCCGTCGCCAAAGGCGCCAAGATCATCGTGACGCCGGAAGGCTCGCTGTACGGCTATGCCGGCAAAGACGAACTGTGGTGCAAGCCCGGCCTGGTCGAATTCAAAGGACGGAAATGCCGTGACGTATCGAAAATAGCGGAATCCGTCCCAGGCGGAAAGAGCGGAGATTATTGGGCCGAGTTCTCGCGCAAACATGGCGTGTTCGTGTTGTTCAATCTGCCCGAATTCGACGGGACGTCTTTCTACAACACGCTGGGCGTGACCGGTCCCACCGGCTTCGTCGCCCGATACCGCAAGCGCATGCTGTACAAGACCGACAAGGCCTACGCGACGGCCGGCACCGAGCCGACCGTGCTCAAGACCGAATATGGTTGTTTCGGCCTGATGATCTGCCTCGACGCCTCTACGCAATCACCTTACTTCGAGGAATATAAAGCCCTCGAAACCGACGCGCTCATCATCGCCATGGATTGGGATGACGATCCCTCAGGCCACTACGCCGCGAAGCTGAAGTTCCGCGAGTGGGCGCTGCTCCACGAGATCGACATCTACGCCAGCGACTCCGCCCCCTGGGACGGGTCGGGCAAGTATCCCTCCACCGGCGCGGAGCGTCAACGCGACGGCCTCCCTCCCGACGCCGTCGGCGTCCAAGGTGTTTGCCTCCACCCCCTCCGATACTAGCTCCCACGCTGTCGTCGTTTTCATTGATGGCGAAAACTCTATTGGAAATACGTTATAATTCTCGCGTAGGAAGGGTGGCCGAGCGGTCGAAGGCGCACGACTGGAAATCGTGTAG
>JBBTJN010000182.1:0-3421 GCA_038059415.1 Elusimicrobiota bacterium | reverse complement strand
CGTGGCGCAGCAGGTTCTCGAGGAAGATCTTCATCGAGAACGGCATCTTCGAGAGGTCGAAGCCCTTGTCGGACAGGGCGGCGAGGCTGAAGTAGTCGTACTTCTGCGAGCCGACGGCGAGGGTTTTCCGGGACTTGAAGCTGTCGAGAGAGGGGGGATTCATGGGGAGCGCTCCTTATTTGACGGCGATCGCGCATCTTATCATTTCAGCCCACGCGCCTTGCAGCCGAGGGTTTCACTGATTAATTTCCATTAACCCCTTGACGGGAAAAGCTTCACACTCTACACTGAAAGCATGCCGAAGATTAAAGCCTCCGCCAAGGTGAAGAAGCCGAAAAAGGGCGTGCCGGATGTCCGCCCCGACGCGTTCGAGAATAAGACCGCCGAGAAGATCATGGAAACGGTGCTCAAGGAGCAGAGCGTCGAGGCTTCGGTCGAGCGGCTGGATCAGTGGGTTTCTCTTGAGTGCCCGCACTGCGCCGAGGTGACCGAGCTCCATGTGATCGCCGACATGGACGGCCAGTCCATTGATCAGGACTGCACCGTGTGCTGCCGCTCCTTCGTCGCGCATATCGAAATCGACGAGGGCGAGGCGCATGTCGGCGTCGAGGCCTGCTAAAGGACGGAACCTACTGCTTCGGGGCTTCGGGCTTGACGATATCGACGAGTTCGACCTCGAAGATTAAGGTCGCGCCGGGCTTGATGCCGGGCCGGCCCTGATCCTTGTACGCGACGTCGGAAGGGCAGACGAGCTTCGCCTTTGCGCCGACCTTCATCATCGGGATGCCGTTGCTCCAACAATCGATCACGCCGCCGGGCGCCAACGAAAACTCCGAGGGAGCGCCGCGCTCGTAAGAAGAGTCGAACTCCCCGCCGTCGATGAAGGTGCCGCGATAGTGGGCCTTGATCGTGTCGGTCTTCGCGGGCATCGGCCCGGTGCCGGCTCTCGTCTCAAGATACCAGCCTCCGCCGGGAATCGCCTGAGGCTTGCTCTCCTTGACGAACTTCTCCGTGAAGACGCGGCCCTTCTCCTTTTCCGCGCCCGCGACGGCTTCCAGGCGCTTGGCGAGGATATCATTGACGCGGGGCTGGTAGAGGCGCAGGTCAACCTTCGGCTGCTTTCCCAAGATCGCGTCGCCGAGGCCGGATTGGATGATCTTCGCTTCGGCCGGGCTCATATTGAAGGTGGCGACGTTGCGTCCCATGAGGAAGCCGATCGTGTACATCGCCCGCTCATCGTCGGTCTTGAAGGGCTCTTTCGACGCGGCTGCGGAAGGCGCATGCTGCGCTGCGGCCTTTGGAGCGTCGGCGGCGGAGGCCGCAGCGGCGATGAGAGCCAGAGAAAGAAGGGTGAGTTTCATGAAAGTTCTCCTGTATTTAAACGGGTACATAATAGCACATCATTGTTAGAATGCTTTCTTATGGTGCAAGGGGTCGGGCTCGTGGAGGGCGCGGCCGACAGCGGCGAAATAGCGAGGGGCGAAATCGCGACCGACGAGACGAGGCCGGCGATCGCGGGTGAGCCGCGAGCCGGGGTGAAAGACGGGATCACTCTCACCGTTTGGGCCCGCCGTCAGCGTCTGGACTCAGGCGCGCCCGATTCGCTATCCTCCGGCCATGACCATCGCTTTAGGCCGGGACATCGTTGGGGACATACGCCGCAAGGCGGCCGCATTGAAGAAGAAGATCGTTCTGCCCGAGGGCGAGGAAAGGCGCACGCTTAAGGCGGCCGCGATCCTGAAGAAGGAAGGTCTGTGCGTGCCCACTCTTCTCGGCAACCCGGAGAAGGCACGCAAGGCCGCCGTCGAAAACGGCGCGGATATTTCCGGCATTGAGATCGTTGAGCCCGCCAAAGACGCCAAGTTCGCCGCATATGCCGCGCAGTACTACGAACTGCGAAAGCACAAGGGCATCACCGAGGACGAGGCGAAGGCGGCCGTGACCGAGCCTCTTGTCTACGGCGTGATGATGCTGCACAATGATCGCGTCGACGGCTACTTGTCCGGCGCGGACCATGCCACGGCCGATACCGTCAAGCCGGCGTTGCACATCATCAAACCCGCCCCCGGCGTGCGCACGATCTCGAGCTTCTTCATTATGATCTTCCCGAGCCCGAAGCAGGGCGACGACGGCGTGCTCATCATGGGCGACTGCGCGATCAACATCGATCCCGTGCCCGCGAAGCTCGCCGCGATCGGCATCTCCTCGGCGCGCATGGCGGCCGTGCTCACCGGCATCGAGCCGCGCATCGCGTTTCTGTCCTTCTCCACGAACGGCTCCACCGAGCACGAACTGGTGAACGCGGTGAGGGAGGCCGTGCGCATCGCCAAGGAGAAGGCGCCGGACCTCGCTATCGACGGCGAGATGCAGGCCGACGCGGCGCTCGTCCCCGAGATCGGACAGAAAAAATTCCCCGGCTCGAAGGTCGCGGGGCGCGCGAATGTCCTCGTGTTCCCCGACCTACAGAGTGGAAACATCGGCTACAAGCTGGTGCAGCGCCTGACGGGCGCCGAGGCTCTCGGGCCGATTCTGCAGGGCTTCGCAAAACCCGTCAACGACCTGTCCCGCGGCGCGTCCGTCGACGACATAGTCAACATGGCCTGCGTGACCGCGTTGCAGTCCGACCCGTCGCTGCGCTAGGGCTTGAGCAGGGCGGCGCTCCTCTTGATTTTCTTGAGCGCCGCGGGCAGGTCGTCGTCCTCGGTCCACGCGTCGAACTCGGACAGGGCTCCGGAGGTCTGGAGCACGCGCAGGGGCTGCTTCTGCAGGCCGCAGAGCAGAAGCGAGGTCCCTAGGCGCCGACAGCGGGCCTGGAAATCGCGTAAGGCGTGCTGGCCTGTGGCGTCCATGACGGGGACGGACCCCAGTCTCAGGATGAAGACCTTGGGGGGATCCTGGATATGGGAGAGGATTTCGCCCAGCTTGTCGGCCGCGCCGAAGAAGAGCGCGCCGCTGACGCGGTAGACCTCCACGCCCTTGGGCAGAGGCCCGGAGAGGTGTTCCGCGGCCCCGCCGGACTCCTCGTCGCCGCTGTCGGCGACCGCCGCACTCACGGTGGTCATGTCGGCTATGCGCCGCATGAACAGGAAGGCGGACAGCACCAGGCCGACTTCCACCGCGACGGTCAGATCGACGAGCACCGTGAGCCCGAAGGTGGTGAGAAGCACGGCGACATCCGAGCGCGGAGACTTGAGCAGGAAGAAGAAGCTGTGCCACTCGCTCATGTTGTAGGCGACGATGACGAGGACGGCGGAGAGCGCGCAGAGCGGGATGCGCGCGACGAGCGGGCCCGCGAATAGGAGCACGCAGACCAGGACCAACGCGTGGGTAATGCCCGCGACGGGGGTGCGCCCGCCGCTCTTTATATTGGTGGCGGTGCGCGCGATGGCCCCGGTGACGGGGATGCCTCCGAAGAGCGGCG
>JBBTJN010000181.1:0-1156 GCA_038059415.1 Elusimicrobiota bacterium | reverse complement strand
ATCATCGAGACCTGCCGCGACCTGGAACGGCGCGGCCTCAACCAAGGGACCTCGGGAAACGTCAGCGCACGCCTGGGCACGGGCACGATCGACGGTTTTCTCATCACGCCCACAGCCATGCCCTACGACATCATGCAGCCCGAGGACATGACGCACATGAGCCTCGACGCAGTGAGCACCGGACGACACGAGCCCTCGAGCGAATGGCGCGTTCATCTCGACATCTATCGAAGCCGCCCCGAGGTGGGCGCCATCATCCACACCCACAGCGGCTATGCGACGACGCTTGCCTGCCTGCGCCGCGAAATTCCCGCGTTCCACTACATGATCGCCTTGTTCGGCGGCAGCAATATCCGATGCTGCGAGTACGCCATCTACGGCACGCAGGAACTCTCCAACCTCGTGATCAAGGCGCTCGAGGGCCGCAACGCGGCGCTCATGGGCAGTCACGGTCTAGTCGTGCTGGGCCCCGACCTCGCGCGCGCGTTGATGCTGACCGTCGAAGCGGAGACCTTGGCCAAAATGTACTGGCGCGCCGTGCAGATGGGCCAGCCTCGCCTGCTATCCGACCCCCAGATCGCCAGCGTGCGGGAGAAGTTCGCCACCTACGGCTACGGCGGCTCGGCGAAGAAGCAGCCATCCTAAACAGACAGGAGTCCCCTCCCGATTGCGCCCAAGGCGGCGGCGTTGCGACGCAAAGTTTTGGCGTCATTGACGGTTCATCTTGCCGTGGTTCTCCTCGAGTGTCGCGACCAGCGCGAGTACGACCTTGGCCATTTTCTCATAGTCCAAGGTGTCGGGGACATCCGCGTGCTCGTGGTAGTTCGGATTACGGTAGAACGCGGTGTCTGACAGCATGAGCGCGGGAAATCCCAGGTCCCAGAAGTTGAGCTGATCGGAGAGCGCCAGCCCCGAGAAGACCCCGGGCAGGACAGCGCCCCACAGTGGGAAGGTGGAGGCGGCTCGCCAGTCGTGCATGAAGCCGTTGAGTAATCGGCGGCTTTGAAAGTTGCTGACGACGCTGACATAGTCGCCGTGCGCAGGGTAGAAGAGGTGCATGAAGGGCGGATACAGCTGTGAGCCCTTGCGGGGATTATAGTAGCCCAGCATCTCCAGGCTGATCATCGCGTGGACCTTCACGCCGTTGTCGCGCATC
>JBBTJN010000180.1:0-7893 GCA_038059415.1 Elusimicrobiota bacterium | reverse complement strand
AAAACCGGACCAAACAACAACTGCCAATACGCAATTGGCCTGGGCCACCGCCTAAACCGCGGTGAGCACACGCTGGTCCACGACGCCTGCTGGTGGGTCGCCAGTGTAATGAGCAGGATGCGGTCCTTCCCTGTTATTCCGTGGGCGGGGGGCCTAAGACCGAACGGGGTTAGCCCGGAGAGCACGCGTCCATCGGTTTTCTCCGGGTGAAAATGAGGATGGGCTAAGCCTGTAGTGATCTCGGTCGGCGCCGTTTGGACGCGGGTGCAAATCCCGCCACCTCCACCACTTTAATGGGCGACTCACGCGTCGTGACCTTGCTTGGGTCGTATGGGCTCTTCGCGGGGCTGGCTTTGCTCGTCGTCGCCCGCCCGGAGTTCGGCCCGTCCGTCGTTCCCGCCTGCGGGCTTTGCCTGCTCTGGTCGGATCTGAGGAAGGACGGAGAGTCCCCGATCGTTCTCACCTTCCTGGCCACCCTCGTCGCCGCCGTGCTCATGGTCCACGTGGAGGACTCCCGTCCGGTGCTCGCGGCGAGCCTCGGGTGCCTCTGGCTCCTGGCCGGGGCGCAGGCCGCGCACCGCGGTCGCCGGTTCAGCGACGAGCGCGCGATCTTGCTCGAGCAGATGAGCCTTCAGGACCAGATTCGCGACGACGAGCGCGATTTGAAATATTACAGGTCCTACGAGGAAACGGTCGGCGTGGACACCCGCCTGCGCCGCGACCTGTCCGACGCGGCCAAGAGACTCTCGGGCACGTTTGATGGACGCGAGGTTCAGACGCGCCTGATCACGATCCTGTCGGACCGCTTCCCGGCCGCGCGTGTCTCCGTCATCGGAGGCGCCGGCGACGACCCTCTCCTGCTCGCCGCGCAGCGTCGCCGCGGGCCGGTCCTGATCAAGGATGCTCGCCAGGAGGCGCAGGTCGTGCCGGGCGCGCGCTTCGTCTCCGGCGTCGCCATTCCGCTCAAGGTCATGCGCCAGACCGCAGGCTTCGTCAAGCTCGAGAGCGACGCGCCCGGCGCGTTCGGCCCCGACGAGGTCCGCACCGCCGACCTGTTCGCGACGATGGCGTCGCTCTCGCTGGAGAACATCCGCCTCTACGAAAGCGTGCACCGTCAGGCGACGCACGATGCGTTGACCCAGCTCCACAGTCATCGCGCTTTCCAGCAGAGGCTCCAGGAGGAAGTTCTGCGCTCGGGCCGCAGCCAGACGCCGCTTGCCCTGATCATGCTCGACGTGGACCACTTCAAGCGCTACAACGACACGTTCGGCCATCAGGCCGGCGACCAACTGCTGCGCAACGTGTCCGCGATCCTCAGCTCGTTTGCGCGCCCGGTGGACTTCGCCGCGCGCTACGGCGGCGAGGAGTTCGCGCTCATCCTGCCCAATTACGTGCGTTCCGAGGCCGTTCAGGTCGCCGAGCGCATTCGGGCGCACGTCGCTTCGGAGCCTTTCGTCTTCAACGGCGCGCCGACGCGCGCGACGATGAGCCTCGGCGTGGCGGCCTTCCCGACCGACGCGACCACGGCGTCCCAGATCGTTCGCGTAGCCGACGAGCGTCTGTATAAGGCCAAGCACGGCGGGCGAAACCAGGTGGTTGGATGAGGGGGGAATGGCTGGCGGTGGCCGTCGCCCTCTTGCCCCCGATCGGTTTGTGGGCCGCCTACCCGCGGCGGTCCGTCGTGGCGGCTTCGATATTCGCCGTAGCTCTCGCGGTCGGCGCCGCCTTTCTCGTGTCGGCTCCCGAGGCCGGGCGCGCCGCCGCCACGCTGACCGCGCTGTGGAGCGTGGCCGGGAGCGCGCTCGCGTGGCGCCTGATTCGCAGTCGCGAGATCGAGCATGACGCGCTGAGCGCGCGCCTGGAGAGCGTGCGCGCCCAGCGCGAGCGCATGGCCGAGGAGCTTCTCGGGCTCAAGGCTCGGGGCCACAATGCCGAGATCGCGCACCGCGAGGCGTCCGCGCTGTACGGCCTAGTCAAGAGCTTGTCCGAGGCGATGTCGTGGGAGGAGGCGCGCCCCCGCGTCGAAGGCGCGCTCGAGCAGTATTTCGGCCTGCGCGTGGAGTACGCCCTGTACGTCGCCGGGCTTCGCGGCGAGGGGGAGGTCCGGCCGCTGACCGTGCGCGGCCTGCGGACCTCGCCCGGCGCCTCGTGGGCGACTTTGGAACGTCTGTTTCAGGAGCAAGGCGCGAGCGCCGGCGTCGCGCGGGCGTTCGAAAAGCCGGAGCGTTGCGTCGGCGTGCCGATCAGAGAGGGACAGGAGATGCTGGGCTACCTGTACGCGCGCATTCCCGAGGGGGCCGACGCCGCGGCGTGGCTTGCGAAGACGCAGTCGTTCGTCGGCGAACTCGGCGTGGCGTTTCGGCGCGTCAAGTTGTTTCAGGAGGTCGAGCGTCTCTCCGAGATCGACGGCCTCACCGGCGTGCGCCGTCGCGGCGCCTTCGACAAGAAAATTTTAGAGGAGCTCGTCCGCGCGAAGACTTTTAAAACCACTTTCGCGGTGATGATTCTTGACATCGACCATTTCAAGAGCTTGAATGACGGTCATGGACATCCGTTCGGCGACCAGGTCTTGAAGCGGCTCGGCGCGGTGCTCAATTCGCTCGTCTATGACACCGACTTCGTGGCGCGCTACGGCGGCGAGGAGTTCGCGATCGTCCTGCCCCGGGCCGAGCCGGCCGGCGCGCTGCGCAAGGCCGAGGCGATTCGGGCGGCGATCGAGGCCGAGGTATTCTCGGTCGGCTTCGAGGAATTGCGGGTGACGGTGTCGATCGGGATTTCGCACTTCCCGCGGGACGCGTCGTCGCCGGAAGAGATGGTCGCAAGGGCGGACGCGGCCATGTACGCCGCCAAGTCGGCGGGCCGCAACCGGGTCGTCGACAGCGACGCCCTGCGCCGGTCGAATTAAGGAGCTGACAATGGACTCGATGCCTGAAACCCCCGACGCCTCCCCCGAGCCGCACGCCCCGGGCCCTCGCCGCGTCAAGCGTCGCCTGATCACGGGCCTGATCGTTCTCCACCTGCTGTCGCTTCTGGCCGCCGTGTTTCTCGTCGTGCGATCCAAGGGCGATGGCCCGTTCGAGCAGAACGGCTCCGCGAAAACCCTGCTGCATTTAAAGCCGAATGACTCCGTCGGCTGGGTTTCCATCCGCGGACCGATCATGTCCTCGGAGTCGGGCAAACTTTGGGAGCGCGGCTCCGAGCAATGGGCGCGCCGCATCGAGCAGCTTGCCAATACAAAGGGAGTGAAGGCCATCGTGCTCGACATCAACTCGCCCGGCGGCAGCGTCGCGGCGGTGCAGGAAATTTACATGCGCATCCGGCGCGTGAAGAAGGAGAAGAAGATTCCCTTCGTCGCTTTGTTCGGCGACGTGTCCGCTTCCGGCGGCTACTATCTCGGCGCGGCGTGCGATAAGATCGTCGCGCACCCCGGGACGCTGACCGGCTCGATCGGAGTGATCTTCTCCGCGTCGAACCTAGAGGGGCTGTTTACCAAGATCGGCTACAAGTCCGATCCGATCAAGTCCGGCAAGCACAAGGACATCGGCTCGCCCGCCCGGACGATGACGCTCGAGGAGCGCCGGATTCTCCAGACCCTCATCGATGACGCCTACGCTCAGTTCGTGCAGGCGGTGGCCGACGGACGCAAGATGACGGTCGAGCGGGTCAAGTCCCTGGCCGACGGACGGATCTACTCCGGCAATCAGGCGTTGGGGCTCGGTCTTGTCGACCAGCTCGGCGACTCGGTGGACGCGACCAAGCTCGCCGCGGAGCTGGGCGGAATCAAGGACGAGAAGCCGCGTGTGCGCCGCGATACGGAGAAGCTCAACGACATCTTCGAACTGCTGGAAACGCGCGCGCGACTGACCTTCGGTCTGGGACCGGCGGGCGTGACGTTGAACGCGGGTCCGTCGATCCCGCGCGGCATGATGTACGCCTGGTCCGGGGGCTGGTAAATGGACGCCGTCGAGCTCGTTTACGATTATTTTGAGGACCGGGCCCGAGCCTCGGTGGTCATCGGCCGGAGGCGGCCTGCGGCGCTCGGCCTGCTCGGCATCCTCTTGGGCGCGGCGAGCCTGTATGTCGCGCAATCCCTCGCGGGCCGCGCGGTCCTGCCTTTCGGCTGGCCTGGGCTCGCTCTGGCCCTGCTGTGGCACGTGGTCCTGACCTTCGTCGCGACGTCGCTCCTCCATCTGATACTGGAGTTCGGCGGCGCGCGCGGAGACTCCCGCTCGCTGTTCGTCCACCTAGGCCTCTCCGAGCTCGCCTGGCTGGCGGCGGTGCCTCTCGTGCTGTTGTGCCGGGCCTCGCTCTCCAAGCCGGCGTGGGGCTTGCGCCTCGTCTTCTTCCTCGTCGGCCTGTGGTCCTTATCCTACAAGGCGCGCGGCATCCGCGACGAGTACGGCATCAGCGGCGGGCTCGCATGGCTGACCTTGGGCCTGCCCTACCTTGCGTGCCTGCTCGTCGTGCTCCTGATGGCTTTCCTCGCCGCGCTCGGTTTCATTCTCCCCGCGTTGAGCGACTGGTGAAAGAACCGATCCCGGACGTCTGGGAAGGACTGCCCGTCGTCAATGCGGCGGCCATGCGCGCTCTCGATGCCGCCTCGACCGAGAAACATGGGCTCCGGGCGCTCGATCTGATGGAAAACG
This sequence comes from Elusimicrobiota bacterium, assembly GCA_038059415.1. GTDB lineage: Bacteria > Elusimicrobiota > Elusimicrobia > UBA1565 > UBA9628 > GWA2-66-18. Next base: position 3,247 of record JBBTJN010000180.1, on the reverse strand, counting down.
CGGGCAAGGCCGTCGCCGCGGAGTGCGCGGTATTCCTCGCCGACAAAGGATTATCGCTTGCGCAGTCGAAGATCGTCGTCTGTTGCGGACGCGGCGCCAACGGCGGCGACGGTCTCGTCGCCGCGCGCCATCTGGCCGAGGGCGGCGCCGAGGTCGTCGCGTTCATGTGCCCGCCGAAGAACGACGGGGCGGGGAAATATCCCGAGCTCGTAAGCGTCAACCTCGCCAGGGCCAGGGCGGCCGGCGTCACGGTCGCCTCTGCCGGTCCCGGCGCGGGGCTCGACAAGGCTCTCGCCTGGTGCCATCTCGCGATCGACGCCCTGCTCGGGACCGGCGCCGCCGGCAAGCCCGCGGGCGCCGTCCACCACATGATCCGCGAGATGAAGGTCGCCGGGAAACCCGTGGTCGCCGTGGACATCCCCTCGGGCATTCATCCGGACACGGGCCACCACAGCGGCGTCTTCGTCGTCGCCGATATGACCTTGGCCTTGGGCCTGCCCAAGCGCGGCCTGCTCGCGCCGCACGCCAAGCCGCAGGTCGGCGTCCTCAAGGTGCTCGACATCGGCTACCCGCCGGCCTTGATCAAGGACCGCGTTTCCAAATGAGGAGGATGGCCCTCGGGGCGCTTCTGTTGGGCGCCGCCTGCGGCAAGGCGGGCCATTACGCGATACTGGAAACCTCGAAGGGCCGCATGGTCGCGAAGTTATACGAAGATCGGGCCCCGAAGACCGTCGCGCACCTGCGCGCTCTGGCCGGTCGTCCTAAGCCGTTTTACGACGGGCTCATTTTCCATCGCGTGGCGCCCGGCTTCCTGATCCAGACCGGCGACCCGGCCGGAACCGGGCGGGGCGACCCGAAGCTTTCAGTGCCCGACGAAATACGCTCCGGCGACCGGTTCGACCGTCCCGGCCTGCTCGGCATGGCGAGTTGGGGCCCGGGAACCTCCCAGACCCAGTTCTTCATCACGCTGGCGCCCTTGCGGGATCTCGACGGCCTCCATACGATCTTCGGCGAGCTCATCGAGGGTCTGGAGGTCGCCAAGGCGATCGCGGCCGTGCCGCGCGAGACGAAGGACGGCATCGACAGGCCCTACGATCCTCCGGTTCTGAAGTCCTTCAAGATCGTTCCCGCCCGCCCTTAAAGAAGCCGGACCGGACGCTTTAGGCGCGGCCCGTGACGGCCCGGACCTTGGCCGCGATTGCGGCCAGACGCTCCTTCACCCCGGGCGCGCGCTTCTCGAGCAGGGGCAGGACCTCGCGGCGCACCCAGTTGCGCGTGAACCGCGGGTCGGCGTTGCTGGCGTCCTCGCGCGAGGCGAGCCCGTGCATCTTGAGGTAAAGACGCACCTCGGCCCGCGTCAGCGGCAGGAGGGGGCGGATCAACTCGACGCCGGGGCGCAGCGGGCGCCTCACCGGAATGCCGCCGAGGCCCTCGAGGCTCGTGCCGCGCAGCAGGTGCAGGAGCACGGTCTCGGCCTGGTCGTCGAGTTGGTGGCCGGTCGCGATCGCGGTGAAGCGTCCCCGGCGCGCCCGCTCGCCGAGCACGCGGTAACGCTCTTTGCGTCCGGCCTCCTCGAGCCCGAGCCCGCGCTTGGCCGCGAGCGCGCGCACCGGCGCGCGGACGACCGCGACGTTCAGGCCGAGATCCGCTCCCAATTGTTCGACGAAGCGCGCGTCGCCGTCCGCCGAGCGTCCGCGCAGGCCGTGATGAACGTGGATGAGCGCCACCGTCAGCTCCTTTTTGCGCGCTTGGACCGACAGCCAATGCGCCAGGCACGTCGAATCCGGGCCGCCCGATACCGCGGCCAGCACCCGGCGCCCCGGCGTCAGAAGGCGATGGGCGGCCTCGAAGGTGACGAGCTTGGACCAGACGCGGGCGGCGAATTCATTGCGTTTCAGAGGAGGTCTCCGACGAGGAAGATGCCTTATTCCCATTCACAAAGCAAGCAAGGTATAATGGACGTTCGAATGCGCGCGTTCTTTATCGTCTGCACGACGGTTCTTTGGGCACTGACATGCGGGGAGGGCCGCGCGCAGTCGTCGAGCGCGTCATTATCGGCGAGGAAGAATGCGGAAGGCCGATTTCGAGATATGATCGGGAAAGTCTACACTCAAGCCGAGATCAAAAGCAAGGGTGCGAGAAGCGACGAACGAAGCTATCGATTCTCGATTTTCGACGCCGTGAACGGATACGCCCGAGTCCTTGGCCCGTTCGAAGGCTACAACGATTTTTTTCTCCTGCGCGGCGGGAACGCCGATTATCTGCTTTTCCTCGAATACACATGCGGGATGGCGTGCGCGCAACGCGCCGTCTTCCATCGCTTCAAGGGCGGCGCCGCTCCGGTCGTGATCGCGTTGAAGGACATCCTGGACTTGTCTCGACTGGAATCGATTCAAAGGCGCCTTTTGAGCGTCTGCGTGGACTCCGACGGGAACTTCAACACGGAGCGCGTCGCGCGCGACGCGGCGCAGCAATTGCTCTCCGCCTGCCCTTACGTCCTCTCATTTCCGAAGAAAGGCCCTGGTGCGGTCCTCTTCAAGGTTATCAACTCGGACGGCAGCGACATGCGTCTCAGCGTCGGTAAAACCAGAGTGTCGCCGCGGGCGCTTCTGCGCTGGAACGGGGAAAAGCTCATCGCCTCCGCGCCCGGCGAAGAGAACGAGATTTTCCTCAACGGCGCTCAAATGGGAATATTCTTCTGACTCCCGACCCGCCGAATCGTTGCTCGGCGCGCTATGCGCGGCCGGCGAGCAGCAGCTCGATCTCGGACCAGAGTTTGTCGACGGTGATCGGCTTAGTGAGGAAGAGCGCGGCGCCGGCGATGGCGCCGTCGACGCGGTCGCGCGCGTCAAGGTAGCGCGAGGAGCCGGAGATGAATATGACGGGGGTGTTCTTGAAGGCGTCCATGCGCTTGATGATGCGGCAAAGGTCGAAGCCGTGGATGTCCGGCAGTTGGACGTCGAGGACGATCACGGAGGGGACATAGTCGCGCAGGGTGATGAGGCCTTCCCGCGCCGTTCCCGCGCCGCGGACCTGCACGGCGCGCAGCGCCAGCACGTCGATCAACGTCTCCCGGAACAAGGGATCGTCCTCGATGATGAAGAGTGACGGCTGCGTGGCGGTCTGCATAACCTGTCTATCGCGCCAGAGCAGAGCATTTTCGGCGCATGTGCACAAATTTCTGCATTTCAGTGGGTGCAGAACCACCATCTCGTTGACTTTTTCTATTCTGTATGCTTATATATTA
>JBBTJN010000179.1:0-54153 GCA_038059415.1 Elusimicrobiota bacterium | reverse complement strand
GTCCTGCGCTACTTCACGCCCGACCGTCCGGCCGTTTTGATCAAGACGGGCAAGTCCGCCTACGACATCGTGACCAAGTACGACGTCGTCAACGCCGTTTCCCGCGCCTCGGAGTTATACAAATGAAACTGATCCTTCCGTCGTTGCTGTTCTGCGCCGTCACCGCGTTCGCTCAAGAAGAAGCGCCAGTCCAGGCCCCGGCCGCACCCGCGGCGGAGGTCGCCGACACGCCGAGAGCCGCCGCGTCGGCCGCGGCGAAGGTAGAACCGAAGGCGCCGCCGCGCCCCTCGATGCTCGATGAAAAGAAGCCCGAGCCGAAAGAGGAGGCTAAACCCGAGCCCAAGCCGGAACCGAAGCCGAAGCCGGAGCTCGAATTAAAGCCGGAACCCGAACCGAAGCTGGAGCCGAAGCCGGCCCCCGCCGCTAAAGCCGTCGACTCCGCCGCTAAAGCCGTCGACTCCGCCGCTAAAGCCGTCGACTCCGCCGGTAAAGCCGTTGGCTCCACCGAGGAATTTGTGTTCGCGAAGGCCGCGGCTGAAGATTTTGACGGCAAGGTGCAGGAAGCCGCGATGGAGGAGCTCGCCGTGTTCGTGCGCCGCCATCCCGTCTCCGAGCAGGCGCCTGAGGCCATGCTTCTCCTGGCCGGCCTTAAGCAGAAAAATGGAGATTGGCAGCCCGCGGCCACATCCTTGCTCCGCCTCCTCTACGAGTACCCGGACACGAAGATCGGCCTGCGCGCGAAGTCCGACTTCCTGACCTTGATCGACAAGAAGGCGTCGCGCAAGCACCGCCCGATCCTGAACGATCTCGTGAAGCTGCCCGAGACCTCCGACAGGGCCGATCGCCTGTCCGCGCTCTGGCGGAAGGTCGCGGAGTTGGCGCCCGACGCGCTGTACGAGCCCGTCGCCGCCGAGATTCGCGATTTCACCGTTCGTTTTCCCAGCCACAAGGACGGCGACAGGCTTCAGTCCGCGCTTGCGCGCCTGCACGCGGCCAACGACAAGCCAGCGGCGGCGCTGCTGTCGTGGCGCAAGCTCCTCGTGCTGTACCCCGAGAGCGCGTCACGCTCCGCGGCACAGATGGCGATCGCGGATCTGTACGCCGATTCTCTGCGCGATCCAAAGAAGGCGATCGACGCCTATCAGGAGCTCATCGAGATGTATCCGAAGGCGCCCGAGGTGCAGGCCGCGCTCGAGAACTCCGCCCGGCTCTTCGACGACAAGCTCCACCAATACGCGCTCGCTGTCGAGATGCACGAGAGGATCGTGAAGATGTTCCCGAAGACGCCTGCGTCTCTTAAATCGCTCAAGTCGATCGCCAAGTTGCAGCGCGATCGCCTCGGTTCCTGCGAGGACGCCGTGAAAACTTTGCTGCGGCTGTCTGCGATGCACGGTGGGCAGGACGGAATCGACGCGCTGCTGCAGGCCGCGGATTTTGCGCGTCGAGACCTCAAGGACTACCCGCGTCAGGCCGAAATCCTACGCAAGATCTCCAACGACTACACGGGCGCCAAGGAAGCTCCCCAGGCGCTGTACGACGCAGCCGGCGTTTACGAGGACACGATCAAGGACAACGCCAAGGCGATCGAGCTATATAAGGAAGTCTCAATCAAGTTCCCTTCCCATAAGCTCGCGCAGCGGGGCGCCGACCGGGCGGTTAAACTCGAGGGTCGATAGGACCGCCAATGTCCACCGCCAAAGCCCCGGTCGTCGCCGATCCGTACAAGAAGCTTGGCGCCGCCAAGCTTCTCAAGATACACGAGCTGATGGTCCGCGCCCGCCTGTTGGAAGAACGGCTTATTAAAATGAGCAAGGGAGGCGACGGGTTTTTCTGGATCGGCGGCCCCGGAGAGGAGGCCTTCAACGTGTCTCTCGGCCTCCAGGTCAAAAAAGGCCGCGGCATGAACTTCGACTTTCTTCATCTTCACTACCGCTCGGCCGCGATCGTCATGGCGATGGGCGCCAAATCGATCGACGCGATCCGTCAGATGCGCTCGGTCGCGACCGACCCCTACTCCAAGGGCCGCAATTTCGTCAACCATTACGCGATTCCCGAGATCAACGTCGTCCCTGTCTCTCCGACGATCGAGACTCAATACTCGACCTCGATCGGCACTGGCATCGCGCAGGCGCACGCCAAGACCGACGCGATCACCATCGTCAACGGCGGCGACGCGGGCACGGCCGAGGGCGACTTCCACTCCTGCCTCGTATGGGCCAATCGCCCCGTGTTGCCGTTGCCCATACTGATCATCGTCGTCAACAACGGCTATGGCATCTCAACGGAGATGCGCACCCAGCACGGAGAGAAGAACATCTCCGACTGGGCGAAGGTGTTTCCGGACATGCCGGGCAAGACCGTCGATGGCAACGACGTGTCCGAGTCGTGGGCCGCGCTCGAGGAGGCCTTCGCCTATATTCGTAAAAATCGAAAGCCCTATCTGCTCGAGGCTCGATGCAGCCGCCTGTACGGGCACTCCTCCTCCTCCGGCGCCAATCGTATCCCCGGGACGGACTGCATCGAGCTGCTCGAGACGAATATGACGCGGTTCGGCCTGGCGAAGGCCGCTGATTTCAAGAGGACCTGGGACGCGGAGATGGCCGCCCTCGACGCGGCTCATCATCAGGTCAAGACCGAGCCTTTCCCCGCGGTCGAGACCGTATGGGAAGACGTGTTCGCCGACGGCCTCCCGCCGTCCTATCCGACGAAGGGCGGCAGCTGACATGGCCAACATGGCGCAGGCGATCCGCATGGCGCTCCGCTACGGCGAGCAGAACCTGGGCGTCACCGAGATATTGGGAGAGGATGTGGGCCCGCCCTTGGGCGGAGTGTTCACCGCCACGCAGGGCCTCGATAAAGCGTGGAATGCCCCGCTCGATGAGCGCGGCATCATCGGCGCGGCGCTCGGGCTCGCGTGGGCCGGCGGCCGCCCTGTCGCCGAAATTCAGTTCGTCGACTACATCTTCAACGTCATCGACATGCTCAAGCTCGCCGCCAACGGCCACTGGTCGTCGGGTGGACGCTACAAGACGCCGATGGTCGTGATGACGCCGACCGGCTCGGGCATACATGGAAGCATTTATCACTCACATTCGTTCGATTCCTTCGCTTCTAAGTTGCACGGCATGAAGGTCGTCTGCCCTTCGACGCCGATCGACGCGTACGGCCTCATGATCGCGGCGATCAAGAGCAACGATCCCGTCCTCTTCCTCAAGCCGAAGGCCCTTCTTCGTTCGAAGGGCGCGGAGCTCATCCCCGGCGAACCGGACGACGAGAAGCTTCTGCACGGCATGATCGACGCGCCGCTGGGCGACCGCACGAAGTGGAAGGCGGCTTGGCCGAAGCTGACCGACTACACGGTGGAGATCGGCAAAGCGAGGATTTCTCACGGCGGCGCGGACGCAACCATTGTCACGCACGGCCGCATGGCCCCGATCTGCCTCGATGTCGCGCGCAGGTTTGCGGCCGAAGGTCGCGGTTGCGTTGAGGTCATCGATCTGAGATCCCTGATCCCTTATGATTGGGACGCAATCAAAGCATCGGTGAGGAAGACCGGCCGAGTGGTCTTCGTCAACGAGGAAACGGAGATCACCAATTTCGCGGAGCATCTGATCCGCCGGCTCGTGGATGAATGCTTCTACGAGCTCAAGGTCCGCCCGCGCCTCTTGGCCGGCAAGGCCACCCCGGGCATCGCCCTGTCGCCGAACCTCGAGTACTTTATCCAGCCCCAGACGAAGGACGTCGAGCGCATCGTCTCCGAGATGCTCGCCGATCCGGCATGAACAGCAAATCCTCCGATGAGCTGGGCTTCTCCACGCGGGCCGTCCACGCGGGCCAGTCCCCCGACCCGACGACCGGTGCCATCATGACGCCGGTCTATCTGACCTCGACCTACGTCCAAGAGCGGCCGGAGAAGAACAAGGGCTATGACTATGCGCGCACGGTGCATCCTACCCGCAACGCGCTCCAGATGAATTTGGCGTCGCTTGAAGGCGCATCGTTCGGCCTGTGCTTCGCGTCGGGGATGGCCGCCGCGTCGACGGTGATCGAAGCGCTCTCTTCCGGCGATCATGTCGTTTGCGGCAATGATTTATACGGCGGCACTTACCGGATGTTCACCAAGGTTTTCGCCCGCTTTGGCGTGACCTTCACTTTCGTGGACACCACCGATTTGGCTGCCGTCGAGGCCGCGTTCACGCTTCAGACGAAATTAGTCTGGATCGAGACTCCTTCCAATCCATTGCTCAAGATCACGGACATCCGCGCGCTGGCGAAGCTGGCCCACGCGAGGAAGGCGAGACTTGTCGTCGATAACACCTTCGCCTCTCCCGCCCTCCAGCGTCCGCTGTCCCTCGGCGCCGACGTCGTCGTTCATTCAACGACGAAATATCTCGGAGGTCACTCCGACGTCGTCGGCGGCGCGATCCTCATCAACGACGAGGCGCTCCATAAGGAGTACAAGTTTCTACAGAACGCCGTTGGCGCGGTGCCCGGGCCTCTCGACTGCTTTCTTCTCCTGAGGGGGACGAAGACGCTCGCCCTGAGAATTGAACGGCACTGTCGCAACGCGATGATCGTCGCCAAGCACCTTTTGGCGCATCCTGAAATCGCCGTCGTCCATTATCCCGGCCTGCCCACTCATTGCGGCCACGAAACGGCAAAAGGACAAATGTCCGATTTCGGCGGGATGGTCGCCTTCGAACTCAAGGGCGACATGGAGCGGGCCAAGCGGATGCTCTCATCCTGCGAGATATTCGCCCTGGCCGAGAGCCTGGGCGGCGTCGAGTCCTTGATCAGCCACCCCGCGTCCATGACGCACGGCTCGATTCCGCGTGAAGAGCGACTGAAGGCGGGCCTGAGCGACGGGTTGATCCGGCTCTCAGTCGGCATCGAGGACGCGAATGATCTCACCGCCGACCTCGACCGCGCGCTTGTGCGCTGCCTCAAGGCTTGACTCGGCGCCCGGTCAAGGCCGAGGTTTTTCAATGCCTGCGCCGGCGGTAGGCCGCGATGACTTTTGCGATCGGGATGTCGGCGGGCGCCAGGTCGTACTCGAGCAGGCGCCGCGCCTCGGCCCATTTGACCGCGTCGTGGTCGGTGAGCTTTATCTCGCCGGTGAACTGAGTGACGAGCAAGGCGATCAGCTCGATCTCCCCGAAATCGTAGACATGGCGCGTCCGAGCGGCCTCGGCGCCGACCGTCGCCTCGATGCCGAGCTCCTCGCGCAGCTCGCGCACGAGCGCCGAGGCGGGGGTTTCTCCCTCCTCGATGCGGCCGCCGGGGAATTCCCATTTACCTGCGTGCTTGCGGCCGGGACCGCGCCGGGCGAGGAGAACCGCGCCCGAGCGAAGGATGACGCCGGCGCAGACGGGAATCATGCGACGAGTCTATCCAAAATGGAGGGAGCAATCATCGGTCCGAAATACGCACTTGACAGGCACTGGTATGTATATTACCATTGGCCGATCAATCAGGGCGGTTTTATTTCATGAAGATTAACTTCTGTTGGGGTCGTTGGATGCACAGGTAATGGCCAAAATATTGGTCGTGGACGACTCCCAGTTTATCTGCAGCGCCACAAAAGAATATTTGGAACCGGCCGGGCATACGGTCCTAACCGTTCAAAACGGCGAGAGCGCCTACGCCGTCTCGGAAAAAGAGAAGCCGGACGTCGTTTTGCTGGACGTTCAACTTCCGGACATATCCGGCTACCAGGTGTGCCAGCAACTCAGGGAAAACGGGCATACTTTCCCCATCTTAATCATGAGCGCTTCCGACGCCTACAGCCCTTGGGTGCATGGATTGGCTCAAGGTTTTTTATTCAAGCCTTTTACCCAGACCGTGCTGCGCGCCAAAGTGCAGGCGCTCCTGCAGGATGATGGCTCATCGACCAGGAAAGACGACTCCAAAATCGCATCCTGGGATTCCCCGATGGTCCTGTTGCATCATTTGCGCAACAGCGTCGGAAGCGTTTTGCAGATCTTCCCGGTCTTTGCAAAAAAGACGGATGAAGACTTCCGGGCTAAATTCATCGCGCTTGCTCAGCGGTCCGTGGAAAGCAGCATGAGCTTCATCGAGGAGTACGTCGAACTGCTTAGTCCCATCGAGCTGAAGCTGGAAGACATTCAAGTCAATTCGTGGCTCAACAGCGTGGTGGCGAGTCACCCCATCTCGACGACTCCGGCGACCAAGGTGCTTTGGCAAATCGACACCGGTTCGATTCCTCCCACGGAGTGTGATCCCGCGCTTTTTAAGCGTGTCATTGACGCCGTTTTAACCAACGCCGTCGAGGCCATGCCCGCAGGGGGCACCCTGACCGTGGGAGCTTACGGCGATATCCAGCGGCAATGGACCTATATTCTCTTCCAGGACAGCGGGGAAGGTATGGAAGAATACATTGCCGAACAGGCTTTTGAACCGTTTTTCACCATGAAGAAGAACAAGCGCGGGATCGGGTTGAGTTGGGCGCAAAAAATCGCGCGCGCGCATGGTGGAGACATCGAGATTTCGATCACGCCCGGCGCCGGGGGCTGCGTTTTGGTGAAATTGCCGGCTAAAAATAAAAAGCAATCCCCCCGACCCAATTGAAGAGGGCGATGGATTGTCGTTGAGCGCCGTTGGAGGGCAACTGTGATGCAAGAAGTAAATTTTTCAGCGAAAGAGAAAGACGGCGATGGCAAAGGCGATGGAATCCAGTGGGTCCTCTTCGGCCTTGGCGAAGAGGAATACGCGGTATCGGCCACGCAGGTGCAGGAAATCGTGCGGGCGACCACCATTACGGTGGTTCCGAACATGCCCCCGTTCGTCAAAGGGATTTGCAACCTTCGCGGAAAAATAGTCCCGATCATCGACCTCAAAGAACGTTTTGCCATTGAAGGCGTGACGGACTCGACAAAAGCGAGGATCATCGTGGCGCATATCGAAACGCAGATGGTGGGGTTCACCGTGGATTCGGTGACCGGCGTCTTGCGGATCGCTCCAGCCATCATAGAAGGCGTTCCGGCTAATTTGCCCAAGGTGGACGTGGATTATATTCTGGGCGTGGCTAAACTTCCCAACCGGCTGATCCTGCTTCTTAACCTGGACAAGATGCTTAAGAACATGGAGAAGTTGATTCTGGAAAGCACCGCATGGGATAAAAAGTGATTTACGACCGCTGGTCGGAAATTTAAACCATGGATTTATCAAAACTGAACGCGATTTTCGTCAGCGAGAGCGAGGAGCTGCTCGAGCGGCTTGAGCAGGCCCTGTTGGCGATCGAGAAAGAGCCCCAGGATGAGGGCAGCCTTCGAACCATCTTTCAGGTGATGCATACGATCAAGGGCAACGCCGCCACGATGGGATGCTCGAAAATGGCGGAGTACGCCCATCATCTTGAAGATGGCATGGAACGAATCAAAGACGGCGCGCTCAATATGAGCACGTCGGCGCTCGACGTGATGCTGGCCTCTCTGGACATTTTCCATGCCCTCTTGCTGGAGTTCCAATCCGGTCAGGATAAGGGAGTCGACATTCAGACTTCCATAGATAACTTGCAGAGGGCGCTGAGCGTCGGCGCGCCGCCGCAGGGGCAGGCGGTCGCTCCCGCCCCGGTCGCTCCCGCCCCGGTCGCCCCCGCCCCGGTCGCCCCCGCCCCGGTCGCCCCCGCCCCGGTCGCGGTTGCGCCCGTCGCGACGCTGGAACCTGCGGTCCCGTCCGAGATGTTGGAGGAGGATGCCGAAAAGAAAGAGGCTCGCAAAAACGCGAAGAACGCCATACGCAACACGGTTGTGCGCGTACAGCTTAAGCACCTAGATGACATCATGAATCTGGTGGGGGAGTTGGCCATCACGAAAAGCCGCCTCATCCAACATAGCCGGGAACTGGGCGTGCCGGGGCTCATCTCCGAAGTAAAATTTTTAGAGCGGCTCAGCACTCAGCTGCAGGAAGAGGTCCTGAAGACGCGCATGGTACCCGTCGACGACATCTTCGAACGCTATCAGCGGGTCGTCCGGGATATCGCGCACGATTTGCGCAAGGAAATATCCTTCGTCATTCAAGATAACGGCATCTCCGTCGATCGCGTGCTTCTGGAGAAAATCAACGAGGCGGTCGTCCACCTGCTGCGCAACGCCATCGACCACGGCATCGAGTCTAAGGAGAAGCGCAAGTCTTCCGGGAAATCCACGGTCGGGACGGTTTCCCTGGTCGCCCGGCGGGAAAAGAATTACGCCGTGGTGGACGTCATCGACGACGGCGGAGGCATCGACGTTGCGCGCGTGAAGGAAAAAGCGGTGAGGCTGGGCGCGATCTCCGCGGAGAAAGCGCTCAAGATGAGCGATGAAGAGGCTCTGTATCTCGTCTGTCATCCCAGCTTGAGCACCAAGGAGATGGTCTCCCAATTTTCCGGCCGAGGCGTGGGCATGGACGCGGTGCAGGAGTCGGTCGAATCGATCAATGGACATCTCGATATCCATTCCGTGCTGGGGCAAGGGTCCCGGTTTTCGTTGTTTTTACCTTTAAATCTGGCCATCATTCAGGCGCTTTTGTTCCAGGTGGGAGAGCAGACCTTCGCTCTTCCCTTGGCCGATGTCCTGGAGATCGTTTCCTTGGGGATCGTCAAGCCCAAGATCATCGATAAACAAGAGGTGATCGCCCTGCGCAGCGAGGTCCTGCCGCTCGTGCGCCTGAATAAGTTTTTTAATATTCCGTCGAACGCGATGGGATACGCCCTGGTGGTGCAGTCCCGGACCGCGCGGTTCGCGCTCGTGGTGGACCAGTTGGTGGGCCGCCAGGAGATCGTTTTGAAGAACTTGACCGGGTTTCTAAAAACGATCAACGGCATCGGGGGCGCGACCATCCTTGGTGACGGCAGGGCCATCATGATAGTCGACATTCAGGAGGGTTTCCTGTGATGCAATCACGCACGATTTTCGCGCTCGACATCGGTACGCGTAAAGTGATGGGGGTCGTTGCCGAGCGGCGGGGAGACATGCTGGAGATTCTAGAGAGCGAGACCCAGGAGCATCCCACCCGAGCGATGAGCGCCGGCCAGATTCAGGACGTGCCGAAAGTGACGCAGGTCGTTCGGCAGGTGGTACGGGCCCTGTCCGAGCGCAGCGGCCTGGAACTGCGGGATGTGGCGGTCGCCGTGGCGGGAAGAAATCTGAAGACGGTCGTGGGAAATGCGGCCATGAATTGTCCCAAGGATCGGGTCTTGGAGACCGGGGACGTGGAGCAGTTGACTTTCGACGCTCTGGAATCGGCGTTGCGCCGGCTGGGGCGGAAGACCGCCAACGATCAGTCAAAAATTCAGCATTCCTGCGTCGGCTACGTGGTCCGGCGGTATCTCCTGGAAGGCATCGCGATCGCCCAACCCGTCGGTCATCAGGGAGATCGTCTTGAAGTCGAAGTCCTCGCGACATTTTTGCCGCGGCAGGTGTTGGAGAGCCAGATCGACGTGCTGGAGTCGGCGGGTCTTGAGGTCGCCTCGGTGACGCTTGAGCCTATCGCCGCCCTTCAGGCGACGATCAGCCCGGATTTGCGCCGCTTGGATTTGGCTCTTGTCGATATCGGAGCCGGGACTTCCGACATCGCATTGGTGTCCGAGGGCGCGGTCTGCGCCTTCGCCATGGTGCCTTACGCCGGGGATTCGATCACGGAAAGGATTTGCGGCCAATTCCTGTTGGAGTTCAACGAAGCGGAAAAGATGAAGCGCGAGATCAGCGGCGGGGGAGTCATCAAGGCGGCGGACATTTTTCAGCAGCCGTTGCGGTTGACCAGCCAGGAAGTGCGAGGCGCCATCGCTCCCGCCGTGGCGGAGCTTGCCTCGAGGATTGCGGGCGGCATTCTGGAGCTCAGCGGCGGGAAAGCTCCCCAAGGGGTCCTCTGCGTCGGCGGCGGGAGTCGGACCCCGGGCTTGCTGGAGATGCTGGCGCAAGCCCTTGAGATTCCACTTCAACGAGTAGGGATTCGTTCCCCGGAAGGAATGCGCACGTTTAAAGACATGCATGGCGGGTCCTTGGGACCGGAAACGGCCACTCCTCTGGGCATCGCCGAGGTGGCGTCCGTTGAGGGGGGCGTTTGTTTTAAGAAGATATTCATCAACGACAAACGGTTTTTTCTGCTGGACATCGGCCGTCCGATGACCGTGCTCTCGGCTTTGATGGCTTCGGGGATTGCGGCAAAGAAAATATTCGGTTGGCCGGGGGTCTCCAAGACATATACGGTGAATGGGGAGTTCCGTATTTTCCAGGCGCGAGCGGTCTCTCCGGCCCGCGTCGAGCTCAATGGGATGCCGGTTGATTCCAATACCCCGATCGCGGCGGGAGATCGGATCAGTTTTGTCGCGGCTTGCGAGCATGAGGAGGCGGCGGGCACCGTCGGGGATGCCCTCGGGAACGTTCGTCGCATGCTGGCCGTCAACGGGCATCTCCGAGACATCGCGGTCCGGGTTGTTTCCAACGGCCGTTTGGTCGATTGCACCGAGCCTCTGTCCGACCGGATGCGCTTGACGATAGAGGGGACCCGGCTGCGTGATGTGTTGACTCCGACCGAGAGGAGTCATCGGTATTTCCGGCTCAACGATCGCGCGGTCGACCTGAACGCGTTGGTTCAGCATGGAGATAAGGCTGAAGTCATCCCGGAGTTCTCGTCGACTCCGATTGCGGCGCCGGCGCGGACGAGGCAAGACGTTTTACGCCCGCCGCTTTATGACGGCACCGATGCGCGGGTATTTTTTGAGTAGCTTATCCTCGGAACACTCGTCTTGGGGTGTGCTCGAGGAAGATCGGGTGCGGTCGGCATTGGGGAAGGCGGCGCTGGAGGGCGCGCGCGGGCTGGGAAACATGCTCAACGGCCATGTGTCTCCGGAAACTTGGGGGATGCTGCGCGTTCCGTTCAACCAACCGCCGATCGGGTTGTTCACGTCGGAACAGAACGTTTACAGCGTGTTTATGTCGATGCAGGGCGATCTTTACGGGACGGCGGCGCTGAGCTTTTCGGTTCCCAACGCGGAAAAATTCATGGATCGGGTCCTCAAGCAGCTCGGCATCCCGCCCCCTGGAAACTTAAAGGATTTCATGGGCTCCGCCATGGAAGAGGCCGGGAACATCTTAGTCAACGGAGTGATGGCGGAGTTGAGCAAGGCGCTGCGAATGGAGATATACCCGTCGGTTCCCAGGATCGAGCAGGGGCCGTGGCTAACGTCGTGGAGCAAGCTGATGCTGGCTCAAGGCGTTTCCGGCAGCGGGGTCGTCATGTTCGTCGATTTTTCGTGGGAACTTGTGCCGAAATTCGGCCAATTTATTCTCGCGCTATCTCCCGACTCTTTGGAGAATGTCCGCTTGTGGGCGCTTCGGGGAAAAGCGATGACGGTTTCGGTTGGTATCGGGGCGTTGGAGACGGTCAGCGCCCCGATGGTCCTGAAGGCGACGGATTTAGGGTCATGCGTCGTCGTCGCGATGTATGATGCTCATCAAAAGAAGGGGGGGATGGCTCATGTGCTGTTGCCGAAGTGCCCCTCCGAGGATTCGGGCATCGCAAGACCCGGCAAGTATGCCGATACGGCGGTGACGGCGTTGCTGAAAACGATGCGTTCCAAGACGAAGGTTTCCTCATGGCTGGTGGGCGGCGCGGATATGATCATGCCGCAGGGATCTATTTTGAGCGGCACCATCGGCGCGAGAAACGCCGAGGTGCTGCGCGTGGAGCTTAAGCGCAACGGAGTCCGTCTCTCCGGCGAGGACTTGGGGGGATCGCAGGCAAGATCCGTGGAATTGCTCACGGAGACGGGAGAGCTTTGGATCAAGTGGAAGCAGACGAGGCGTCGGGAAGTCATGTAAAGACGGCTGGGGAGAAATTTATGGGTACGAATCGAATGTTGATGGGAAAGATCATGTTGGGAGCCGGCATCATTATCGCGATCGTCGTCACCGTTCTAGGTTACAACACTTACACGTCCAGCAACGTCAAGGCCTCCGTGAGCGACTCTCGTAAAATGATACAGATGCGCGAGTTCGTCAACGACCTCGTTATCTGGTCCACCGATTACGCGTTGACTTGGAAGGCGGAATCCAAGGACAGAATCACCAAGTCCGCCGACGGCGCCAAGGCGACCCTGGACGCCTTGCGCGTCGCCTACAAGAACGACGCGGCCACGCTGGGCCGCATCGTCGAACTCGAGAAGCTGTTCAACGACTTCCAGACTAAAGGCGCGGAAACGGCGGAAGCTTACATCAAATACGACCGGGTGGTCGGCAACAGCTATATCGACAACTATCACCTGGCGGGGGAAAACCTCCAGAAAAGCGCCGCGGAGTTGATCGAGATTTTCGACACGCAGACGAACAAGGCGCTGAACCGAGGCATCCTGATCTCCGTCATCGCGGCCGTCGTGGTTTTCCTCGTGATCATTCTGCCCACGTATTCATTCACGACCTCGACGGTGAATCAAATCAAGTCCCTCATCACCTTCGGCAACGATATCGGCGAGGGGAATCTGACCCAGACATTGGAAGTCGATCGCGGCGACGAGTTGGGGCTGCTGGCGAAGTGCTTCAACGCGTTTACGGCGCGGCTCAACGACATCATCCAACGCCTGCTGGACACGACGGGTATTTTGACGAAATCGGCCAAAGGGATGGGCGAATCGGCCACGAGGATGAAGGATTCGGCGTCCAAGCAGTCCAATCAAACCGGTCAGGTCTCCAAGGCCCTGGGCGAGCTCAATAGGACCGTGGCGGAAGTGGCGCGCAACTCCCAGCGCGCGGCCGAGGCGGCCAAGCAGGCGGCCGCGGAGGCCAAGGGCGGCGGCGAGGTCGTGGAGCAGACCGTTCACGGCATGCAGATCATCTCGAAGGCGGTGGCGGCTTCGACGTCGGTCGTGCACGCGCTGGGCAAGTCCTCCGATCAGATCGGGGCGATCATCAAGGTCATCGAGGACATCGCCGACCAGACCAACCTGCTGGCGCTCAACGCGGCCATCGAGGCGGCGCGCGCGGGCGATCAGGGACGGGGCTTTGCCGTCGTGGCCGACGAGGTGCGCAAGCTGGCCGAGCGCACGACGCAGGCGACCAAGGAGATCGCCGACATGATCGGCACGATCCAGCAGGACACCAAGGGCGTGGTCCTTTCGATGGAGGAGGGCGGCAAAGAGGTGACGCGCGGCGTCGAGCTCTCCAGCCGCGCCGGCGAGTCGCTGCGGCGCATCGTGGTGATGGTCGGCCAGGTGACGGACATGGTCTCGCAGATCGCGGCGGCGGCCGAGGAGCACTCGGCGACGACCGAGGAGATCTCGGCGAGCGTCGAGATGGTGTCGAATTTGAGCCAGGGCTTCACGGAAGACGCCAACAAGACGTACACGGCGAGCATGGAGCTTCAGTCCATGTCGGACAAGCTTAACGGCATCGTGCAGAACTTTAAGCTGCGAGAATCGGCATAAATCAAGGGGGATAAGATGAAAAAGTTGGTTCAATGGCGGACGGGACTGCTGGTCCTGGCGATCAGTCTGTCGGGCGTCGAGGGTCTTCGCGCTCAGAAGGGAGCTGACAAGGGAGCTGACAATAAGCTTGAAGTGGTGAAAAAGGTCGAACGCGTGGCGAGCTTGGGCCGCAAGATCGTTTCCTCTAACCAGACATTGATCAATGACCCTACGAAAGAGGCCAAGGGCTTCACGGCGGACTCGTTTACCGCAACGCTCAAGGCGATGTTGTTGGAGGAGAAAATCGATCTGAACAAGGAGATCAAGAAAGGGGGGTTGAGCGGCAAGAGCATGGAGAGCCTGCTGGAGGCTCAGCGGACGGTCCTCACCGACGCCCAGGGCTTAATCAACAAAAAAGGCATGGGTTTCAAGGGGTTCCTGCCGGCGCTTTTTGCCCGCAAAGCCTTTGAGATATTCAACCAGCAGGGCAGCGGTATCACGGGCAAGACCACCGCGCTCATCGTGCGCAACGTGAAGAATGCGCCCGACTCGTGGGAAAGGAAGAGCATCGAGAAGTTCATGGACCCGGGCTACCCGAAGGGGAAAGCCATTTCCGAGGTGGTCGACGGGACTCTGCGCTACATAAAACCCGAGTACTACACGGAAGAGGCCGGGTGCCTGAAATGTCATGGCGAGCCGAAGGGCGAGCGCGACATCTCGGGCGGTCTGAAGGATGGCTTCAAGGACGGGGCGCCCGGCGCGGCGCTGAGCTTCACCATCAAGGAATAAATCGGAGGGTCATGCCGGACTGAAGCCCGCCAGGCTCGGGCCAGGCGGGCTTCAGTTGGCTCTGTTGATCGATTAAAGGCATATGACCACGGGGGCACAACGGGAACCGCAGGCACGACCCAAAGCGTGTTCTTCGTGTCTTTGCGCCTCGGTGGCTTTATGTCATGGGCGCTGAAGTGCACGGGACGCTACGCAGGTTTCAGGGGGAAGTATGAAAGAGCGCATGCTGATCGGAAAGATCATGTTGGGAGCCGGCATCATTATCGCGATCGTCGTCACCGTTCTAGGTTACAACACTTACACGTCCAGCAACGTCAAGGCCTCCGTGAGCGACTCTCGTAAAATGATACAGATGCGCGAGTTCGTCAACGACCTCGTTATCTGGTCCACCGATTACGCGTTGACTTGGAAGGCGGAATCCAAGGACAGAATCACCAAGTCCGCCGACGGCGCCAAGGCGACCCTGGACGCCTTGCGCGTCGCCTACAAGAACGACGCGGCCACGCTGGGCCGCATCGTCGAACTCGAGAAGCTGTTCAACGACTTCCAGACTAAAGGCGCGGAAACGGCGGAAGCTTACATCAAATACGACCGGGTGGTCGGCAACAGCTATATCGACAACTATCACCTGGCGGGGGAAAACCTCCAGAAAAGCGCCGCGGAGTTGATCGAGATTTTCGACACGCAGACGAACAAGGCGCTGAACCGAGGCATCCTGATCTCCGTCATCGCGGCCGTCGTGGTTTTCCTCGTGATCATTCTGCCCACGTATTCATTCACGACCTCGACGGTGAATCAAATCAAGTCCCTCATCACCTTCGGCAACGATATCGGCGAGGGGAATCTGACCCAGACATTGGAAGTCGATCGCGGCGACGAGTTGGGGCTGCTGGCGAAGTGCTTCAACGCGTTTACGGCGCGGCTCAACGACATCATCCAACGCCTGCTGGACACGACGGGTATTTTGACGAAATCGGCCAAAGGGATGGGCGAATCGGCCACGAGGATGAAGGATTCGGCGTCCAAGCAGTCCAATCAAACCGGTCAGGTCTCCAAGGCCCTGGGCGAGCTCAATAGGACCGTGGCGGAAGTGGCGCGCAACTCCCAGCGCGCGGCCGAGGCGGCCAAGCAGGCGGCCGCGGAGGCCAAGGGCGGCGGCGAGGTCGTGGAGCAGACCGTTCACGGCATGCAGATCATCTCGAAGGCGGTGGCGGCTTCGACGTCGGTCGTGCACGCGCTGGGCAAGTCCTCCGATCAGATCGGGGCGATCATCAAGGTCATCGAGGACATCGCCGACCAGACCAACCTGCTGGCGCTCAACGCGGCCATCGAGGCGGCGCGCGCGGGCGATCAGGGACGGGGCTTTGCCGTCGTGGCCGACGAGGTGCGCAAGCTGGCCGAGCGCACGACGCAGGCGACCAAGGAGATCGCCGACATGATCGGCACGATCCAGCAGGACACCAAGGGCGTGGTCCTTTCGATGGAGGAGGGCGGCAAAGAGGTGACGCGCGGCGTCGAGCTCTCCAGCCGCGCCGGCGAGTCGCTGCGGCGCATCGTGGTGATGGTCGGCCAGGTGACGGACATGGTCTCGCAGATCGCGGCGGCGGCCGAGGAGCACTCGGCGACGACCGAGGAGATCTCGGCGAGCGTCGAGATGGTGTCGAATTTGAGCCAGGGCTTCACGGAAGACGCCAACAAGACGTACACGGCGAGCATGGAGCTTCAGTCCATGTCGGACACGCTTAACGGCATCGTGCAGAACTTTAAGCTGCGCGCGAAATAGACGTGGGCTCCCCGGGACTTTCGGATGCCGCGCTTGACAGCCTCATCGAGAGGCTGCGGGTCAGGCGCGGACTGAATTTCCACGATTATCGCCGCACGTTTATCCGAAGACACGTTGAAAATCGATTGATCGCCGTCAATATCATGGATGGCGATATCGCCAAGTACGAAGCGATCATCAAGAAGAGGCCGGAGGAGCTCGATGATCTCTTCGACAGGTTGACGATCAACGTCACCGAGTTTTTTCGGGACGTCGCCGTTTGGGAGTATCTGGCCGCCAACGTATTCGAGCCGTTGTTGTCGAGGGCCGGAGAGCCGGTCCGCATATGGTCCGCGGGCTGCGCGGGCGGTGAAGAGCCGTACACCATCGCCATCATCATCCTTGAGCTGTTGCGGCTTATCAGGAAGAAACCCGAGGTCAAGATCATCGCCAGCGACGTGGATCCGGTTTCATTGGCCCGCGCCAAAACCGCGCGTTACCCGGAGGCTTCCATCGCCAAGGTCTCCGAGCATCGCACGAAAGTATATTTTTCAAAGAAGGATGGATATGTCCAAGTTTCTCCGGCGGTCACGAGCATGGTCCAATTCGTCGAGCACAGCTATTTGACCCCGTTGATGGGCCGGCACGTGGACTTTATCTCCTGCCGCAACTCCCTGATATATTTAACGAAGGAGGCCAAGGCGGAGGCGCTGCGCAACTTCCACGCGGCCTTGGTTCCCGGAGGGATATTCGTTTTAGGGGCGAGCGAGGTGCTTATTGGGGAGAATAACCAGGGCTTATTCGAGACGCTGTCCGGCCAGTCGAGCATTTTCAAGAAAATAGGCGCATGACGAGCCCCGCGTACAAGATGCTCGTCGCGGATTCTTCCGCTTCGTTCCAGGCGTGGATCCCGCAGGTTTTCACGCCCGCCATGGGCGTGCGGATCACGGGGCAGATCCTCGACGGAGCCTCCGTCCTGCCGGCCATCCGCAACGACAGGCCGGACGTGCTGCTGCTTGATCTGTTCCTGCCCCCGCAGGACGGGGTCGCTCTTCTCGACGAGATCATGAGGCAGGCGCCCGTGCCGGTCATAATGTTTTCCTCGGTGTATTGTCCCTCCGACAGCGAGATTTTTCTGGAGTGTTACGAGCACGGCGCCCTTATGGTTTTAGTCAAGCCCCGGACGCTTCCCGAAATGCAAGTGATTGCGCAATCGCTGAGGGAACTCATCACCCGGGCCGCGGGCACCTCTTCAGATAAGCTGATAATCGATTATCTTGAAACGCGCAAGCATGTTCTCGGACGCGAGAAAGCTTGGGCGGCGCGCAGGGGCGTCGGGATCATTTCCTCCACCGGCGCCGTCGAGATTCTCAGGGATATTCTGCTGAAATTGCCTCCCAACCTTCCGGCCGGCGTCTTGGTCGCGCAGCATATGTATGGGCCGGTGTGGACTCATTTCGTCGCTTCCCTGGCGAGCAAGGTCCTGCTCCCCGTCAAGTTGGCGCAGGGCGGCGAGGTCGTGCGGGAGGGGGTCATTCTTTTATCGCCCACGGATAAAACGCTTCTTCTTCAAAAGACTTCGTGCGGGCGGATATCCCGGCTGGAGAAGGTCAAGACCTTCACCGAGTGGCAGATTCCGCTTCAGCCGAACCACGATGCATTTTTAAAATCCGTGGCGGAGTGTTTTGGGCGCAAAGCCGTCGGCATCGTCTTGTCCGGCATGGGAGAGGGCGGCGTGGAGGGTGCGCGCGCCATCCGGGACAAGGGGGGGGAGGTATGGGTGCAGGATCCGCGCACGGCCGCGGCACCTTCGATGCCGGAGGCGTGTTTGAAAGCGGGAGTCGCGACTCGAGTCTGCAAGCCCGAGGAATTTTCTCCGGCGTTGGCGCAGTTCGGCGTCAGCGGCGGCGTCGGAAACGGCGATGATTAGCCTCGCGACGCTCGTCTTTTCCTCGGCGGCGCTTTTTGTTCCGGCGTCCGCCCATGCTTCCGTCCGAGGGCAGGACGTTTACGCGCGCCATTGCGCCCAGTGCCACGGCTCGGTCGGCACGCCTTATCAGTTCGATCCCCGGAGGCCGGGGCCCGCGATGGGTCTCATACCGGGAAATAAGCTATTCTAAACCATGTCATATACAATTCTGGTCGTTGATAATGCCCCCTACGCGCGAAAATTGCTGAAGAAGATGCTGGAAGATCATGGCCACACCGTGATCGGTGAAGCTGAAGGCACCCGCGAAGCCGTGGAATTTTACAGGATGACGAAGCCCGATTTGGTTACCGTAGACCTCATGCTCGACGGTGAAAACGGCATCGACACCATACGAGAGGTGCTGAAACTGGATCCCGACGCGCGCATGATCGCCGTGAGCGCCTTGATTGACGGCCGAGCCGCTGATCGAATCTCCGCTTCCGGCGCCAAGGCCTACGCGACCAAGTCGGGAGGTTGGCCGGCCCTTGAGGCGGCGATTGCCCAGGCATTTCGCGCGCCGCAAAAGCCGGCATGAGCGTTTGCGCGGACCTGGACAATTACATGGAGCCCTGTTACACTCGGTAAATTAATGAAAACTGCCCTAGTCGTCGACAACTCCCGTTTTGTGCGGACCTACATCAAGGAAATTCTGCGCGAGAATGACATCGAGACGATCGCCGAAGCCGGCGACGTTCAGGAAGCAATCGACGCCTACCAAGCCTACAAGCCTGATCTCGTCACCCTCGACATCATCATGCCGGGAGGCTCCGGCCTCCTGGTCCTGAAAAATATTCATGAGAGACATGACGGCGCTCGCGTCATCATCGTCTCCGACATCGGATCGGACAATTCGCAGCATGGGGCCATGGCGTTGGGCGCGTCGGCGGTCCTGCGCAAGCCGTTGACGAGCGACGGTTTGAAGGAGGCGCTTGCGTGCATCGCCTCCAATCCGTCCGCGTCCAAAGAGGCCGCGTCTGTCGCCGGGAAACTGCGGGCTCTCATCGTGGATGATTCCGCGGTGATGCGCGCCATGGTGCGCGAGGTGCTGGAGGAGTACGGTGTAGCGGTGATCGGGGAGGCGGACGACGTCAAGACGGGCATCGAGGCGTATGAGGTGCTTCGCCCTGACGTGGTCACCGTCGATGTCGTGATGCCCGGCGGTTCCGGCATGGACGTGCTCAAACGCATCAAATGGATCAACCCCGAGGCTCGGGTGATCATGGTGACGTCCGTTTCCCAGGAAAAAATTAGGGAAGATCTGATGGGCCTCGGCGCCCTGGCCGTCATACATAAGCCATTGACCATCAATGAACTGGCGCACGCTCTCGATGAGGAATCCAAATTCACGCAGGGCGTCGTCAAGAAGCGGGCTCTCGTGGTGGATGATTCCGTCGTAATGCGCGCCATTATTCGGGGATTGCTCGAAGAGCACGGTTTTGACGTGGTCGGCGAGGCCTGCGACGTCCCGGAGGGCATTAAGGCGTACCACGATCTGCGCCCGGACCTCGTGACCGTTGACCTCGTGATGCCCGGGGGCTCGGGCATGGATGTGCTCCGGAGCATTAAATTGACCAATCCGCAGGCCCGGGTGATCATGGTGACATCGGTTTCCCAGGAGAAGGTCAAGGCGGAGTTGCTCACTTTAGGGGCCCTCTCCGTCCTGCATAAGCCCTTGACCGGAGACGCTCTGAAGGCCGCCCTCGCCCTTGAGCTCGAGGTCGGTCCGGTCGAAAAAAATACTTTCTCCATCAGCCGGGAGGAAGCCGAGAATCTCAAGAAATTGCTGCGGGATGGAGCGCAGCGCTGCATCGAAGCTCTCAATGTCATGTGCAATTCGACGTGGGTTTTATCGTCCGTCGAGCTTTATCAGGGCTCCGACTTGAAGCTGGCATCCTTGTTCGACTCCAAAGACTGGGAGTCGGTGTCCATTCAGATGACGGTGTCCGGCGATACCCCCATCGTGTGCCTCTTTCTTGTCCCTCAACAAAGCGCCGAGCGCATGTCCGCCCTTCTGGTCAACAAACACTTGACGTCGATCCCGGACAAGGAAGTGATCAAGCTGGCGACGATGGAATGGGGGAACATCATGATCACCAACTTGCTCAACGTTTTCGCAGACACCATGGGGAGCGCCATTCTCAGCACGCCTCCCGAATTCCTGGCTAAGTCCGTGCCGGATATCATCAAGCAGGCCTCCGGTCAAATTTTCAGTTCCCTGGATCAAGGGGTTCTGGCGAAAAATAAATATTCATGCGAAAGTTTGGGCATCGTCTGCGAAACGATATTCATGTTGCACGTGGACAGCCTGGATAAGTTAATTGGGAGGGGAAATGGACGCTCATGAAGGTGGTTGCAAAGAGAAGGCGCGGGCCTGCCGGGTGTTGATCACGGATGACTCCCTCATTACTCGGATGTTCTTAAAGGACATGCTGGAGTCCAACGGTCACACGGTGGTGGGCGAGGCTAAGAACGCCGCGGAATCCCTCGCCCTGTACAAGGAAACGCACCCCGACATCACGACGATGGATATGAACATGCCCGAAAGCTCCGGGCTCGAGGCGATTAGAAGCATCGTGGATTTTGACGCCGACGCGCGGTTCATTATCGTCAGCGCCGTCGATCAGAAGCTCGTTCGGGATCAGTATGCTCACATGGGGACTTGCGAGTATGTGTCGAAGCCGGCCGAATGGGGCAAGCTCAAAGACGCGATCGGGCGAATCATGAGAAACGACACCACCCGCCGCAAGTCCGACGCCTAAGGAGCGCGTGCGACAAGGAGGTTTTAGGCATGGGCTTTTTTTCCTCGAAACCGGCCAGAAGCGGTAAACCGTTGATTTTGGTCGTTGACGACTCCGGGCTGATCATCATGAGCATCAAGATGATCCTGGAACCCGCGGGCTATGAGATGCTGGAGGCGTCCAACGGTCTCGACGCCCTTAAGTTGGCTGAGGCTCATATGCCGAAGATGATCTTGTTGGACATGATGATGCCGGGAATGGACGGGATTGAAACTCTGGCACGCTTGAAAAGCAACCCCAAGACCGCTCCGCTCCCGGTTATCATGGTCACGGGCTCGCAGACAGGCAAGGACGTGGAGAAGGCCTTCGGCTACGGGGCCGCCGGCTATATCGTAAAGCCCGTGGATGCGGCCAGGTTGCTGGCTAAGATCACGGCGACCCTCGCGCCGAAGATTCCCGGGACGTAGTCCTCGCGCGCGGCGTCGCCGTCGCGTCCTTTCGCCCGCCCAGTCGTCGTCCGATCCGAACGGGAGACATATGAAGACCGCCTTAATCGTGGATCACTCGGAGCTGATGTCGACCGCGCACGCTGTATTCTCCTGCGCAAGCCTGGACGCGCAGTGTGAAACGCTGTTTATTTTTCAGGACCTACGGCCTGCCGTTCGCCTGATGCTCGTCTGAGCGCGCATGGCCGATCTTCCCATCCGAGACGATTTCGATAAACTCAAGAATCTCCTTCAGCTGAGATATGGGATGGATTTGTCTCCCTATGGCCGGGAATTTCTCGAACGGCGCCTGGCCCGGCGGCTCGAGCGCTGGCATATTGCCGGCTATATGGACTACGTCGTCATATTGAAGAGGCATCCCGAAGAACGGGAGGAACTGCTGAGGGTGCTGTCGATCAACGTCACGGAGTTCTTCCGCGATCTAGGCGTCTATGAGTCCCTGGAAAAGCGCGTGCTTCCCGAGATGCTCCTCAGACGCGGCCACACGGGGGAACTCCGGGTCTGGAGCGCCGGTTGCGCCACCGGCGAAGAAGCCTATACCCTTTCGATGATCCTCCATAATTTCATACGCGGCCATAACCCCGATCTTAAATATTCCGTGCAGGCGACCGACATCAACGCTCAGTCCATCGAATTCGCGCGCAAAGCGGTTTATGCCGGCGAGGCGGCGGCCGCGGTTCCCGAGCCCTACGGCCGTTATTTCGAGAGGATCGAGGGTGCGGTTATGATTCGATCCACGGCGCGAGATGCCGTGCGGTTCTCCAAACACGATCTCACCTCGATGAAAGAGCTGCCGATCGCCGACTTGATCGTCTGCCGCAACGTCCTGATCTACATGTCCGCCTCGGGCCGCGACAGCATCATGGGTTTTTTTCATAGGACTTTATCTCGCGGAGGCTTCTTAATCCTGGGCGGCATCGAGAGCCTGACGGCTGAAAACTTGTTCGCGCCGTTCGACGTCGCGCATAACGTGTATGAAAAAATCGGCTGATCGGGATCGGCAAAACAATCGAAGGGTGATGCGTTGAAGCGCATTCGGGTCTTGGTCGTCGAGGGAGGCCGACCCATGCTGGGGGATATCGTCGCCGGCGATCCCGGCATGGAACTGCTGGGCATCGCTTCGACCGGACGCGAAGGCTTAAGTCTCATGCGCGGCACGCTCCCCGATGCGATCAGCCTCGACGCGATTTTGCCGGACATGAACGCGCTGCAGATACTCGACGCCATGATGAAGTACGACCCCTTGCCCGTTTTGATGATGAGCGGCGACAAACCCCTGGAGAGCTCGATTGCGGCCGCGGCGATGGGGCGCGGCGCCTTGGATCACCTGCGCAAACCGGAACCCGGCGGCAAGGAGTGGGCGCGATTTCCGTCCTCATATCTCGCCAAGCTGCGCGAAATCGCATCGGTCACGACGGCGACCATGCTCGAACGCAGACTCCAGAAGCGCGGCAAGCGCGTGGCGGACGCGCTGGTCGTCATCGGCGCTTCGACCGGCGGGCCCAAGGCCGTCAAGCGCGTTCTTGCGGAGATCCCTCCGGACTTCCCCGCGGCCGTGCTCATCGTTCAGCACCTTTCCGCGGAGTTTACCGACCTGGTCGCAAACGGCATGAGGAACTCCACGAGAATCCCGGTCGAGCAGGTCGAGAACGGGGTCGCGCTGCGGGCGGGCACGGCGTACCTGACGCCCGGCGGGATCAGCGTCAAACTCGCGGCCCATCAGGGTGGCGGCAAGATCCAGCTCGTCAGCCGCGTGTCGCCCCATCACATCCAGCCCTGGATTGACCTCGCCATGGCGGATGCCGCGCAGGTCTTCGGCAAGCGCTGCATCGGCGTCCTGCTGACCGGAATGGGAGAGGACGGAGTGGCGGGGATGAGGAAGATCAAGGAACTTGGGGGCGCCACCTACGCGCAGGATGAGGCCTCGAGCATAATTTTCGGCATGGCCAAGGAAGCTATCAGCGCCGGCGTCGTCGATCACATCCTGCCTGCGCAGAAGATCGGAACCGCGCTCATTGACCTCGTCGCCGCCTGGGGTTGACCGACTTCCGCGGCAAACGCCCGATGGAGTTGGAAACATTCATTTAACATCCTGGTCTTGATAATTTTGGCGATGAGGTCTACACTCATGGTGATGACCCAAAAAGAACCAAAATCACCGATTGGGATCGACAAACTGCTTGCCTCGCTGGAGGAGTCGCGCTGCGGTCTCGAGGAGGCTTGTCAGGATCTCGAGCGGCCCGTGCCTCCCGGTGTCCCGGTCGCGGGGCCTGGTGCGGCCTCGTGGGCTCAGAAAGGAGAGGCCGCGCTCTCCTCGGCCCAGGGCGAAGTCCGGGACGCGCGACATGGCCTCCTGCGAAGACTCTTCCTTCGTCTGCGCGACGAGAGGCGCCGCTTGGAGGAGACGCGCTGCGACTTACGCGCCTGGACCGAGGATCTTCGCGTACGCTACGCCATTTTGTCCTCGGCCGAAGCGCAGCTAGCGGAGCAGCGCCTTCGTCATCAAGCGGAGGTCCTGCGCGAGGAGCGCCGTCGGCTTGATGAGGAGAAGCTTCGTTTCGAGCGCGACAGACTGGCGGAGCAGCAGCGCCGACTTGGCGATGACAGCCGCCGTGACGTCGCGCCTACGGCGTCCGTCCCGCCTCCCGCCCTGCCTCCCGCCCTGCCTCCCGCCCTGCCTCCCGTCCTGCCTCCCGCCCTGCCATCGACGTCCGCCCAGCCCGCCCCGCACGAGGAGTTCGCGACAAAGGCCGCCCCAAGCCCCCACGTGAGCGAACCCGTCGAGGCCCTGCCTCCCCCCCAATGGGGAGTCGCGACGGAATATTAAGGAGATTGGCTTGACGGAAAGCGATTAATGAGCTATTCCATTGGTGACGGTCTTGGATGACCGAGTGGAGTGACGGCTTATGGGTTCTGATTTAAAGCAAATACTTGTCATTGACGACTCCGCGCTGAACCGCAAATATCTCGAAATATTGTTGACCGCCAACGGCTTTGGGGTTCACTTGGCCGTGAACGGGAAGGAAGGTCTGGAGAAGCTCGGGAGTATCCATCCCGATCTCGTTGTCTTGGACGTCGTCATGCCGACTCTCAACGGTTGGGAAACTTGCCTGCGCATACGCGCGGCAATCGTAAACGATCATATTCCGATCATCGTCATGACCTCGAAGAACACCCCCGTGGATATGCTCCAGTCGTTCGAAGTGGGCGCCAACGAATTCATCAGCAAGCCCATCGACGAGGCGGAACTGCTCGCCACCGTCAACCGCCTCCTCAAGAGAGACGAGAATAGTTCCGTGGACAAGCAGGTTGGATAATGGCCGGCTCAGGCAAGGCTCTCATCCTCGTGGTTGACGATATGCCCGAGATGCTTGCGATATTGACCCATCGGCTTGAGGAGGCGGGCTACGAAGTCCAATGCGCCAAGGATGGGCTTGAGGCCCTGGGCAGAGCCGAGGTTCGCATGCCGGATCTCGTCATCAGCGATGTTCTCCTGCCGTCGTTGGTGGGGTGGGAACTTTGCCTGCGCCTCAAGGAGAGGGCATTCCCTAATCAGCTCCCCGTGATCATGTTGACGGGAAAGTTGACCCCAAACGACGAAGTGCGCTCCTACGAGTCGTACGCGGACGACCACTTCACAAAGCCGCCGGACTACCCCACGCTCCTTGCCGCGGTCGCGCGCCACCTCTCAACGCGGAGTGCGCCGTGACGGCCGGGACCGGACAGGACGCCAAAGCCGCCCTGCAGGCGCAGAAGTATTCCGAGATGAGCCTGCTTAAGGCGCAGCAAGCCGTCGAGGAAAATGGCCACTCGCTCGCCCAGAACCTCATCGATCTGAACCTGCTCACGGTCGAAGATCTCTGCAAAAGCCTCACCGAGTACTACAGGGTCCCGTTCATCCCGATTCAGCCCGAAACCCAGAAGCGCTTTTTTGGATTAATTCCCCTGCCTCTGATCATCCGCCACCGGGTCGTACCGCTCGGCCTTGAAGGTCAATCTCTCACGCTGGGGATGGTGAACCCGCGCGATGTCGAGGCTTCCGACGTGGTCACTTTTATGACGGGCTACGAGGTCATGATGGTCGGCGTGCCCGAGCACCAGTACGACCCTTACGTCGAGGAAATGTCGCGGGGTCCGGTTCAGACGACGAGCATGGAGGACCTGATCCGCGGCGTCGCTGAAAAGGCGAAGGAGTCCTCGCCACTCGCGAGCCTGACGCTCAACGAAATGTCCGACAGCGCTATCCGAAGGTTCATCCGAACCCTCGTCGAAGACGCTTTGAACCAGCACGTCTCGGACATTCACATCGAGCCGCAGGAGTCGTCCCTTCTCCTGCGCTATCGCACGGACGGCATGCTGCGCACCGTCCACCGCATGCCGCTGGCGGTCCACCCGCAGATCATCTCGGTGTTTAAGATCATGGCCAATCTCGACATCACCGATACGCGCCATCCGCAGGACGGACGCATCAGCATGAAGCTCGAAACGCGCACCGTGGACCTGCGCATCGCGACGATTGCCACTCACTACGGAGAGAACCTCGTGATGCGCATTCTCGACGCGCGCGCGGCGAAGGTCAGCATGAACGACCTCGGCATGCCCGACTACATTCATGCCCGGCTCAAGGACCTGGGCCTCCAGAACACCGGGATGCTGCTCGTGACCGGGCCGACCGGCTCGGGCAAGACGACGACGCTCTATTCCTTCATCCAGATGATCCGCACGCCCTCGGCCAAGATCCTCACCCTGGAGGATCCCATCGAGTTCCCGATTCTTGAGGGCGATCGCCAGCAGGAGGGCGGCATCACGCAGATTCAGGTCAACCCGAAAATCAACATGACTTTCAGCATCGGACTGCGCGCGGCGCTGCGCCTCGATCCTGACATTCTTCTCGTCGGCGAGATTCGCGACCTGGAGACGGCGGAAATCTCCTTCTCGGCGGCGCTGACCGGCCGTCTCGTCCTGAGCACTCTGCACACCAACGACGCCCCATCGACGATCGCGCGCTTGATCGATATGCAAGTCGACCCCTTTTTGATCGCCGGCGCGCTGAAAGCCGTGATGTCGCAGCGCCTGGTCCGGCGGCTCTGCACGGAGTGCCGCGTCAAATACGACCCGCCCAAGAAGACCCTCGACCGCCTCGCCGTCTCGCTGCCGAGAGAGGTGGTGATGTCCATCGTGCCGACGCTGTACCGGCCGCGCGGCTGCGCGGCTTGCGGCGGTCGCGGTTATTCGGGACGCATCGGGCTCTTCGAACTCCTCGAGGTCGAAGACTCTCTTCGCCTGCTGATCCAGAGCCGGGCCTCGGTCAACGAGATCCTGCGCGCCGCGCAAGCGACCGGAATGCGCACGCTGCGCATGGCCGGCATGATCGAAGTCCTGAAGGGCCGGACGACGCTCGCGGAAGTTTTCCGCGTCACCCCGACCGATGCTTAGACCCATCGATCCTTAAATTCCGTGAGCCGGAAGGTTTAGAAGGCGGAGACGCCGGTGATCGCGCGGCCTACCACGAGGGCGTGGATTTCGTGCGCTCCCTCGTACTTCTTGACGATCTGCATGTTGCGCAGGTGCCGGCCCGAATCGTAGGCCTCGAACGTGAAGACGTCGGCCGGCAGCATGTCCACGCAGCGCTGAGCGACCGAGATGGCCTTGTCGACGTTGTTGTACTTGGCCAGAGAGATGTGGGCGTAGTGGAGCTTGCCCGCGGCCTTCAGCCGCGCCAGCTGTATGGCGACGAGATTCGCGTTCTCGGTCTCGTTGAGGGACCAGACGAGCTTCGACTGGATCGCCTGCTTGGCGGCTAGCGGCTCGCCGAAGAGGATGCGCTCCTGCGAGAAGCGGACGGCCTCCTCCACACAGGCGCGGGCGGCGCCGACCGCGCCCCAGACGATGCTGTAGCGCGCCTCGGAAAGGCAGTTCAGGAAGCACTTGAGGTCCTGGCCCGGCTTGGCGACGGTTTTGGGCAGGAGGTTGTCGGCCGGGATCTTGCAGTTGGTGAAGGACAGCGAGGAGGCGGTGCCGGCGCGCATGGCCCACTTGACTTCATGGCGCGTCGAGAATCCCGGGGTCCCCTTCTCGACGAGGAACCCGCGGATTCCTTCGTCCGTTTTCGCCCAGACGACCGCGACATCCGCGAAGCCGTTGGTGATCCAGACCTTTCCGCCGTTCAATATCCACCCGCCGGAGGTCTTCTCCGCGCGGGTCTGCATGTTGGCGGGATCGGACCCGCCTTGCGCCTCGGTCAGGCCGAAGCACACTAATTTCTCCGCTCGGTAGAGGGAGGGGAGCCACTTCTTTTTCTGTTCCTCCGATCCGAAGGAGTAAATGGCGAACATGCCCAGCGAGCTTTGCACGGACGCGAGGCTGCGCACGGCGGTGTCCGCGTATTCGATCTCGCGCATGGCGGCCCCGTAGGCGGCGGGGGACATGGGGATGAAATCCGACTCGCCGACGTACTTGCCCAGGTCCGGCAGCGTCGCGCCGAAGAGGCTCAGGCTGCTTGCGATCTTTCGGGCGATGTCCCGGGTCAGGTCTTCTCCCTTCGCGTACGGCGCGAGGCTGCCTTCGTCCCAGGCGCGGATGCGCCCCAGGAGTTCGGTCTTGACGAATTGCCGCGCCGAATCGCGGACCATCTTCTCCTCGTCGTTGAGGAAGAGTTCGTCGGAGGCGTAGAAATCCCGGGCGGTCGGGAGCTGCGTTTTTTCGGCGAGGGGGATGGGGGTCATAGGTGCCTCATTTTACAACATATAATTATGAGTAAACATTCCATTGCTGTCGGCGGCTTCGTTACGCTATGATGGTGTCGGGCAAAATGAGCGAATCGAGATTTGCGCCGCGGGAGACGTCGTAGTGGAACCGTCCGATTCCGACGTCTGCATACTGGCCGGCGTCAGGACGCCGTTCGCGGAATGGGCCGGGGGCAAGAATGGCGTCGGCAAGCCCGGCGGGGCGTTTAAGTCCGTATCGGCGCTGAGCCTGGGCTCGACGGCTCTGCGCGGGGCGATCGCCAGGTCGGGGGTCGCGGCGAGCGAACTCGACCACGTCGTCTTCGGCAACGCCCTGCAGACGAGCCCCGATGCCATCTACGGCGCGCGCCACGTGGCTCTCGGCGCCGGCGTCCCGGAGAGCGTGCCCGCGCTGAGCGTGGCGCGCATCTGCGGGACCGGCATCCAGTCCGTCGTGTCCGCCTCCGCCCTCATCCGCCTGGGCGACGCGCGGTTCGTCGCGGCGGGAGGCGCGGAGAACCTCAGCCAGGCGCCGTTCGTCGTGCGCGGCCTGCGCGGAGTCGTCAAGCTCGGCCACTACAAGTTCGAGGACTATTTCCTCAACGCCCTCCACGATCCCATCGCCGATCTCAACATGGCCCAGACCGCGGAGAACCTCGCGCGCATCCACGGGATAAGCCGCCGGGAGCAGGACGCCTTCTCCCTGCGCAGTTGCCGCGAGGCGGCGCGCGCGAAGAAGGCGGGATTTCTCAAGGAGGAGATAGTGCCCGTCGACCTCGACAAGGGGCGTAGCTTCGCCGAGGACGACCATTGCGTCGAAGACGGCACCCTCGAGAGTCTCGCCGCACTTCGGCCCGCCTTCGGCAAGGAAGGCTGCGTGACCGCCGGCAACGCCTCCGGCGTCGTCGACGGCGCCTGCGCCGTGGTCATGGCTTCGGGCCTCGCGGTCCGCGAGAAGCGCCTGCCCGTGCTGGGTCGCCTGGTGTCCTGGGCGGCCGCCGGCGTCTCCCCCAAGGAGATGGGCATCGGACCGGTCCCCGCCATCCGCGCGGCGCTCGCTCGCGCCGGCCTCGCTTTGGCGGACATCGACCTCTTCGAGATCAACGAGGCCTTCGCCGCTCAGTACCTGGCCGTCGAGAAGGCGCTCGGCCTCGACCGGGACAAGGTCAATGTCAACGGAGGGGCGATCGCTCTGGGGCATCCCTTGGCCGCCACGGGAACCCGCCTCATCCTGACCGTCCTTCTGGAGCTGCGCCGGCGCAAGAAGCGCTACGGCGTGGCCTCGGCCTGCATCGGCGGAGGTCAAGGGATCGCCGTCGTCGTGGAGGCGGCGTGAGCGCCGCCTCTGGCCGCGCGCTCCGGTTCACATTGAACGGCAAGCGCCGCAGTCTGCGCGTTTCGCCCCACCGCACCCTCCTCGAGGTGCTCCGCGAGGACCTGAAACTCACCGGCACCAAGCACGGCTGCGAGCTCGGCGAGTGCGGGGCCTGCACCGTCTTGCTCGACGGCAAGCCTGTCTACTCGTGCCTCACGGTGGCGTCCCGGGCGGAGGGGCGTTCGGTGACGACGATCGAAGGCGTCTCCGAGAAACATCCCCTCGTCGAGTCCTTCGCCGACGCGGGGGCGGTGCAGTGCGGTTACTGCACGCCGGGGATGATCCTCTCCGCCAAGGCCCATCTCGAGAAGAAAGGGCATCGTTGCGACGGGCGCGGGGACTGCGCCAAGGAAGCTCTCTCGGGCAATCTCTGCAGGTGCACCGGATACTACCGGATTCTGGAGGCCGTCGGGCTGGCCGCCCGGAAGATGAAAAGAAGGTCTCGTGACTCGAAGATATAAATATATCGGTCGCAGCCT
Source organism: Elusimicrobiota bacterium (assembly GCA_038059415.1). Classification (GTDB taxonomy): domain Bacteria; phylum Elusimicrobiota; class Elusimicrobia; order UBA1565; family UBA9628; genus GWA2-66-18. The sequence continues at coordinate 24,411 of JBBTJN010000179.1, read as the reverse complement.
GCGTAAGATCGACGCCTTGGCGAAGGCGACGGGGCGCGCGAAATACACCGACGACCTGAGCCTTCCCGGCATGCTCCATGGCCGTCTCCTGCGCAGTCCGCACGCCTACGCCGAGATTATCGCCATCGATATCTCGCGCGCTTCGAAGCTGGCGGGAGTACGCGCCATCATCACGGGCGACGACCTTCCGGCCCGCTATGGCATCATCCCGAGCAGCCAGGATGAGTCGGCCCTTGCCATCGGGCGCGTGCGTTATGTAGGCGAGCCGGTGGCGGCCGTGGCCGCCGACGACGAGGAGACCGCCGCGCGGGCGCTCGAGCTTATTGACGTCTCGTATCGGCTGCTGACTCCCTGTCTCGGCATCGAGGAGGCGGCCCAAGAGCCTCCGGGGCCCGATGGCCGCCTGCACAAGGCGATCGCCTATGAATTCGGCGAGAAGCCCGGGTCGGCGCCCGCCCTGGAGCGCACGGATCTTTTCTTTTACGAGGGCAATACGCACCTGGCTCTGGAGGAACACGCCGCCCTCGCGGTCTGGAAAGACGGCAAGCTCACGCTGCGGTGCTCGAGCCAGACCCCCTTTCACCTTCGGCAGATCGTCGCCAAGATCTTCGCGATGCCCGAAGAGAAGGTGCGCGTCATCGTCCCCAGCCTGGGCGGGGGATTCGGCGGGAAGCTCGACCCATTCTCCCATGATATCTGCGCCGCCGAACTCGCTCGGCGGACCGGACGTCCCGTCAAGTTCGCCCTCGCCCGCGAAGAGGTCTTCTATTGCCATCGCGGGCGCCATCCCTCTCTGATGCGCATCCGCTCGGCCTGGGCCAAGGACGGACGGATACTCGATCTCGATTTCGAGGCCTGCCTCGACGGCGGCGCTTATGGGAGCTTCGGGATCGTCTGCACCTACTACCACGGCGCGCTCCAGCCGACCACCTATCGCCTGCCTCACTACGGTTTCCGGGCCGCGCGTTTCTCGACCAACAAGCCTCCCTGCGGCCCCAAGCGCGGGCACGGCATCCCCCAGCCGCGCTGCGCGCTCGAGGTGCACATCGACAAGGCGGCCGAACAGCTGGGCATAAACCCCGTGGATCTGCGCCTCAAGAACCTGACCACGCCCGATTCCATCACCGTCAACATGCTTCGCATCGGCTCCAACGGCCTGCGCGAGTGCGTTGAGAAGGTGGCCAAGGCCTCGGACTTTCGCCGACGTTACGGCCGCCTGCCGCACGGGCGGGGACTCGGCTTCGCGCTGGGCTCTTACCTTTCCGGAGCCGGCGTTCCCATCTACTGGAACGAAGGCCCTCACTCCCGCATCCGTATCGAGGCGACGGCCGGCGGCGTGCTGACGCTCTATTCGGGCGCGACCGACATCGGGCAAGGCTCCGACACCGTGGTGGTCACGGTGGCGGCCGAGGTGCTGGGAATCTCTCCGCAGCGCATCCGCCTGGTGGCGGCCGATACCGAACTGACGCCGCTCGATCTCGGCTCCTATTCCAGCCGTGTGACCTACATGGCGGGCAATGCCGCCAAGCAAGCGGCCGAAAACCTCAAGGCGGAAGTGTCGCGGTTGGCCGGACCCCGCTTGTCTTTCGAGGCCGCCCTGCGCATAGCGCTCGAGAAGACCAAGACCCTGGAGGCCTGGGGCAGCTACACCCCGCCCAAGAAGTTCGGCACGTTCAAGGGCTCGGGCGTCGGGGTCTCGCCGGCCTACAGTTTCTCCGCCTGCGTGGCTTCGGTGCGCTGCGACTGCGAGACGGGATTCGTGCGAGTGGAGAAGATACATTTCGCCCACGATATCGGGCGTGCGCTCAACCGGGCCTGCGTCCTCGGGCAGATCGAGGGCGGCATCCACATGGGGCTGGGGGAAGCGCTTTGCGAGGAGCAGGTCTTTCATTCCAGCGGACTGCACCGCAAGCCGTCGCTTCTCGACTACAAGGTTCCCGGTCTTTTCGAGATGCCCGAGCTCGATATTCATCTCGTGGAGTCCAATGACCCCGGCGGCCCCTTCGGCGCCAAGGAGGTCGGGCAGGGTCCTCTGATTCCCATCATCCCGGCCGTCGCCAACGCCATTTACGACGCCGTGGGCGTGCGCATCGACTCGACTCCCTTCACGCCGGAAAAGGTGCTGGAGGCGCTCGACGCGAAGGCCCGCGGGGGCTCGGGGCGGCTGGGTCCGGACCGTTTCCCGGAAGTCCTGTTTCCCGAGCCCATTCGAGTGCGCCAAGATGCTTAGGCTGCCCAAGATATGCATCGTCTCTCCGCTCAGCCTCGCTGAGGCGGCGCGACTCTTGGCCGAGGCCGGGCCCGAGGGGGCGGCGTTCGCCGGCGGCACCGACCTCGTGCCCAAACTCAAGCGGCGCCAATTGCGGCCGCGCACGCTCGTGGACCTAAGCCGAGTCAAGGGCTTCTCCGGCGTTAAACGGCGCGGCGACCGGGTGGTCATCGGCGCGGGGACCCGTATCGAGGATCTGCTTGAGTCTCCCGTCCTGGCGAGCTTGACTGCCCTGCGCGAGGCCGCGGCCTGCGTGGCCACGCCGCAGATAAGATCTTCGGCCACCGTCGGGGGCAATCTTGCCCTCGACACCCGCTGTAGCTTCTACGATCAGAGCGGTTCCTGGCGCGAGGCCTCGGGCTTCTGCCTCAAGACGGACCAAGAGGCGCCGTGCCGGGCCGCCGTCGGCTCCGAGCGCTGCTTTGCCGTCGCCTCGGGGGACCTGCAGCCGGCCCTCATCGCGCTGGGAGCGAACGTGCGGATTGTCGGCCTCGCCGGCGAACGCGAGGCGGCCTTGGAGTCTATTTACCAGGACACGGGAGCGCGTTTCCTGCGGCTGGCGCCGGGAGAGCTGATCGCCGCAGTCGAGCTTGACTTAAGCCCGCGACTTTCGACCTATCGCAAGCTCCGTCGACGCGGCTCTTTTGATTTCGCGGCGCTCGGAGTCGCGGTTTCCCTGCAAATGAAGGGCGGGGTGGTTTCGGCGTGCCGAATCGTTCTGGGCGCTTTGGCCTCGTCACCCATCATCGCCGACGAGGCGGCGGCGTTGATGGCGGGCGGCAAGCCGACTCTTGAGCGCGTGTCCGCGGCGGCGAGCGCCGCCGTGCGCCGGGCGCGCCCGGTGGCGAACGCGGATTTCCCGGCGGCCTACCGCAGGCGCATGGCCGGGGTATTCGTCGCGCGGGCGCTGCGGGAATTGACGGGTCTGGCATGAGGGGAAAACGATGAGAATCGCGGTCGTGGGAACGGGAGTCGTCGGCAGCATACTGGCCGGCCATCTGCTCAAGAAGGGCGAGGAGACCGTCTTGGTCGACGCCTCGCCCGAGCGCGTCGCGCAGCTCAAGCGTTCGGGGGTCAAGATTTCGGACCCGCGCCGCTGCATCTCCGGCGACTTCGTCGTTCCGGTCGGGGAAGTCTACCAGTCCCTCTCGGAACTCCGCAGCAAGCCGCCCGAAATCCTGTTCTTATCCATCAAGGCCTGCATTCTTGATGAGGTCATGGGGGATGTGAAGGCCCTCAAGAACGATAGGCTCATCGTCGTCAGCTTCCAGAACGGCTTGGGCACCGAGGAAGTCATCGCGCAGGCGCTCGGGACGCGAAAGAACGTCATGAGAGTCGTCATCAATTATGCCGGCCGCATCGTCGATGCGCAAACCGTCGGGGTGGGGTTCTTTAATTCCCCGAACCATATGGGCGCGTTCGAGCCCGGCAGCGTCCCCGCCGCGCGCGAGCTCGCGGCGGTCCTGACGGCCGCGGGGCTGGCGACCCAGTACAGCGATAATATCCAGTTCCAGGTGTGGGAGAAGGTGATACTGAACTCCGCCCTGTGCGCCATCAGCTCCCTGACCAACCTGACCATCGCGGACGTCATGGGGATGCCGCCTTTGCGCGCCCTCGCCGAGGGCATCATCCGTGAGGGGATGGCGGTCGCCGCGACGGAGGGCGTGAGCTTCCCCGCGGGCTTCTTCCAGTACTGCGTCGACTATCTCAATAAGGCCGGGCCGCACAAACCCTCGATGTGCGCCGACTGCGAAAACCGGCGCAAGACGGAGATCGATTTCCTCAACGGCGGCATCGCCGAGCGAGGCGTTCGCGCCGGGGTCGCCGTCCCCTACAACCAGACGGTCACGGCCCTGATCAAGGGCCTCGAATACCACATTCAGAACAAGGGGTGCTCATGATTCAGGAAATCCGCACGGTGGGCGTCGTCGGGGCGGGGACGATGGGCGGCGGTATCGCCCAGAAGATGGCCATGGAGGGCGCGCGCGTGGTGCTCGTCGACCAGGGGGCGGCCTATCTGGAGAAGGCCCGCAAGGCCATAGAAGGTCTGCTGGAGGAAGGACAGAAGCGGCGCGTTCTTCGCCCCGAGGACGCGCAGGCCACGCTCGAGCGCATGACGTTCACGACGGACCTCGCGCGGCTCAAGGACGCCGATCTTGTCATCGAGGCCATTTTCGAGGACGAGAAGGCCAAGAAAGACCTCTTCTCCCGCCTCGACGGGATCGTCCGAGCGGACGCCATCTTCGCCTCGAACACGTCGTCGCTTTCGGTGGCCGATCTGGCGCGTTCGACGCGCCGCCCGGCGCGCTTTCTCGGCATGCACTTTTTCTTCCATCCCGTGAAGAACCGCCTCGTCGAGATCATCCCCATCGAGGGGACCGAGCCCGCGGCCTTCGCGGCCGTGCTGGCCTTCGCGCGGGCGATGGGCAAGACGCCCATCACGGTGCGCGACTGCCCCGGCTTCGCGGTCAACCGCTTCTTCGTGCCCTGGCTCAACGAGGCCGCGCGCATGCTTGAGGACAAGACCGCGGACATGGCCACGATCGACGCGGCGGCCGAGCGCGCCTTCGCCGTCGGCATGGGGCCCTTCGCGCTCATGAACGCCACGGGCGTGCCGATCGCCTGCCACGCCGCCGAGGGACTCAGCCGTCCGCTGGGGGCGTTCTACGCTCCGGCGGAGATACTCAAGAAGCAGACCGCGGCCAACGTCCCCTGGATCATCGCCGGAGAGCCCAAGCCCGAGCGGTTTGACGCCGTCGCCGAGAGGCTCTGGGGCGTGGTGTTTCAGGTCGCCGCCGCTTTGGCCGATGAGGGCGGCGCCACGCGCGAGGACATCGATCGCGGGGCGCGCATCGGCCTGCGCTGGGCGCGCGGGCCGTTTGAGGAGATGAACCGGCTCGGTCTGAAGAAATGGGATCTCCGTTACGTGGAACTCATCAAGGAAGACGGCGTGGCGCGCATCGTGCTCAACCGTCCCGAGACCTTGAACGCGCTCGATGAGGTCTTGGCCGTGCAGCTGAGAGACGCCGTCGTCGCGGCGCAGGCGGATCCCGATGTGCGCGGAATCGTTCTCGAGGGGAGGGGGAAAGCGTTCATGGCCGGGGCGGACGTGAAGTTCTTCGCCCGCTCCATTGAGACGGGGGATTTCGACGGCATTCTTCGCTTCACCCGCTTCGGCTCGGATCTTCTGCGCCTCATCGAAGCTTCGGCCAAGCCGGTGGTCGCCCTCGTCGATGGGGCCGCCTTGGGGGGCGGCACGGAACTGGCCCTGGCCTGCCGCGCGCGCGTCGTCACGCCGAAGGCGATGTTCCGGCTTCCGGAGACTTCTTTAGGGATCTACCCCGGCCTGGGCGGAACCCAGAGGCTGCCGCGCCTCGTCGGCAAGGAACTGGCCAAGTTCTACATCTTCACCGGGACCCCTCTCGGGGCACAAGAGGCGGTCGCGTTGGGGCTGGCGGACGCCGTGCTCCCGCCGGACCAGGCTCTGGAGCACGCCAAGCGTTTAGCCGGCTCCGGCGTGTCGCCGCGGGAACGCCCTGAGCCGGGGCCCGGCTTCGCGAAGGTCCGCGAGGCCTTCGCCGACGGACGCATCCCCGATCTTCTCGCCGGCAAGCCTGTCGACGGCGCGGATCCGACTTTGGCCAAAGCCCTCTTGGGCCTGGCGAAGAAGGCCCCCCGGGCGCTGAAGACGGCCAATGAGCTTATCGACGCCGGATTGCGGGTCAGCCTCGATGAAGGGCTCACCCTGGAGCTCGGCCGGATTCGTGAAATATTCTCGACCCAAGACGCGCGCGAAGGGCTTGCCGCATTGCTTGAGCGGCGGCCGCCGGCGTTCACCGGGAGGTAGGATGGCGTCAGAAAAATCTTCGCGGCTCCGGGCATCGAGGCAAAAGCTTGACGTCCTTCTCAAGGATTACTACGCAGGCCTGGACGCTGCGGGCAAGGACCCCGCCCGGAAAGTCGCTTGGTGCACGAGCGCGGGCCCCGTCGAACTCCTGGAGGCGATGGGCTTTCATCTCTACTTCCCCGAGAACCACGGCGCGCTTCTGGGCGCGCGCCGCCTGGCCACGGGCTTCATCGGGCAGGCCAACGCGAAGGGATATTCGCCGGACATCTGCTCGTATCTGACGGCCGACATCGGGGCGCATCTGCGGGGCGAGTCTCCTCTGAAAGATGCCTACGGCATCGACGCCCCGCCTAAGCCCGACGTCCTCGTCTATAACACGAGCCAGTGCCGCGAGGTCCAGGATTGGTTTTCTTTTTACGGGAGGGAGTTCGGCGTTCCCGTGCTTGGGATCCATTCTCCCTGGAAGGCCGGCACGGTCGGCCCCGAGTCCATCGCCGACGTGGCTCAGCAGCTTGAGCGCATGGCCGTGACTCTCGCGCCGATCGCCGGCGCGCCGCTCAACCGCGCGCGGCTGGCGGAGGTCGTCAAGCTTTCCTCGCAGGCGAGCGCACATTGGAAGCGTTTTCTTGAGACGGGACGCGCTCGGCCGTCGCCGATCACGTTCTTTGACGCGACGATCCACATGGCGCCCATCGTCGTGATGCGCGGCAAGGAGGCGACGCGCGACTACTATCGGGGCTTGGTCGAGGAAGCCGAAGCGCTGGTTCGCGATGGCATCGCGGCCGTTGAGGGGGAGCGCCTGCGGTTCTATTGGGACGGGATGCCCAATTGGGGCAAGCTGCGTTTCTTCTCCGATCTCTTTACGCGCCTGAAGATCTGCGCCGTCGCTTCGACCTACTGCCTCTCCTGGGTCTTCGACGAGCTCGACTGCCGGAGGCCGTTTGAATCCATGGCCGAGGCGAACCTCAAGGTCTTCATCAACCGCAGCGAGGACTACAAGGAGTCCTACCTCGTCGATGCCGTCAAGGCGTATTCCATCGATGCGATTCTCTTCCATGAGGCGAAGACCTGCCCCTACAACACGAATTCCCGCTTCGGGCTGCCCCAGCGCCTGCTCGAGGGCCACGGCGTAGCCTCGACGACGCTCTACGGCGACCTCTGCGATCTGCGCTGTTTTTCCGAAGACCAGACCGAAACCACGGTCGAGGCGTTGGCTGAGCAGCTTGCGGCTCGGGCCCCTCGGGGCTGACGCCATGGCGAGCATGCGCTTTACGGGGGTGGACATCGGCTCGTCGTTCACCAAGGCGGTCGTGATCGACTCGGAGGCGATGATTCTCGCGACACATGTCCTTAAGACGGGAATGGATTTCGAGAGCGCGTCGCGGCGAGCTCTCGAGGAGACCGCCGCAAAAGGGACGCCGAGCTCGTGGGTCGTGGCGACCGGGGTCGGGCGTTCGCGCTGCCTCCAGAAGCCCCCGACCAAGACCGAGATTTCCTGCATCGCGCGCGGCAGCTACCACCACCTCCCTCGGCCTCACGTCGTCGTCGACATCGGGGGGCAGGACAATAAGGTCGTCCGCGTGGATGAGGGCGGCTGCCAGCTCGATTTCAAGATGAACCGAAAGTGCGCCGCCGGCACGGGCGCGTTCCTGGAGGAGATCGCGCGCCGCCTCGACGTGGCGCCGGAGGCGATCAGCGCGATGGCGCGCCGGGCCGGCAAGGCCGTAGAGATCGGCAGCTACTGCACCGTATTTACCTGCACCGAGATCATACACCACATCCGGGAGGGGGCGAGCCCGGAGGGGATTCTTCGCGGCTGCTATGAATCCGTCGTCAAAAGGATACTGGAGATGGATCCTTTGGACGGAGAGGTGGCGCTCAGCGGCGGCGTCATCGCGACCCATCCCGTCATCGCCGACATTCTAGCCGAGAAGCTCGGCAGGGCGCCGTTCGTCGCGCCGCAGGCGCAATTCGTGGGGGCGCTGGGCGCCGCATTGATGAGCAGGCAGAGCCATGCAACGAACGCTGCGTAGTCGAGTCGAGCTCGGCCGTTATCCCGCCAGCATCGCGGTGATGCTCCGGGAGCGCTGTGAGCGCTTTCGCGGCATGCCGGTTCTCAGCGACAAGGGGGCCGGCGGCGGCAGGACCTTGCTTTGGGAGGACCTCTATGAGCAGGTCTCCCAGGTGGGCGAGTCCCTGCTGCGGCTCGGGCTGGGCAAGGGCGAGGTGGCCGCGATTTGCTCGCGCAACCGCAGCGAGATGCTGGTTTTCGAATTGGCCGTGATGAGCGTGGGCGCGGTCGCCTGCCCCATCTTCGCCGGCTATCCCGTCGAGCCGCTCGACTACATTTTGGGGCATTAGGGGGCGCGCTTCCTCGCGGTCTCCGACGCGGAGCGCCTCGGCGTGGTTCTCTCGACGCGCGCCGCGCGCGGCCTTAAGCGTATCTTCGTGATGGACGGCTTCCGGCGGTCCGCGCGGAAAAAGGCCGGCCCCCGCGTGAGCGCCTTCTCGGCGCTTGTGAGCGGCGGCCCGACGCCCGCGTTTAAGAGGGCTGCGCGGCGGGCGCGTCCGCTCGACCCGGCTCTCCTCATGTACACGTCGGGGACGAGCGGTCGGCCCAAGGGCGTGCTCCTAAGTCATCGCAACATCCTCTCCCAGCGGCGGGCGCTGGATCTCCTCTGGAAGCTCAAGCCCGGCGGACGCGTCCTCTCGTATTTGCCCTGGCATCACAGCTTCGGCGGAATCTTCGAGCTGTTTGGCGCGCTCTACAGCGGGGCCCACCTCGTTCTCGACGACAGCTACGGGAAGGACGTGCGGGCGCTCATCGAGAACTTCAAGCGGGTCAAACCCACGATCTACTTCAGCGTGCCGCGGATTCATCAGGCTCTAGTCGAGGAGAGCCGCCGCTTCAAGGACGCCGAACGGGACATCTTCCATCCGGACCTGAGGTTCGTCTTCACGGCCGCGGCGGCCCTGCCCAAACATGTCGCCGACGCTTACGAGAAGAAAGGCGTCCCGGTGGTGGAGGGCTGGGGGCTCACCGAGACCTCCCCCTGCGTCACCGTCACGCGTTTCAACTGCCGGCGCCGGCCGGGGGCCGTCGGCGCGCCTATTCCCGGAGTGGCGGTCCGCATCGCCTCGGATGGGGAAATCCTGGTCAAGGGCCCCAACGTGATGCTCGGCTATTACAAGGACCCGGAGCGGACCGCGCGGGTTTTTACGCCGGACGGCTGGCTGCGCACGGGAGATTACGGAGAAATCCGAGACCGCGGCCTCGTCATTAAGTGCCGCGTGGACGGCATGTTCAAGCTCAGCAACGGGGAGATGGTGATCTCGCAGAACGTCGAGAACGCCCTGGCGGAAAGTCCCCTCGTCCAATATGCCATCGTCGTCGGCGGCGGGCACGACTACGTGGGGGCCCTCGTGTTCCCCAATCCCGCGGCCGTAGCCGAGGCCGCCCGCAGCCGCGGCCTGCCGGCGAGGGAACTCCTCCAGGAGGAGCTGGCGAAGGCGTCGCGGGCGATCGTCGAGAAGTACGCCCGCCCCAAGGCGGCGGTTCTGATACATGGGGTACCGAGCCTCGCCAACGGACAATTGACGCCGACCATGAAGCTCGTGCGCTCCAAGATCCTTGCGGACTACGCCCGAGAGATCGAGGCGATGTTCGCTTCGGGCGACAACGGGCGAGGCGAGGTGATGAGGTTATGATCGGTGCTCCTGTGATGGAACTTCACGGCAAGAAGGCGTTCGTGACGGGCGGCAGCCGCGGAATCGGCAAGGCGATCTGTCTGGAACTGGCCCGCAGGGGCGCCGACGTCGCGTTCGACTACAAGGGGCCTCCTGAGGAAGGGGAAGCCGTCGCCCAGGAGTTGGCCGGACTGGGCCGCCGGACGCACCGCGCCATCGTCGACGCCGCGGACACCGCGGCAGTCGAGCGCTGCGTGGAGGCGGCGGCCTGCGATCTCGGCGGCCTCGACATCCTCGTCAACAACGCCGGCATCACCGCCGACGCCGTGCTGTGGAAGATGACCGAGGCTCAATTCGACGACGTCATCGCGGTCAACCTTAAGGGGACTTTCAACCACATTCGCGCCGCCGCCCAGCGCTTGCGCAAGTCCGGCGGCGGGAGGATCGTGAACATCTCGTCGATCAACGGCCTGCGCGGAAAGTTCGGACAGGCGAACTACTGCGCCTCAAAGGCGGGCATCATCGGCCTCACCAAGGCCGCCGCCCGCGAGCTGGGCGGCGCGGGCGTCACCGTCAACTGCGTGGCGCCGGGCATGATCGAGACGGAGATGGCGGCGAGCGTGCCCGATGAGTTCCGAGCGAAGGCCTTGGCCGAGACGCTCCTGGGGCGTCTCGGGCGTCCTGAGGACGTCGCCAATACCGTGGCGTTTTTGTGCGGCGAGGGAGCGCGCCACATCACGGGCGTCGTTATCCAAGTGGATGGAGGACAGTATCTATGACAGCGCCGGCGACGTCGTTTAAGACCATTGAAACCTGCGAGGCGGGAGGGATTTTCACGCTGACGCTCAACCGCCCCCCGCTCAACATCCTGAACCTGGACATGCTCGTGGAGATCGGCGCGGCCCTCGACGCGGCCGCGGGCAGCGCCTTCCTCGTGCTCAAAGGGCGAGGGAAGGCCTTCTCGGCTGGGGCGGATGTGGGAGACCATCTCCCCGATAAGGTCGAGCGGATGCTGAGCGTATTTCATGGCGCCATTAAGAAGCTCGCCGCCTTCGAGGGGATCGTCGTGGCCTGCGTGGAGGGCGCCGCGCTCGGCGGCGGCTGCGAGCTGGCGCTGCCGGCGGACGTGGTCCTGGCCTCCTCCAACGCGCAGTTCGGCCAGCCGGAGATTCAGCTCGGGGTCTTTGCTCCCGTCGCGATGGTCCTTCTTCCCAGGATCTGCCCTGCGGGCGCGGCGCGCGAGCTGCTCTTAAGCGGCCGCGCCATCGACGCGCAGACGGCGCTGCGGCTCGGCTTGGCGAGCCTGGTGTTTCCCGCGGAGAGTTTCGAGTCGGAGTGCGGGAAGTATCTTTCCAGGCTCACGTCGATGAGCCGGAGTTCCTTGAAGCTCTCGAAGCGGCTGTTGCGCCGTCTCCACCCCGATGACTTCGCCGCCAAGCTCCAGATGGCGGAGGAGGCCTACCTCAAGGAGCTCATGAAGACGCCGGACGCGACCGAAGGCTGCGCCGCCTTCCTCGCCAAGCGCAAGCCGATCTGGCGCGAGTAGTTTAAAGTCTAATCTGAAGTAGGACCAAACGTGGCAACGGCTTAGTTATGGGTCATTTTGTAGGATAGATTAAGTGCCAGAAATAAAGATTCGTCTTCCGCGACTTACGAGCGAAGGAGCAGCTAACGCGCTCTTGGCCAGCTTGCAGGAGGCGCTCCCTGTTCCGGGGGACGTCGTTCTTGACGCCACTGGCGTGAAATGGATTTCGCCATTCGGCACAATTCTCCTTGCTGACTTTGCACTGAAGCGTCTCCAGGCGGGACGAAAGGTATCCATCATTCTGCCCCAGCAAGCGGAAAGCGCTGAGTACATAAAAAATTGCGGGTTGCTTGAGTTGACTGAATCGACGAATTTGGCAAATGCCGTCGCTCCGAATAATTTGCAACTCCGCTTGCTTAAGCAGATGGAAGGCAGTGTGCCGGAGCACGTCGCTGAATTTATCGGCCGACAGGCTAAAAATGTGGGCGAAGATGAGCGGTACTTGCTCCGCATTTGGATTACGGAACTCTTAACGAACGCGAACGACCATGCAAAATCAGGGCTTGGGTTTTGGATTTGCGCTCGGTATAACCCCAAACAGAATGACGTTCGTATTTGTGTCGCAGATTCCGGAATCGGAATTAGAGCCTCACTTTTGAACTCTGGGAAGTACGGCAAAGAGATGACCGACGAAGAGGCCCTGAAGAAAGCTCTTGAGGAGGGCGTCACTTCGCGTCCAGGCCATACTGGTGGGCTCGGACTCAAACAGATCGTTGCCTACGTGAAGGCCCACGGAGGATCTCTGTCGATGTTCTCAGGCTCCTCACGGCTGAATGTTCAACGCAAAAAAAAGACCAGCACTTTGCCCATGCCGGTCGCATTTCAAGGAACCATCGTTACCGTTTCATTCGACACGGCAACGATGGCGACCTTTGATAAAGCGCCCGAATCCGGATCGCCCTTCAACTTCCAATAACCCATGGCACAAATCACTCTTCTCATTAGCGAAATCTGCGGAGATCACGTATACACGCGTGAGGATGGTAAGCCGCTTTTCGACAAGATTGCGTCAGCGCTAAAGTCAGGTGATTCGGTTAGCGTCGATTTTGGTGGGCGTGAAATTGCCTCTGAATCTTTTTTGGATGAGGCGTTGGTTGAGCACTACATCCATCCCGTCATTCCTGAAGCGCAGAAATTAATCGCGCTCAAGGGTGTTGCGAAGCCCGATCAGTCACTCTTGAAAAGAATATTTGATTACCGCAAACGGCTTGACCACAAACAGCGCCAGCAAGAAATTCGCGCGAATAAAAGAGCCGCCAAAGCATTTGCTGAACCGAGCCAAGTTCAGGAGCCCTGAATTAATTGGCGACCGCGGGCAGCGCCTTCCTCGCCAAGCGCAAGCCGGTCTGGCGCGACGCCTAGAATAAAAAAAGGCTGCCGAGCGTCAGCGCGGCGCCGATGATCAGCTTCGAGACATCGCCATTTTTCTTCCCATAGCCCAGGTAAAGCATCCCCGCAAGGCCCATGACGGCGCTGCCACCGAACTTCCAGTAGGTTGACGCATCGGCGGTGATGGTCGGCAGTGAGGGTGTCGCCGCCGTTGCGGTCGACAGATGCTGCGCGAGCGTCGGCAACGAGTCCTCGCTCTGGAGGATGAGGGACTTGATATCCATCAGCGAGCGAGCATGATAAATGCGGCGCCTCTCATGCGCCCAGGATAGCCCCAATTGCCGATCTCCGTCAAGACTTTCCTGGAACCTCCAGCGGGACGCGCGCGCCCCGGTCCAAAGCCCCCCTGACGCATGGGACCTTTGACACGGCTTTGTTGGGTCTTAAGCCTCTATTGCTTAAAGTCAACGGTCCCTATAATGATCGTCTCTTCTATGAGCTCAATTCGGCCCGTCCGGGCGATGAAGTCCGCCGTCGCCTTCGCCGTCAGCCTCTCGATATTCTTGGGTTCCGCCGGCTTGCCCGCATCACAGGCCTTCGCCCAGAGCTTGAGCTACGTTGCCGTCGGCCGGACCGGCGCCTATGGACGCCCCGTGGCGGAGATCCCCGCGACTCTCTCCGGCGGCGTGCTCCCGATGGGCCTCGGCGCCTCCTCGTTGTTCCCCTTGCTGTCTCCCTCGCTGTCCGCCGCGTCCTCTCTGCCCGCCTTGATGGTGACGCCACCGCCCCAGGTGGACGCCAAGCTCACGGCGGGCAGGCCGATCGGTCTCGTCACGGAGAACGCCGGCCCGGCGCCCTCGCAAGGCGGGGTTGCGGCCTGGGTCGCACGCCAGATATATTACTGGGAGCGCATCGGCGAGGACGCCCCCCGCGAAGCGTTCGACGGGGCGGACGTACGGACGGCTCTGACGAAGAGCGCGCCGGTGACACAAGTCACCGACCCCCGTCACGTTCATCACGGTCTCATGAAGCCCGAGGAACGCGTCAACCGCATCATCGCTGATTCCTCCATCCCGACGCCGCAGGCCGCCCGCGAGGTGGGGAATATCCGCCGGGCGCAGGCCCTTCCGCTCTGGGTCAAGGTCGTCGCCCCGCTCTCCCTCGCGGCGGCCGCCTTGGCGGCCGTGTCCGTCGGCGCCGTGCCGGTCCTGAGCATGGCGGCCGGGCTGGTGGTCTGCGTGCTCGCCCACGAGGTCGCCCACATCGCCGTTCTGCGCAAGCTGGGCGACCGCACCGCCGAGGAGGCGGGCATGCACAGCCTCAACCCTTTCCACCACGTCGACCCGCTCAAGACCATCATACTGCCGGCGCTCTCGCTGGCGCTCTCGAGCGCGTTCCTCCCATTTCCCGTCCTCATCGGCGCGGGCAAGGCCGTGGACGCGGACTTCAACAACCTGCGCGGCCCCTTGGGCGGTCCGCGCTCGGCGCGCAACGCCTTCTACGCGGCGGGCGCGGGGCCTCTGACCAATCTGGCGCTGGCGGGGATCGCCTTCGCGGCCTTCGTTCTCTTTCCCGCGGCAGGCCTCGCGGCCGGCGTGGCCTTGGGCCTGGCCAAGATGAACCTGGCCCTGACCGTCTTCAATCTCCTGCCCCTGCCGCAACTCGACGGCGGGAAGATGCTTGCCGGCATACTGCCGGAGCGCTTCTACGCCAAGTGGGTTTACAACCCGAAGGTCGAGAGGGCCTACCAGGGAATGTTCCGGCGCTTTTATGAAGGGCCGACGGCGCTGTTGACCTTCATGGGCGATAAGCTCGGCATTCACAGCCAGAAGGCGCTCAACCGCGTGGCCAACGCCGTCACCTTCGGCGCCCTGGCGGCGTTCTATGCCGTGGCCTATCTCCACTTCTCCGTGTCCCTGCCGCTGCTCTTCCTGGCCCTGCCCTGCACCTACGACTATTGGTGCATCCGCGAGAAGGTCCGCTCCGAGGCCGCCGTCAACGACGTTATGCGGCTCTACAGCGAGTGGGCCGCGGTGATCGCGCAGATCGCTGAGGAACGGGGGATGCAGAGCGAGGTCGGCCTTTTCGAGGCCGAGCACGCCATGAAGAACGCCCTCGAGGCGCTCGTCGACGAGATGATGGCCAAGGAGACATTCCGAGCCCTCTCCAAAGAGGACAAGCTCGAGGTCTTCCTGAAGGCCTATCCGGACAAAGCCGCCGAGTTCCTCAAGGCGAAGATCTTCACCGAGGACGGCGACACACTGGCGAAGATCAAGGAGCTCCTCGCCGACCCGCGCAATGAAGCCTGCCTCAACCGCCTGCGCAAGTGGTTCGAGGATCACAACATCTTCGAGCGCTGGGAGAACCCGAAATACGAAGGCAAGCTCAAGGACGCCATCAATCAGGCCGGCAAGGAGAAGGTCAAGTCCGGCGGCCAAGGCGGCTTCACCAGGCTGGGCGTGATGCTGGCGCTGGCGATCTTCGGCGCTGCGGCCGTCCTCTTTCCGGCGCTCGCCGACGGCGCGGCCGGCTTTTCCCCGGCGCTCACCGGCGGGGCGACCGGCTTTTTCCAGGCGCTCGCGCATCAGGCCCCGGCTTGGCTCCCGGGCCTGGGAGCCCTTGGCCTGCTGGGCGCTCTGGCGACGACCGACGCCCCCCCGCCGTCTGAGCACAGGGCGTTGTTATATCAAGACGATTCCCTCGACGCCTTGGTCGTCGCCGTCGAGCTCACCGGCCATATGACTCCGGCTGAGTTTAGATCAAAGTTGGCCAAGCTCATTGGAGATGGCTATCTGCCCAGTTACCTCTCAGGCCAGATCACGCACGACCCCCATGGCATGTTCCGGACCAATTCCGGTATCGTTACCGAGGCCAGGCTGACGCTGTACAATCTCGACGACGCCGCCCTCACGGCGAGGATATTGCAGGGCGTGGGGGAGGCGCATCGCGTGCGCATCTCCCGCGATCTCTCCCACAAGACGTTCTTCTTGCAGGCCGAAACGCCCGCGGCCGTGATCCGGGTCCCCGCGGCGGCCCGCGTTCCGGAGTCTGCGGGCGGGGGGGTCGAGCTGGACGAGTCCCTCGACGCCTTGGTCGTCGCCGTCGAGTTGATCGACCGGATGACCTCGAGCGAGTTTGCGGATTTAATGAGAGATAGCGGCGAGAGTCACCGTCAATTCGTCGAAACGTGGATGATTCCGAATAAGTTCAAGAAATTGATGAGTGACCTGAGCTCTCGAGAGGACCGTCTGCCTGCTCACAAACTCCAGGTCACGTACACCCCCAAGGGCTTGGGTTTCATCTCCGAGATCAAGCTGACGCTGGGCAATCTCGCCGACGCCGCCCACGCGGCGAGGATATTCCAGGGCGTGCCGGCGGCGCGTCACGTGCGCGTCTCCCGCGCTCTCTTCAACCTCATCGCCTTGCCGCGGAGCGTGGCGCCCGCGGCCGAAACCGCCGACACGGCGCGCTGGCAAGGCAAGGTCTTAGGTGAGAATATCTCCGACAGGAATGTCCTCGTGGACTTTGAAGAGGGCGCGCCCAAGAAGGACGTCAACCGGATCATGAGGGCTTATGATAAAGTCGAGAACCACGGCGACTGGTTTCTTATAACGGCGAAGACCTCCGCGGATGCCGCGGAGATCGCGCGCGCGTTGGCCGCAGAGCAGTGGGTCATGTCCGTGAAGGTTTCGCTCGTCGTGCGCGACCAAATCGCGGCCGTGGCGCTGCCGGCCAAGGTGATCTCGCATACCAAGGCGCATTACGGCGTCTCCACCCTTCTGGTGAAGTTCGCGCCGGAGACCACCACCGAGGAGATCAAGGCCCTCCTGGGCGGGCTCGGGGAGAATCGTCTTTCCCGCCATGACGACTCTTACGTTCTCCATGCGAAGAACCTGCGAGACGCCGCCGACGCCGCCAAGACGCTGGCCGCGAGCGAGGCGGTGCTCGCCGTCGCGGTCCACCCCAACGCCGCCGCTTTCCTCGAGGACCGGCTGATCCAGCCCTACCCGGAGGCCGTAAGCTACGACCATGCGCAGTCTCTCCTCGTCCAGTTCAAAGCCGGAACGAGCGAGGAGACGATCAAGGAGTACGCGAAGCTGCGCCGCCTCAATCTGGTGTACATGGAATTACCGGAATTTAGCGTCAAAAAACTCCTCGCCCTCCTCGAGGTCCCTAACGGAGCCGACGCGACGGCAACGCGCCAGATGCTGGTCGACGAGACCCTGGACGAAGGGTCGGCCGTCGCCGAGGTCAAGCCTTTCAAGGAACAGCCCGGCGAGGCCCCGGTCGTCGCCTCCCCGGCCGCCCGGGCCAAGGCCGCCGCGCGCGGGGACTTGGACGCATCCGAGGCCCAGGCCGAGGCCGCCAAGAACCCCGCGCGCCGCGACCCCGCCGCCGAATGGCTGTCCTATCTTGGCAAACGGAAAATGCAGGACGGCACGACCCTCACCGACGCGCAGATCAAGGCCCTGGCGACCTACCTGCGGCCCTTGGCCAAGAACCCCGGCGAGCCGCGTCCTCCCGTGGTCGCCCGCGCCGAGGAGGTCAAGCGGATGCTGCCCATCGTGACGTCCCCGCGCGGGATGCGCAACAGCGTCATACTCGTGGGCGAGGCCGGCGTCGGCAAGACCGCGGTCGCCGAGGGCCTAGCCGAAATGATCGAGGACGCCGAGCACGCCGCGACCGAGGATTCGCAGACCCTCCTCCAGTTCCAGCGCCTGCGTGGCCGCTGGCTCGTCGAGCTCGACATCAACAAGATACTGACGGCCGACAATCCCGTAGGTGTCCTCTCGTCCGTCCTCGACCTCCTGCCGCGCTTCAATGACGCGAAGCCCGCCCGCGGCAACGAGGTCATCGTCTTGATGGACGAGATCCAGAAGTTCTTCCTCGACAACAACGGCCAGAAGATCGCCAACGCCCTGAAGGGTCCCTTGCGGGACGGCAAGATCGCCGTCATCGCTACGACCACGCGCAAGGATTACAAGGAGTTCATCGAGAAGGATGACGCCTTTCGCCGGCGCTTCGAGAAGATCGACATCGTGGAGTCCACCGTCGAGGAGACCATCATTATCCTGCGGGCCCGCAAGGCCTCTCTGCTCAAGCTCCACGACGCCTTCATCCCGGATGAAGCCCTGGTGGCCGCCGCCAAGCTCACCGACCAGTTCGACAAGACGAACTTCAACCCGGACAAGGCCATCAAGGCCGTCCAGGATGGCGCCGAGTTCGCGCGCCCGGACAACCTGCGCTCGGCGCTCACCCTCGATGTGCGTGAAATCTGGAGCCGGCTCGTCGTCGCCTTCAACGAGGCGCGCCAGGTCCTGATGGACAAGGCCGTCGCCTCGACTTTGGCCCTGCCCATAGAGTCCTATAACCACATCGCCGGCCTCATCAAGAAGGCCGAGGCGCTCTACGCCGAGCGCGAATCCATCAGGGACGGCGAGAGTCGTGTCACCATCGATGTGGTCAAGCGCGTCATCGCGCAGAAGACGGGTATCGCCTCCGGCCAGCTCGACATGGGCGCCGACGACCCGTCGCGCTACAACGATATGGAGAAGACCGTCGGCGAGCGGGTGGTCAACCAGGCGCCCGCACTGACAGCCATCGCCAACGCCATCCGGCGCAACAAGGCGGGCCTCTCCAACCCCCACCGGCCCATGGGCAAGTTCCTGCTGACGGGTCCGACCGGCGTGGGCAAGACCTATCTCGCCAAGGAGCTGGCGCGCTTTCTCTTCAAAGACCCCGAGGCCATGATCCGCATGGACATGTCCGAGTACATGGAGGAGCACAACGCCCAGCGCCTGACCGGCGCGCCTCCCGGCTATGTCGGCTACGGCGAGGGCGGCCAGCTGACCGAGGCGGTGCGCAAGAAGCCCTACTCCGTCATCCTCTTCGACGAGATCGAGAAGGCCCATCCGAAGGTCTTCGACGTTCTGCTTCAGATCCTAGACGACGGCCGCCTGACCGACGGCGAGGGCCGCACCATCGACTTCAAGAATACCGTCATCATCATGACCTCCAACGCCGGCATGGGCACGGTCGACGGCGAGAAGTACGCGACCATGATCGAGGCCGTTGAGAAGAATATTACCTCCGCCGAGCTGCACGCCTCTAAGATCAAGGAGCTCGAAGACGCCTGGGACAAGGAGCTCGACGAGGTCGTGTCCATGAGCCTCAAGGCCCGCTTCCGTCCGGAGTTTTTGAACCGCCTCGACGAGGACCCGCGCTCCAAGAACAAGTGGATACGCGTCAACCGCCTGCGCCGTCAGGACATCGTCAAGATCGCCTCGCTCCAGATCGCGGAGTTCAAGGACCTCCTGGTCGACCGCCACGACACGGAACTGGTGATCGACCCGTCGGTCATCGACTTCCTCGCCATCGAGGGCTTCTCGCCGCTCTACGGCGCCCGCCCGATGACCGCGGCCATCGAGAAGCACATCATAGATCCGATGGCGAAGTGGATCCTGGAAGAGGCCGCCCAGGGACGCAAGAACGTTCGTGGCGGCCTCATCAAAATCCGGGCCGAGGGCGGCAGGATCGTCTTCGCCGCCGAGGCCAAGCCCGATAAAAAAATCGAGCGCAGCGGCGTTGAAGGCGCGGCGCGCCAGGTCGCCGCGGAGGTTTTCGCGCTCATCGAGCGTTTCGTCGGCGACGGCGAGGCGGAGGAGCCCTCCGAGAGCCTCCTCGACAAAATGATGCGCGCCGCGCGTCCGGCCGCGCCTGCGGCGAGCGAGAAGAAGTCCGAGGCGGCGCCGGCTCGGGCCTTCTTCTCTCCGGGTTCGGCTTTGAGCCTGCCGCCGTCGGCGAGGATCGTCGCCGCTCTGCACAACAACCCGAAAGCTGTCGACGCCGCGCTTCGCCCCGAGATCTCGGCCGTGAGCGACTCCGTGGAGCGGGCCGGTTGGAGCGCGCCCGTCGTCGCCGCCGTCGCGGTGCGGCCCGGAGAGGTCGGCGAGGGCTGGCTCAAGCAGTTCATAACCTTCGCCAAAGGCGTTGCGCAGAAAGCGGGCGTCGTCAAGCCGCTCGAAATGGCCAGTTTCGTCTCCGCGAGCGCCGTGCGGCTGACGGTGAGCTTCGACGCCGAGTTGACTCAGGCGGACAGAGAGTTCCTCGCCGCCCATTTCACGGGCACTCCGCCGGCCGGCTACGAGGCCGCCCAGCGGATGGTCGACGACCTGAACCGCCATTCCCCTATCGTGCGCAACCACTACCTGCTCGACCTCTATCGCCGCCTGCGCGACATCCCTGGCGCGCGCATGGGATACGCGAGCGCCTCCGGCCGCACCCAGATCTGGCTGGAGATACTCAAGGAGGCCCCCCGGCCCGTCGCCGCTCCGGCGACGGAGAAGGCCGCGGTCGCCTTCGACAAGCCGGCCACCGCGCACCCAGTCAACGAGACGGCCAAGCTGCGCGGCCTCCTCCTGCGCTTCATCGACCAGTCCCGCCTCCAGAAGGGGGAGCAGGACGGCCTCTCCATCCGCATCGCCGCCGCCGAGGCCTACGCGCGCATTGCCGGCCCCGAGGAAGCCGCTCTGATGCGGAACTGGATCATCGAGCACGGCTGGTCCGGCGACGCGCCCCCCGTCAAGCTCGGCTCCGAGAGCCCGATGGCGATGACCGCGGCTTTGGTTCTCCAGCGTCTGGGCGGGAGCGCCGACATCGAGCTCCTAGAGGCATTGCTGCGCAAGTCGAGCTTCCTGCAAGGCGACGCCTTCGTCCCGCTCAAGATGGCCTTCGTCGCCGCCTTGGCCGAGATATACAAGCGCGCAGGCCTCGTGGCGACGCGCGAGGCGTTCTCTCGCGCCAAATCCAACGATGGACGAGAAATATTCCCAGCCGTTTGGCGCGCTTTGGGCGCGCTGGGCTATCCAGCCGACGTAGAAGACATCCTCGAGGATCCCGAAGGCTTGGCGCAGTTCTACCGGCGCATGGGCATGCAAGGCAAGCTGGTCGCCGCGTTCTCCGATGACTCGATGTGGAACAAGGCCGACACGACGCTCAAGATCGCCATCTTCAAGCTCCTCGGCGAGACGGGCGCGCCGACGCAGGGCGTTTGGGACCTGCTTGGGAAGGTCCTGAACGGCACGCGCGGAGCCGGAGACCGCAGCGGGCGCTACGCGGCGGCCGCCGCCTGGGCCGAGCTGGTCGCTCGCGAGCGCCTCTCCGGAGGGCTGTCGGACGGCATCAACAGATATCTCGATGAGCACGATGTCTCCGTGGGCGAGGGAAACTGGGCGGTGCTGCTCGCCTACGTTCTGGCCCTGGAGAAGTCGGGCGGGGCCGGGGATCTGGCGGCGCTCGAGCGTCTCATGAACGTGAGCCCCGATCACGACGCGCTTGATTATCAGCACGAGCAGGCCTACTTCTCCGCGCCCGAGGCGTGGGCCAAGATCGTGGTCCGCTCCGGCAAGTTCGCCGAATACGCGCGCGCGCACCTGGGCCCGGACGGAGCGCCCCAGCCCTCGATTCTGTTCAAAATGCTGATGAGCAAGGACAAGCCTCTTCTGGCCGCCGCGGCCCTGCGCGCTATGGCCATCGCGCGCGACTCCTCGTTCCAGGAGAAACCCCTCCAATCCAAGGGCGCCGCGCCCGGCTTGCACCCGGACAAGAGACTTCCGAGCGGTGATAATCATTAGCCTGAGGTGGCGGCTGGGACGAAGCGTCCTCGCGCCTCTCCAAGTTCAGCAATCTATTGACAGGCTGGGAAACGGCTGATATATTGGTCGGGAAGCGCTCTTATGGATCCCACGTCTGAGAATGCCGTTGGAGCTAGACCAGCGCGCCGCTATCTCGTTGTCGTTTCCCTGTTGTGCCTGATCGGCGCGGGCGTGGCGGTATTGCAGAACAGCCGGCCCCCCAAGTCTTCACTGCAGACCTCGGGCTTCGACGCGCAGGAGGTTTCCCGGCCCTCCTCCGTCAGCGCGCGCTCCTCTTCGCAGTCAAGCACGCGCAGGCCCGCCGCCATGCAGACCATTGAGACCGGCTTGCCCTCGTTTTCCGTGGACTCCGCGCCCAGCGCCTCTCCCGCGTCGGGACAATCCTCCGCGCCCAAGCCGAAGGGGGGCATCGACCGCGATCTCATCCTGCGCGAGACGGCGAAGCTGCGCGAGATATGGTTAGCCCAGGTGAGCCGCTCCGCCGTCTTGAAGGCCTATCAAAAGGAGTGGGGCAGCCATGCCGACCTGGCCGCGCTCAACGTGCGCTGGCACAAGGATCATGACCCTATCGCGTTCCTCAACGGCCTCTCAGCCTCTCCTAACTTCGCGAAACTGCTGTTCAAGTACGCTCGAGAGCCTGACGTGACTCATGTGGTCATGAAACAGATCAAATCGGTTTCGCCCGACGCGGTCGCTCAGGCCGCCGCGACCATGGATGTCGACAGCACGGTCAAGACCTTCGTCCGGAAGCTCGGCGACGCTGCGGGGATACCGCTGGGCGTCATGCTCGGCGGCGCGCCCTCCTCCGAGAAGGACATCCTGAACTTGGTGAAGAAGAACCAGCAGGCGCTCCAAAACAACCCCGCCAATCCGTCGTCCAGGCCGTAGTCTAGTCCGCCTCGCTGGCGGCGGGCTTCAAGGGAACTAAGTCGGCGATGGTGACGCGGCTGTTATGCTCCGTGCGATACCAATCATCGGCTGGGCTGAACATGCTCCAGATGGACACCGGGATGCGGAATAATCCCAGCGCGGGCTGCAGCAAGTAGGCCAGGTAGCTCTTCCAGGGAGCGCGCTCCCAATACAGCGCCAGGACGGGAAACTGCAGCAGCGGCATGATGACAAGGAACTTTACCCGCGGTCGCACGGCCGGGAGATGGTGAAAGATCCAAAACGACACATGAAAGGAGTCATGCGTCAGGTACATGGCCGCGACCATCCACCATGTCGGACGGAAGACCAAAGAGCACCAGATGGCCGCTTGCAGGGCGCTGGGGTCCAGGCGCCTGAAGGCGCGCAAGAACAGGGGCGCGGTATGCTTGCGCGCCACCTGCATCCCCCCCCTGGTCCAACGCAAGAGGCGCTTCATGTGCGCGGCGACCGTGGCCGGCTCCTCGTTGTAAACGACGGCGTCTTCAACCCAGCGGATGCGGATCCCGGCCCGCACCAGCCGCATCTCCATATCCAAGTCTTCGGTCAGGCAGGCGCCGTCCCATTGGTGCTCGCGCATCACCTCGGGGCGAAAGCACATCCCTTTGCCGTGGAGCGCGGCGGAAAGGCCAAGATGTTCCTTGGGCAGGTGCCAGAAGCGCGCGCTGATCATCAGACCCACGCTGAGCATGCGCGCGATCCAGCCGTCATTCGGGTTTTTGGAGATCTGGCGTCCCTGCAGCGCGCTCACCCCGGGCCGCAGCCGTGCGTTGATCTTGTTTAAGAAGTTTGGATGAGCCAGGGCGTCGGCGTCGAAGTAGCAGAGCGCGTCGTGGCGTTCCAAGGCCAGAATCTTCGCCGTGACCCACTTGAGGGCGAAGCCCTTGCCGCGCACCGAACCGACATGCTCATAGACGGCGGCCCCATGCTCCCGGGCGATGCGCACGGTGGCGTCGGTGCAGTGGTCGGCGACCAAAAAAATATCGAACTTGTCCTTGGGGTAGTCGAGCTTATTGAGACTGTCAAGGCAGCAGCCGACGACGTTCTCCTCGTTGTGGGCCGGGATGATGAGGGCGAAGCGGTGCTGCCGCGAGGGCTCCTCGCGGCGCTGCTTCCGCCAGAACAAACCGGTCAAGCTGATGGCGATGTCCACCATGCCGATAAGCAGCAGATAGGATTGCAGGACGTTGGAGGCCACGACGGCGGCCAACTGAAGCGGTTGCACTGATCAGAGTTTGACAACGAAACGACGGCTCGTCAAGGGTGGCTGACCCGCAACGGTTTTAATCGATTTTTAATCGAATTTTCATCCAACTTGCATTGATTCCGAACGGCAACGAGCCTACACTAGAGCCAACATGAGGCGCATCGTTTTTTACGTCGGCCTGCCGGGTCTTGGCGCAGCGACGGCCCGAGCCGCCGCGCCGCAGACAAATATCATGATCTTGCTGGATGGCTCCGGGAGCATGGCCAATAACGTATCCGTAAATTAGTAATCTTCAGGGCCCACGAGACTTTTGGGGCAGGGGACGTCTATGGCCAAGATAATGAAGTTATTGGGGTGGGCGATGATCGCGGTCCCGATGACGGCCGGGTTGAGCGAAGGCGCCACTTATTACCTCGACCCTTCCGGATCCGACTCTAACAACGGTCTTTCGCAATCAGCGCCATGGAAGACAATTTCCAAGGTCTCCTCAAAAACCTTTTCCCCTGGCGATAATATTTTATTTAAGAGAGGAGGCGTGTGGAAAGATGGGATTACGATGTATCTTAATGGAGTTGGCACTATAAATAACCCCATTATTATGTCAGCATACGAAGTCGGCGATAAGCCGGTGATTTCAAGCATTCTTCCCATCACGGGTTGGGATGTCTCCGCTAATTGGACACTTTACTCCGGCAATATATGGAAAATGGCATATCCAAGGAACCCTAACAGATTATGGTTGAATAATAGCGAGGTGTTGCGCGCCAGTATTTTAGCTGATGTGGGCTGGGTAAACAGGCAGGGGACTCTTGAACAGTGGTTTTATGACGCTGTTTCAAGCACGCTTTATATATACGCCACAAGCAATCCCGCCATTCAGTATAGTTCTATAGAAGGGGGGAATCA
>JBBTJN010000178.1:0-9608 GCA_038059415.1 Elusimicrobiota bacterium | reverse complement strand
GCTTGGTCACGAAGTTGTAGATGCCGCCCTTGCCGTTCTTGTCGCCGGGATACCAATTCTGGATCGTCGAGTACTTGATCGATGCGTCATCCATCGCGACAAGCTCGACGACGGCCGCATGCAACTGATTCTCGTCGCGCATCGGCGCAGTGCAGCCCTCGAGGTAGCTGACCTGCGCGCCCTCGTCGGCGACGATCAAGGTGCGTTCAAATTGGCCGGTGTCCTTGGCATTGATGCGGAAGTAGGTAGAGAGCTCCATCGGACACTTCACGCCTTTGGGGATGTAGCAAAAAGAACCGTCTGAGAAAACCGCCGAGTTAAGCGCGGCAAAGAAGTTGTCGGTGTACGGCACGACGCAACCGAGGTATTTCTCGATGAGCTCCGGATGCTCCTTGACCGCGTCGGAGAACGAGCAGAAAATAACTCCCGCTTCGGCAAGTGTTTTTCGAAATGTGGTCGCCACTGAGACGCTGTCGAACACGGCGTCGACGGCCACGTTGGAGAGCATCTTCTGCTCCTCGAGGGGGATACCGAGCTTGTCAAAGGTCGCCCGGATCTCGGGGTCCACCTCATCAAGCGAGTTCAGCTTCTTCTTGGCCTTGGGCGCCGAGTAGTAGATGATATTCTGATAGTCGATCTTGGGATAGTGGACCTCGGCCCAGGTCGGCTCGATCATGCTCAACCAATGCTTGAAAGCCTTGAGGCGCAACTCAAGCATGAAGGCGGGCTCTTCCTTCTTCTTGGAGATCAGACGGACGGTGTCCTCATTGAGGCCACGAGGGACCTGATCGGTCTCAATATCGGATTTAAATCCGTACTTATACTCGCGATCGGCGAGTTCCCTCAAATCTTGGTTGGGCACGCCTCAGTATATCATTCCTGACCATTTTAGTCAAGAATTGGGCTAGACGAGAGACGGCTCTCTCTGTTATAACCAAATATCATGGCTGCAAACGGCACCCTACCCTGCCCCGGCTGCCATACGCCACTTCCTCCTGAGGCGACTGGCTGCCAGATCTGCATGCGCACGCGCAGCAGGCACGAAATCATGCGCGGCTACGCCGCGCTCCACAAAGAGCAATCCCGGCGACGACGGCGGCCGTTCCAGATCGCAGCCGCAGTCATCCTTTTGGGCGTGAGCGGCAAGCTTTTCATGCTCTACAGCGACACATTCATGGCTGCGGTCAATTCGGCGATCAGCAGGACCATCCGATGGACCGACGACATACGCAATCCCTCGAATTACACCGCAAGACAGGCGCAATCCGCCTTTCCGGCCGCGGCTCCAGGGTCCTCCGTGTCACCCGAAACCGCGATGCAGATGCACCGCGCAGCGAATACCCCGCCGGCAGGAGGGCCGGCCCCCGCCGCCTCGAATCCTCCCGCCAGGCCCTCCCGGCCCGCGCCCCTCGCGAAGAACTCCTGGCGCGTGTCAGGAACGGTTTATGACCTGGCGACTCTCACTCCCGTGCGAGGCGCGGTTATCACGTTCCTGCGGGACTCAAAGCAACCTGCGACCGTGGCCACGGACGACCATGGGACCTATAGAATCGATCTCGCCAAATCGGACGGGTGGACCGTGAGCCTGAAGACCCCCGGCCACCGCCGCGGCCAGATCCTCGACATCGATCCCTCCTATCGCGTCCGCGATGCCGACGAGCGCCGCGCCGTCTTCGAGCACATCGCCGAAGAGGATCTGGCCCCCGCTCCGGTCGTCTGGAAGCGCGCGACTTCGGAGGTCAAGCTGGATTTGATCACCCTCCCGCTCAAGTGGGCGGACACCCGCTGACGCTCACTCTCAGGATTTGATATTTTCTCCCGATGCTGAAGATTTCCCCATTGCTATTGGCGCTTTGCGCCGTACCCCCCGCTTTCGCTCAAAACACCGAAGCCCCCGCATCCACCGGCCCCTTTCTAACAACGAGAGAAAGGGACGCTTCCTCGGCTAATGCCTCGGTCGCGACCTTCCGCGGAGTGCACCTCACCGGCTGGGCCGCCGGTTCTAATAAGGCCCGCCGCCGCTTCATCGCCGCCATGAAAGGCGCGGACTTTAACGCCGTCGTCATCGCGCTGAAGGACTACGACGGGTACGTGTTCGTGCGCAACGTGCCCCTCGCCATGAAGACGGGCGCGTTCCGCAACGCCATCCCCGATCTGCCGCTCGCCGTCAGGGACTTTAAGGATGTCGGAATATACACGATCGCGCGCATCGCGATCTTCAAAGACGACCACCTCGCGCGCGCCCGGCCCGACCTCGCCGTGCATTTCCCCGATGGACGCATCTGGACCAACGATAAGGGCACGGCCTGGGTGGATCCGTACAAGAAGGAAATATGGGAATATGCGATCGACATCGCCTCGCGCGCCGTGGCTGCGGGCTTCGACGAGATCCAATTCGACTACATCCGCTTCCCTTCAGACGGCAAGATCCGCCAGTGCCGCTACTCACGAAAAGACCATTCCCCCGCGACGGCGTCAGCGGCACTGCGCGAGTTGCTGACGCTCGCCGCCGCGCGCCTCAAACCGCTCGGCGTCAAGCTTTCGGTCGACACCTTTGGCCTGACGACGAGCGTCGACCATGGTATGGGCATCGGCCAGACTTTGGACCAGATGGCGGATCTCGTCGATTTCGTCTCGCCGATGATGTACCCGTCGCACTATGCCCACGGCGAGTACGGCCTCAAGAACCCGAACCGCGCGCCCTACGAGACGATCCTCCACGGCGTCAAGGACGCGCTCGATCGACTCGGCGCCCGTGCCGGCGCCATGCGCCCGTATCTGCAGGACTTCTCCCTGGGTGTGCGCTACACCCCCGCCCACGTGCGCGCGCAGATTCTCGCCACCGAAGAGCTCGGAGTCCGCGGCTGGATCCTCTGGAACGCGCAGAACCACTACTCGTGGTCGGCCATCCAGGCCGGTCCAGTTCCCAAACTTCCCCCCGAGCCGCCGAAGGCGCATCAACAGGAGAAGAGATGAAGACCCTTACCCCATGGATCATCGCCCTCGCCCTCGCCGTTCCCGCCGCGGCCAAGCCAAAGTCCCCCGCTTCGCTGGCGCCGTCCGTACCCGCGGTGCAGGAGAACCCTCGTCTCGATGATGCGCTGGGAGTTTCAATCCACCGGCTTGAGAACGGACTGACCATCTACCTGAGCCCGAACAAGATCGAGCCCCGCGTCTCGGTCCGCGTCGCCGTGCGCGCCGGCTCCAAGAACGATCCCGCCGACAGCACCGGAATGGCCCACTACCTCGAGCACATGCTCTTCAAGGGGACGCAGCGCCTCGGGACGCTTGACTATGCAAAGGAGCGCCCGCACATCGAGAGCACCCGTGCGCTGTACGAGGATCTCTTCAATACCACGGACGAAGGCGCCCGCGCCAATATCTACAAGGAAATCGACGCGGCCAATGGACGAGCCTCCGCATTCGCGGTGCCCAACGAGTTAGACCGCTTCTACCGAAGCATCGGAGCCGAAGGCCTCAACGCGTTCACCTCGGACGAGCAGACCGTGTACGTCGTCAGCATCCCCGCCAACCGCCTCGAGGCCTGGGCCAAGGTCGAGGCCGAGCGCTTCAAGAGCCCCGTCTTCCGCCTGTTCCAAACCGAGATCGAGACCGTCTATGAGGAAAAGAACCGCTCGCTCGACAACGCCGAGCACATCATCGGCGATGAGATCGAGAACCGCCTCTATAAAAAGCACCCCTACGGCCAGCAGCCGACTCTCGGAAGCCTGGAGCATCTGAAGAACCCGTCGCTTGCGAAGATGTACGCGTTCTACGATCGCTGGTACGCGCCGAACAACATGGCAATAGCGCTCTCCGGCGACTTCGACCGCGCGAAGACGCTTGAGCTCCTCAAGAAAAACTTCGGCGCCTGGACTCCGCACCCTTTGCCCGAGCTGCCGAAATGGGAGCTGCCCAAGCCCAAGGGCGAGGAGACGTACGAGGTCAATTACGAGGCCGAGCAGAAGGTCGCGCTGGCGTGGCTGACCGTGCCGCACTCCCATCCCGACGCCGACGCGCTCGAGGTCCTGGACATGATCGTCGACAATTCGGCCGCAGGCCTCTTCAACCTGCGTCTCAATCAAGCGCAGAAGGTCAAGGCCTCCGGCTCGTACCCTTCCATGCGCAACGACGCCGGCTCCTGGAACGCCTGGGCCCTGCCCAAGAAAGGCCAGACGCCCGAGCAAGCCCAGGCCCTCCTGCTCGAGGTGCTCGACGCCCTCAAGGCCGGAGACTTCAGCGAGGACGACATCGCCGCGGTCATCACCGCCTTCGAACTCAGCGAGAAGATCCGCCTCGAGTCCAACGAGTCACGCGCCGGGATGATGGCCGGCTCGTTTGTCGCCGTTGAGACGTGGGAGCGCGCGATCGGTCGTCTTGAACGGATCCGCCTGGTCACGAAAGCCGACATCGTGCGCGTGGCCAACAAGTACCTGGGGCCCGACCGGATCGTCGTCTACCGCCGCAACACCAAGTCCGATACCCCAAAAATCTCCAAGCCCGCCTTCACTCACATCGCCATCGACCCCTCCCGTGAGTCGGCTTTCATGAAGGAAGTCCTCGCGATACCGGCCTCTCCCCTCGAGCCGCATTGGCTCGTATCCGGCCGCGACTACCAGATCACGCCCATCGAAGGCGGCCGCCTGTACACGGCGAAGAACCCGTACAACGACCTGTTCTCGCTCTCCTTCTTCTATGAGCGCGGCTCACGCACCGAGCGCGAGCTGTGCGCCGCTGTCGATCTGCTCACCTTGGCCGGCGCCGGCCCTCTATCGGCCGACGAGTTCAAGAAAAGGCTGTTCGCCCTGGGCACGTCGCTGTCCTACTCCTGTGGCGAGCAGGACACATCGGTCCACCTCTCCGGCCTTGACCGGAACCTCTGGGCCTCGCTTGAGTTGATGGCTCAACGCTTCGACTTCGTCAACATCGAGCCCGGGACTTTGCAGAAAATGATCGAAGTCGAGCTCGGCGCGCGTGAAGACGAAAAAAAGGATCCCGGCTCGGTGCACTACGCCCTCGGCCAGCTCGCCACCCGAGGCCGCGAGAATAACGTGCTCAAACGTCTTACCAACGCCGAGTTCAAGGCCCTGAGCGAGCCGCGCCTAAAAGCGCTGATCCGGGATTTCATGCTCCACCCCGCACGCGTCGCCTATGTGGGCAACCGCGCGCCCCGCGAGATCGGCAAACTGCTCGGCACGGGTCGCCGTCTCCGCCCTGTCCCGTCGCGCGTCCCGCTCAAACTCCTGCGCCCGAACGCGCCGCGCGTGATGCTGACTCACCGCGACATGGTCCAGGCCCAGGTCGGTCTGTTCGCCGCGAATGAAACCTTCGACCCTGAGCACGCCGTCGATTACAACTTCTATTCTCAGTACATGGGCGGGGACATGAGCTCGGTGATCTTCCAGGAAGTGCGCGAGTCCCGCGCGCTAGCCTACTCCGCCTCCGGTGGCCACACCGGCGGCGCCCTCAAGGGCGATGACACCCAGCTCTGGGGTCGCCTCGGCTGCCAGGCCGATAAGACGCCGGAAGCCATCAAGCTCATGGCAAGCCTTTTCCAGGATTTCCCAATCTCGGAAAAGCGCTTCCGCGAGACGGCGAAATCGATCGAAGAGTCCTACCGCACGAGCCCGGTCTCCTTCCGCTCCATTCCCGGCACCGTAATCGGCTGGGAAGACCAGGGGCTCATGTACGGCGACCCGGGGCCGAAGCGCTTCGAACTCTCGATGAAGTACACCTTGCCGGAGCTCCAGTCATTCGCCCAACGCTTCAAAAAGAAGTCGCTCACGGTCTGGATTCTCGGCCATCGCGACCGCATAGGCCTCGATCAGCTCAAGGCGTTTGGCGAGTTCGAGGAGGTGTCCCTCAACGCGCTGTTCCCCTACTGAGCGGCGGCGGCAGGAGTGAGCTTGTCGCGCAGGCCCGCCAAAATCCTATCACCGGGAAAACGGCGCACGGCCGCCGCCGCGCACCTGGCGGCTTCTTCGGTGCGCCCGAGGGTCGCCAGGGCGCGTATGCCGTTGATATGGAACGAGCGCTCCTCGGGGTACTTCGCCAGCGCCCGGACGCACAGCTCCGCGCACTCGTCCGTGCGCCCGCAGCGTCCGTAGATCGCCGACAAACCGACCCAGGCGTAGGCCTCGTGGCCGTGATGCTCGAACCACTCGCACAGGGCCTCCGCTTCGCCGTACATTTCGAACGCGAGCAGCGACGCGAATAAAGCCTCAAGGTAGCGGGCGCCCTCGCCGCCGAGCGTCTGCAGGTGCCGCATCATCTGGAGAAAATGCCTCACCGGCATCCACGCGTGCTTCTCGCCGAGGGGCAGGCGCACCAATCGCCGCATGTCCTCGGGCGCGAACTTCCCCGCTGCGGGCATCAAAAAGAGAACGGACTTCCCCTCTCCTGCTCCCGGCCTCATCTTCCCGAAGGAAAGACTCACGCCGGCCGGAATCACGAGCCGCTCAAGCGGGAGTTCGTAGCGCTTTGGGGCCTCATCGACGGTCTTCCCCTCGGACAGAGCACGCACCTCGGTCCACGGAATCGAGACGGACATGCCGGGATCGAGAAAAAGCTTGATGCCCGCGAAACAGCGAACGCCGCGCAGCAGGCCGAAAACCTGGCCGGGCATATGCCCCATCCACAGGAATTCCTTGCCCTTCGGCGTCTTGAGACGGCGCGCCGCGACGAAATCGAGCACGCGATCGCGCGCGGGAAATAACGGCACCCACACGCCACCGAACTCGGGGTCCCTATCGGCCCATATCGGGAACGACGCGTCGGACTTGGTGACACGCCTAATCTCGCCGCCCTCAAGCGGCGCGTCGACGGTCAGCAAATAGGTCTCTGAACGCAGCAACTCCTTAAAAAGAGCCGTGCGCGGCAGGCGCGGATTTATCGCCACGCAGCGTATGAGGTGCTCTAGATTTTCGACCATCCCAACCCCACTTTAACACCGAATATTGAGGGCGTCAAGACCCAGAAATGTCAGGTTTATTGGGGGGAGGGGTCGATCCACCCGAGTCGGCCCCAAGCACCCGGTCGATGGCGGCCATCAGGGCATTCGTGTCAACGGGCTTCTTAAAATGACCTTTAGCTTGAGACACGATGGGCAGCTGCTCCTTAAGCTCCTTTTGGCTTGCGGAGGTGATGAAGATTATCGGTGTCTTATTGATGGCCATGTTTTGGCTGATGCGCACGCACACTGCCGCGCCGCCGCCGGCGGGCATCTGCAGATCCAGGAGGATCAAGTCCGGTCGAAAATCACCAGCCGCCGCAACCCCGGCATAGGCGTCGAAGGCGGTTTCGACATCAAAGCCCTTGTCCACTAGGAACTGGCGCATGATCGTTGCAAGGTTCACGTCATCGTCGATGATCAGGATTTTCTTGCGCATTGCGAGTCAAGTTACAAAATTTAAGATGGAGTTACGTGCTCGGTACAAATCTGGAATCCAGCTAGACGTCGTGGAGCAGGCCCAACTCCTCGTCGGCCTGGCGTAGGCGCAGGGCCAGGGCGTGGGAGAGGCGCGCGAAGAGCATGGCGCCCAAAGCGGGATGAGCGCGAGACAGATCGTTGAAGCGGGCGCGCGACAGAGCGAGCAGCTCGGTGGGCGTCAACGCCACGGCATCGGCGGTGCGCGCGCCGCAGTCGAGGAAGGCGATCTCGCCGAAGAAGTCGCGGCGGCCGAAGGTGGCGACGTGATGCTCCTGGCCGCCGTCGAGAGGAAGGAGGATGCGCACGCGGCCTTTGCGAATCAGATAAACCTCGTCGCCGGTTTCTCCGCGGCGGAAGACGGCTTGCCCCTCGGGGATGGAGACATCGCGTAAGATCGAGCGCAGGGCGGAGAGCGCCTCGGCGCCAAACTCGCGGACAAGCTCGAAGTCTTCTAGGTTGAGCGGAGCGGCGGAGACGGACACCCCCAGGCCCGCCTCGGACAGAAGCTGGTCTTCGACCCATTCGAGGGCGGCGTCAAGCTCGCCAAAGATGGTGACGAAGCGCTTGGGTTTGACTAAGCCCACCTCGGCGAAATAACTCTCGAGATCCTGACCGGTCGGAAGACTGCGCGGGAGCCGGCAGAGCAGGAGGCGCCCGCCGCGCTCGTGCAAGCGGTCTTCGATCTGTTTGAGCATGTGCACGGCGGTGAAATCGACGCTTTGCACTCGCTTGAGGTCGAAGACGACGAAGCGGCAGGTCTTGAGATCGGCATCGAGCTCGCTCAAAAGTTGATCGGTGGTGCCGAAGAAGAGGCTGCCCTGAAGCTCGCAGATGATGGTAGCCGCGCCCAGCTCTCTCAGGGCCGCGCGCTCAACGGGCAGGCGGCGCTGGCGGGAGGTCACGGCGTCGCCGCGAACTTTGCGACGCACGACGGAGCCGCGCGAGAGGTCGCGCAGGAACAGGAGAGCGGCCAAGGCGATGCCTATGCCCGCGGCGGCGATGAGGTCGATGCTGACGGCGGCGACGATGACGGCGGCGCTGACGGTGAAGTCGAGCTGGGTCGAGCGGCGACGCAAAAGGCGGAGGCTTTTTCGGTCGAACATACGCCAGGCCACGACGAGAAGAATGCCGGCCAACGCCGGCACCGGCACCCAGGCGACGAGCGGGCCGGCCGCCAGCAAGGCCAGCAAGGTGAAGGCCCCGGCGAGGACGCCGGACAGGCGCGTTATGCCGCCGGCGTTGACGTTGACGAGGGTCGCCCCCAGCGTGCCCGCGCCCGCGACGCCGCCGAACAGGGCCGCGGCGAGGTTGCCCAGCCCCTGGCCGCGCAGCTCGCGGTCGGCATCGTGACGGGACCGCGTGAGGTTGTCGACGACGACGCAGGTCTTGAGCGTGTCGACGCAGAGGAGCAGCGATAGGGTCGCCGCGGGCATGGCAGCGGCCTGAAACATCTCCGCGTCGAGGCCGCGCAGACCCGACCAGCGCGCACCCAACACCGATAACATACCGCCGACGCCGCCCGGCAGCCGCCCGACGACGAGGGCGTTATCGACGAGAGACCTCATCTCGGGGTGGGCGAGGCCCGCCACCCAGTACGCGGCGCCGCCCACGGCTAAGCCGATGACAGGAGCGGGCACGGTCTTGATCAAGCGCGGGGACAGAACCATGGCGACCATCGCGCTCAGACCCACAAGCAGGCCCGGTCCGCTCCATGACGATGGAGATACGAGCCCTTCGGCGAGATTCATGCCCGCAGGCAGGGCCAGCAGGCGCGGCAGCTGGCTCAGCACCATGAGCACGGCGACGCCGCTCAGGTAGCCGGTGACGACCGGGTAGGGAATGAACTTAATAAGACGCCCTCCCCCCATGGCGCCGTAGGCGAGCTGGAGAAGCGCGGAAAAGAGGCCGGTGAGCATGAGCAGGGCGATGGCGCGTTCGGCGCCGTAGCGCGCGGTGAAAACAGCGGCAAGCCCTCCCAGCACGGCCGCGGACGGTGCGCAGGGAGCGGAAATTAGTCGCGGCGCGCCTCCAAGCCAGGCGGCCGTCATGCCGAGCATGGCCGCGCCCACAAGGCCGGCGAGCGCCCCTTCTGCGGCATATTCCGCTCCGAGCGGGGCGAAAATCGCCACGCCGAAGGCGAGGGCCTGGGGGAGGGCAACGAGCATGGCGGCCAGGCCGC
>JBBTJN010000177.1:0-1970 GCA_038059415.1 Elusimicrobiota bacterium | reverse complement strand
AGACGATCAAGTATGTCCCGTTCACCATCGCCTGCGCCCTGCGCGGCCTCGGCTTTCGGGTCATGATCATGGCCGAACGCCAGGGTACCGACGGTGAAGCCCTCAAGAAGGAGTGGCGCAAACTCTCCCCTCGGTCCTTCATCTTCACGCCCGATCCGGGGGCCAAGCACCTGCACATGCAGGAGGGTCACTTTATCGCCTTCTTTGGCGACAGCGACCAGGACATGCTCGAGGCCAAGAAGGTCAACGTGCTCGCCGTGCGCATCCGGCGCGGCAAGCATTCGGTCAAGAACAACCATTACTCCCCGGGCAAGATGGGGGAGACCGTCATCCCGTTGTCCCAATTCTAGCGCTGGAGCGGCATCGTCGGGGCCATCATTTTCCCATTGACAGTCGGGCGCGGACCCTGTAGAATTCCTCGGACGCTTGAAATCGCGAGAGTGTGGACAATTTGGCCTCAAATGGAGACAAAAATGACTTCCCCTTTGCGCCGCCCCTTGCTTGCCGGCAATTGGAAAATGAATCTGACCTTGGCGCAATCCGTTGAACTGGCCAAACTCGTCGTCGGTGAGGCCGGATCGGCCTCAGGCGAGGTCGTCGTGTTCGTTCCCTTCACCGCGATCACCGTCGTGGGCGAGGTCCTCAAGGGCACCTCGGTCCGCCTCGGCGCCCAGAATTGCCATTGGGAGGCCTCCGGCGCCTATACCGGCGAAATCTCGGTGGGCCAGATCTTCGATGCCGGTTGCCGGATGGTGATCATCGGCCACAGCGAACGCCGCAAGCTGTTCGGGGAGACCGATGAGCAGGTCAATCGGAAGCTCGGCGCGGCGCTCAAGGGTGGCCTGACGCCGATCGTGTGCGTGGGCGAGACCTTGGAGGAGCGAGAGACGCAGAAAACCTGGCGCGTGCTCGAGACGCAGATCGCGGGTGGCCTGAAGGGCTTTGCGCCCGCCGACCTTGCGAAGGTCGTCATCGCCTACGAGCCCGTGTGGGCCATTGGGACCGGGAAGACCGCGTCGCCCGCTCAGGCTCAGGAAGCTCACCTGTTCATTCGCTCCCAATTGGTGAAGCTCCACGGCGGGGGCTTCGCCGTCGGCTGCCGCATCCTCTACGGCGGGTCGGTCACCGCTGAGAACGTGGATCATTTAATGAGCCAGGCCGACGTGGACGGCGCGCTCGTCGGCGGCGCCAGCCTCAAGAAAGATTTCCTGCGCATCATGAGCTTCCAGAACGCGTGATGACTCCCGCCCTCGTCGAGGGCCTGGCAATCGAGATCGAAAAACGCATGAAGCGATCGCGGCTTCCCATTCCCGCCGGCGTTTCCGTCAAGCACTGCCATCTGACCCGTGAGCACTTCAGGATTTTGTTCGGCTCCGGCGCGGAGCCGAAACGAATCAAGGACATCAAACAGCCCGGCTTCTTCGCCGCCGAGGAGATGATCGACGTGCAGGGTCCCACGGGCGTCCTCAAAAAGATCCGCCTCGTCGCGCCTTATCGCGACCGCACCCAGATCGAGATCGCCGTCAGCGACGCGATGGCCGTCGGCTTCAAGCCGCCGGTGCGCGAGTCGGGAGACGTCGCAGGATCGGCGGGAGCGACTCTTCTCGGGCCTGTCGGGCAAATCGAGATCAAAGAGGGCGTGATCATCGCGCGACGCCATCTGCACTTCTCTCCCGACGAAGCCCGTAAGCTCGGCGTCGCCTCCGGCGAGGTCGTGCGTGTGCGCGCCGGAGCCGGCGGCGGACGAGCAGTCGTTTTTGAAGACGTCGTCGTACGAATATCGGACAAGTACAGCCTCGAGTTTCATGTGGATACCGACGAGGCCAATGCCGCCGGGATCAAAACCGGTGATGTCGTGCATATCGCGTAAGGAGAACACAGAATGAACGCACTTGGAATGATCGAGACCCGCGGTCTGATCGCCTGCGTCGAAGCCGCTGACGCCGCCGTGAAAGCCGCCGACGTCCGCA
>JBBTJN010000176.1:0-10186 GCA_038059415.1 Elusimicrobiota bacterium | reverse complement strand
TGCTCGTAGTCCCGGTTCGCCGACAGCGCCGCGTTCGCCTTCATCTTCGTCCCATCCAGCGCGATCGCCCCGGCTTTCACCAGTCCGCATTCCCGGCACAACCGCAAGACCTCCAGGAACAGCCCCTTCAACGCCTCTTCGTGCTCCGCCCGAAACCGGCATATCGTCGCGTGGTCCGGTCGCCCGTTGCCCGCCACCACTCGAAACGCCACGTCCACCTCGCACGCCTTCTCGATCTCCCGAGAGGATTGTTCCCCAAGGCAGTACGAATACAACAGCAGCGCCGTCATCATCTTCGGCTCGTACGACGCTCGCCCCCACCCGTCGCTGCGGTACGCTGAGTAAAACTTCTTCAGGTCCAACGTCTCAACCGCATCCACGATGAACCAGGCCAAGTGCTTCGTCGGCAACCATTCCCGCATGTTCGGCGGCAACAAGTAAGCCGTCTCGCGGTCCACGCTTTTGAAGTTGTAGCCCATTTTCTCGCTTTCTCCGTACGCGCGTGCGCGCGCGTACGAGGATTTTCTCAAATCTGTGGGGGTTTATGCGACAGGCTCTGGAATGTGATTTTTTTAGCGTCCTGCCCATTGCGATAACCAGGCCGTCCAGCCCGCTTAAAGGCTTTTCATTCTCCCGTAACGGAATGCGCCGATCTGCCAGGAAAATATCCTCGACATCCACGAGGTGTTCGCGTTTCAATATGTAGGTCTTTATGAGATTCTGCTTCGTCGAGGACACCAAGTCTAGGAGTCTCTCCACATGGAGTCTGTATTTGGCCGGGTCCCCATCGCCATCGACAAACAATTTAGAGAAAGCCTTTGAACATTCGGCCATGCAGAAATTCGGCACATAAAACGTTGCGCCGCCATCTTTTTTCCAGGAAGCAATTAGGCGGACAATTCTTGTCCGCGCAGGGGCGAGTTCTTTAGCTGGGTTCTTTAGAAAAAAGAGGACCAACGCCGAAGCGTCGATCAAGTAAACCAAAGAACTATCGGAGGAGATCGGCTAGCTGCTTTATGGTGACAGGCTTGGGGGCCGGAGGAAGCGAGTCAACCGACTTAATTTGCTTGCGCACTTCAGCGGGAAGGCGGTTCACGTTCCGTTGACCAATTTCTTTTTCAAGAATTGCTTGGATTGTCATCGCTCCCCCAGGAACTTCATCATTGTAGCAGGTCCTGCCACAGAATGCCACATTTCGCTACTTTCCACTACATTCGGCGCATTATGGCAGTGTTGAGCACTCCGGCTCGATAACTGGTTGTGGCCGCAGCTCAGCGGCACTGCCGTGTCGGTGCAGTGACGGCGGGTGTGCTGGGTAAAAGTTATCCCCAAACTTGGTTTGGACCAAGCTTGGGGACAACTTTCTGGTTCTGCCTGCTGCCTTGGAAGCGGTTATTGTGCGATGGGATCTTTGTGATCCGAGCTTCCGGGTCTCAGTCTTCCTTTTTATCCAGCAATGCATCCCCCCAATTGCGCGCTGATTCAATCACGCCGGTCGGAGCATTTCGCTCCGGCTTGGGGTTGGAGTCAGGTTGTTGCCGCGCCCCGGCGGCTTGCGCTATATCGAGGGAATTCGGCACGGGAGGCAACGGGATAGGTCTCAGATTTTCGTCCTGGGTTCCGTTCGCATAAGTGAACCAGCCCAGGCTGCGCGCCAAGGCGACATTGAACCAGCGGTGCTTCTTGTTCTCCTTGGGGTCGAACCAGCGCAGCTCGACGAGGCGGTCTCGCAGTTGGGGTTCCCGGCCCTCGGAAATCTCCTTGACCATGTCGAGTTCCGGGTTCCCTTCGATGCCGTTGTTGTAATACGCCACGCTCCCAAGGAGGTAGCAAGAGAGAGCCGGGACGGGATTGACCCCATAGGGATTGCGCACGGAGATACCGAGCCAGTAGTACGCCTGAGTGACCGGCACGAGCATCGGTGACGCGCTCGTGCGCGGCGTGGCCATATGAGTCTCCAGCACGTCATTGGGCGCGGGCGTGCCGGCGTGCTCGACCCATGTCCTGTCCACAAGGTCGAGATCGGGGCACTCCGCCGCCGCGCCTCCGGCCGAAACCGACGCGACGGGCAGAAAGCAATATGCCGCCACGGCAAAGCGCGCAAGTCGAGATATCCTCTTCATTGATGTCATCCTAGGGCCTCCTGTTAGATAGCAATAATACCGGCACGCGAAAGTGAGCCTATTTAAGGTCGCAATCGAAATTAATATGCGAAGTATATTAGGGGTTCCTCGATTATTTCACATGAGCCAAGTGGGGCATTCATGCGATGCCTGTAGGCCTATTGACTTTTAGGTCTTATAGCCCCCGCCATATCGAATGCGCGTCTGATTTGGCATAATCCCAGGCATGGTGCGAAGCGAGATTCGGGCGGTCTTGGAGAAAGGGAAAGCAGACGATGTCGTGACGGTCGCCGGCTGGATAAAGTCGGCGCGCGAGTCCAAGAGCGTGGGCTTCATCCACTTAAATGACGGGTCGACGTTCGACTCCCTCCAGATAGTCGTTCCCGCCGATTTCCCCGGTCGTGAGGGGATTCTTAAGCAGATCACCGGGGCCTCCATGACGGCCACGGGCAAGCTCATCGTTTCGCAGGGCAAGGGACAGGCGCTTGAAATGGCGCCTGCTTCCATCGAGGTCCTGGGCGAGTGCGACGCGTCTTCCCCGGTTCAAAAAGCCGGAACCTCTTTTGAATTCCTGCGCGGCGTGGCCCACATGCGTCCGCGCACGAACACCTTCGGCGCCGTCTTTCGCGTGCGCGCGGAGATGTCGTTTGCGGTTCATGAGTTCTTCCACAGCCGCGGCTTCGTGATGTGCCACTCCCCCATCCTGACGACCTCCGACTGCGAGGGCGCCGGCGCCATGTTCCAGGTCACCACGCTCGACGCCGAGAAGCCGCCCCGCGGGCCGGACGGCAGGATCGACTTCTCGAAGGATTTCTTCGGCGAGAAATGCGGCCTGACCGTCTCCGGGCAGCTCGAAGCCGAGATGCTGGCGATGTCCCTTTCCAAGGTTTACACCTTCGGTCCGACCTTCCGCGCGGAGCTGTCCACCACGCCGCGCCACGCCAGCGAATTCTGGATGATCGAGCCGGAGTTCGCCTTCGCCGACCTCAGGGACGATCGGGATCTGGCGGAGGCCTTCGTCAAGCATCTGCTTGAGCACCTCTTTAAGCACTGCGCGCGCGACCTCCAGTTCTTCGACGAGCGGGTGGAGAAGGGCCTGCGCGCCAAGCTCGAAGCCGTGGCCAAGGCCGAGTTCGGCGTCATCGAGTACACCCAGGCCGTCGCGGTCTTGGAGAAGTCCGGGCGCGCCTGGGACCATCCCATCTCCTGGGGCAAGGACCTGCAGACCGAGCACGAGCGTTACCTCACCGAGCAATACGCCAAGAAGCCGCTCTTCGTCATCAACTATCCGCGCAGCTTCAAGCCGTTCTACATGTATTGCAACGACGATCAAAAGACCGTCGCCTGCATGGACCTGCTCGTGCCTCGGGT
The DNA here is from genome assembly GCA_038059415.1 of Elusimicrobiota bacterium. Taxonomy (GTDB): domain Bacteria; phylum Elusimicrobiota; class Elusimicrobia; order UBA1565; family UBA9628; genus GWA2-66-18. Next base: position 6,692 of record JBBTJN010000176.1, on the reverse strand, counting down.
GGGCGAGATCATCGGCGGGTCTCAGCGCGAGCACCGCTTGGACCAACTCCTGGCTCGCATGCGGGAGACCGGCGTCAGCGCGCAGACCTACTCCTGGTACGCCGACCTTCGCCGCTTCGGCACGGCGCCGCACGCGGGCTTCGGCCTGGGATTTGAGCGCCTGCTGATGTACGTCACGGGCATGGAGAACATACGCGACGTCCAACTCTGTCCGCGCGTGCCGGGCAGCGCGAAGTTCTAGGCCGGCAGATCCAGCTTGATGTGCAGTTCCTTGAGCTGCTTGTCCTTGACGGGCCCCGGCGACTCGGACAGGGGATCGGCGCCCTTCTGCGTCTTGGGGAAGGCGATGACCTCGCGTATCGAGTCCTCGCCGCAGAGCAAAGCGGCGAGGCGGTCTAAGCCCATGCCGAAGCCGCCGTGGGGCGGGGCGCCGAAGTCGAGGGCGGACAACAGGAGGCCGAACTGGCTCCGCTGCTCCGTCTCGTCGAAGCCCATCAGGGCGAGAATCTTTCGCTGCATGTCGCCGTTGTGGTTGCGTATCGAGCCGGACGCGAGCTCGACGCCGTTGAGCACGAGGTCGTACTGGTGGCTGCGCACCGAGCCGGGGTCGGTGTCGAGCTTGGGAACGTCGGCGTCGAGCGGGCGCGTGAACGGATTGTGCGCGAAGGTCCAGCGCTTCTCCTCGGCCTCCCACTCGAGCAGCGGGAAGTGCGTGATCCACGAGAAGCGCCACGGCGTGGACGGCGCGGGCTTCAGCCGGTTGATGATCTCCTTGCGGATCGCGCCGAGCACGGTCGATGCGGGTATTTCCTTGTCGGACGCGAAGAAGGTGCAGTCGCCGGGCTTGGCGCCGACCTTCGCCTTGATCGCCTCGAGTTCGGTCGGCGTCAGGAACTTGGCGAGCGGCGTCTGCGGGCCCGCGGCGGTCCACTTGATCCAGGCCAAGCCCTTGGCGCCGTACACCTTCGCGACATCGCCCAGCTTGTCGATCTCGGATCGGGAATAATCGCACGCGCAGGAGATCGCGCGCACCACGCCGCCGGCGGCGATGGCGCCGGCGAACACCTTGAAGCCGCAGGCCTTCAGCTCTTCGGTGAGGTCCACGATTTCAAATCCATAGCGCTGATCAGGCTTGTCGGAGCCGTAGCGGCGCATCGCGTCGAAGTAGTCGAGCCGGGGAAAGGGAGTCGGGAGGTCGAAGTCGATCGCGGCCTTAAATATCGCCTTCAGCATGATCTCGCAGGCGGCGTGCACGTCGGCCTCCTCGACGAAGCTCATCTCGACGTCGATCTGGGTATGCTCGGGCTGGCGGTCGGCGCGCAGGTCCTCGTCGCGGAAGGCGCGGGCGAGCTGCATATACTTCTCGACGCCCGACGCCATCAGGATCTGCTTGAAGATCTGGGGCGATTGGGGCAGGGCGTAGAAGGTCCCCGCGTTGAGACGCGAGGGCACGAGGAAGTCGCGCGCCCCCTCGGGCGTGGCCTTGGTCAGGCAGGGCGTCTCGATTTCAAGGAAACCTTCGCAGGCGAGCGCGTTTCGCGCGGCCAGAGCGATCGCGTGGCGCAGGGTCAGGTTGCGCAGCATGCGCGCGCGGCGCAAGTCCAGGAATCGGTACTTGAGACGCACTTCTTCGTTGACGGTAATATGTTCGTTGATTTCGAACGGCAGGATCTTGCACGTGTTGAGGACGGTGATCGTGTCGGCGTTGATCTCGATGCCGCCGGTGGCCAGCTTGGGGTTCTCGGAGCCTTGGGGGCGTTTCTGGACGGTGCCCGATATGCTGACGACGAACTCGGCGCCGAGCTTGCCGGCAATGAGAAACGCCTCGGCCTTTTCCGGGCGCACGACGATCTGCACGAGGCCGGTGCGGTCGCGCAGGTTGAAGAAGTACACGCCTCCGTGGTCGCGGCGAGAGTGCACCCAGCCCGCGACGCGGACGGCCTTGCCCTCGAAGGAGACGTTGAGGGTTCCGGCGTCGTGGGAGCGCATGGTGTTGGACATCTATATCCTCGCGAGGGTCAGGCTTTGATGCAAAGGCCCGCGAGCTCGTGGGGCGCGGGGATGCTGTAACGGCCATAGTGCCGGGCGACGAGCCCTGCGCGGCGCAGGGACGACAGGAATGGGATTTTCTTGAGGAGCTTGACGCCGTTCATGTCGGCAATGTTAGCTTTCTTGCCCCCGGACGTTCAAGGCTGGCGGCTCGATCGCTAAAGGCGCCAGGATGACAGCGTGGAGAGCATCGCCGTGTCGGTGCTGTCGATCTTGAGGGGCGTGACCGAGACGAGGCCCTTGGCGACGACGCCGACGTCGGTTCCAGGCTCATCGACGCCGCCGACGTTGCGCCCCGCCAGCCAGTAGTACTCCAAGCCGCGCGGATCGGAGCGGCGCGTGACATCGGTGCCGTAGATGCGGCGACCGAGCTTCGCGGGCACTCCGGGCTTATAGGCTTTGCCTGCGCGCGCCGGGAAATTGACGTTGAGGCAGACGCCCTTGGGGAGGCCTTTCATGATGACTTGGTGCGCCATGCGCTGGGCAAAGATGCCGGCGGGGCGATAATCCTTGCCGTCGGCGTCCATCGAGAAGGCGATGGCCGAAATCTTCAGCAAGGTGGCCTCCATGGCGGCGGCGACGGTTCCAGAGTAGATCACATCCTCGCCGAGGTTGTAGCCGCGATTAATCCCGCTGACGACCAGATCGACCTTGCCCTTCAATATTTCGAGCACGCCGAAGCGGGCGCAATCGGCGGGACTGCCGTTTAACGCGTACACGCCCTCGGACTGTTTGCGAATACGAATGGGCTTGTGCAACGTGAGCGAGTGGCTGTCCGCCGAGCGCTCGTGATCGGGGACGGACACGGTCACATTGCCGAGCCGCCGCATGGCGGCAATTAAAGCCGGCAAACCCGGACCGTGAATGCCGTCGTCATTGCATACGAGAATTCTGGGGCGTTTCATAGCACCAATCGTTCAAGCTCGTCGACGAAGAGAGCCGTCGTTCGCTGCGCCGGAGGCAAGCCCAGAGCCTCATATTGCGTTGCCGTTGACGACTTTAACATATCGGCCAACGCAGGACCGAGGTCGGTGGAAAGGCACGTCTCGGGAATCCTCCTGGCCGTTCCCGCCTTTTCAAACACGCGGGCATTGGCGTCCTGATGATGGGCCGCCGCGTGAGGGTACGGCACCAGCACCGCCGTTTTCCGTTGAGCCGCCAGCTCTGCGAGCGTGCTCGCCCCGGAGCGGCACACGACAATATCCGCAGCCGCGTAAGCTGACGCCATATCGTCGAGATAATCGAGAACCGTCGCCGTCAATCCGGCGTTTGCGTACGCCGACCGAGTCTCGTCGGATTTCCCTTTCCCGGCGAGATGCAATATCTGGGCTTCGATTGCGGCGGCCTTCAGTGCATTCGGCATCGCGGTGTTGATCGACCGCGCTCCCTGCGAGCCGCCGAAAACGAGGATCGTCGGCTTGGCCGGATCGAGGCCGAGGGCTCGTCTCGCCTCCCCCGTGTCCTTGGTCCTACATAAGGCCGGTCTGATGGGAGTTCCCACCACTTTGCCGTTCCCGTCCGCTGGCGGCAGCCCCCAAAACAGCGCCCCCCCGAAATTGAGCGAGGCTTTGTTCGCGAGTCCCAGCACGGCGTTGGATTCGTGCAACGCGATCTGCGTCCCCCGTCGCCAGGCCGCGTACGCGACCGGGAAGGTCAAATACCCGCCCATACCGACGACAAGATCCGGCTTGAAGTCCCGCGCTACGCGCGACATCAGCCTCAGACTGGAGATCAATTTCGCCGTGAAGGCGATGAGCCCGGGCCCGAGCCCGCGCGGCAGTCCGACTAAATCCACCTCAAGGCAGGCAAGCCCCTCCGCCTCGAGGCGTTGCACAGCGGGATCGTCCTTCTTGACGATGAGCAGCGGCTCCCAGCCGCGCGCCTTGAACTCTTGCGCCACGACGAGGCCGGGGTAGAAGTGCCCCCCGGTTCCCCCGGCGGCGATGAGGACGCGGCTCATTTCAATGCCTCCGCGCGCGTCTGCCGCGAGATGTTGAGGAGCACGCCCACGCCCAGCATGGTGGAGAGCAAGGACGAGCCGCCGTACGAGAAGAACGGCAGCGGTATGCCTTTCGTGGGCAGGAGCCCGATCGCCATCGCGATGTTGAAGAAGGCCTGCAGGACGATTGAGAAGCAGATGCCCGAGGCGAGCAAGGTCGCGAACAGGTTGGGCGCGGCGCGTGCGATGCGTACTCCCCGAATGAGAATCGTCGCATAGAGCGTCAGGATGGCGAGCGCGCCGATGAGGCCGAGCTCCTCGCAGACGACCGGGAAGATGAAGTCAGTATGCGGAGTCGGCAGGTACAGGAGCTTGAGCTTCGAGGCGCCGAAGCCCTTGCCCGTCCAGCCGCCCGAGCCGACGGCGAGTATGGACTGGGAGAGCTGATATCCCGCGCCCTTGATGTTTTCAAAGGGGTGGAGGAAGCTCAGCAGGCGCGCGCGGCGATACGGCTTGCGCCACAGCTCGACGGCGACGATGGGCGCCGCCAGCGCGAGGGTGCCGAGGAGGGACTGCCAGCGCGTTCCAGCCACGAACAGCATCAGGACGGATACGCAAAATATCAAGGACGGAGTGCCGAGGTCGGGCTCGAGCCCGATAAGAATCAGAAGGATGCTCACGACGCCGAGGGGCACGGCGACGCCCGGAACGAAGCTCCCCAGCTTGCTGTGCTTTTTATCGAGGTAGGAGGCGAGGAAGAGGATCGAGGCGAGCTTGGCGAACTCGGCCGGTTGAAGGCTGAGTGACCCGAGGCGGATCCAGCGCCTGGCGCCGGCGACAGTCGGGAAGAACAGCGCCGCGACGAGGGTCAGGCAGGTCACCGTGAAGATCGGCATGACCCACTCGCGCAGGCGGTTGAAGTCGAGCCGGCTCATCGCGCCCATCGCGAACAACGAGAGGACGGCCCAGATGAGCTGACGCTGGAAGAAGTAATAAGGGAGGCCGATGTTTTTCTCGGCGTAGATGACGCTTGCGGAATACACCATGACGACGCCGAAGACGAGCAGCGAGACGGCGGCGCCGAACAAAGCATAATCGATCGTGGCGTGCCGGCGAGCGGAACGGATTTTCCTCATTTTATTTTCGCCGCGGCGGCGATAAGGTCTTTAAACCGGCGTCCTCGATCCGCGTAGTCCTGGAACTGGTCGAAGGACGCGCAGGCCGGAGAGAGGAGAAGCGTGTCTCCCTTTTCGCCGATCCTGAGACCGGTCTCGACGGCGGTCTCGAGGTTTGCGCAGGGGAAGATCGGCACGAGGCCCGCCAGGTCCTCTTCGATGCGGCGCGAAGCGGCGCCGATGGTGAGGATGCCCTTGACCGTCCTTTCAATCCAGGGCTTGAGCGGCGTGTAGGGGAAGCCCTTGTGCAGGCCGCCCAGGATGAGCAGGAGGCGCTTGCCGCCCGGCGCGTAGGCCTTGAGTGCGACCAGGGCCGAGTCCACGTTGGTGGCCTTCGAATCGTTGACGCAGGCGATTGAGCGCACGCTGCCGCACGGCTCGAGGCGATGCTCGATGCCCTTGAAGGCCTTGAAGGCTTTCTGGATCGCGGCGGGCTTCAAGCCCCGCGCGAGGGCCAGCAGGGCCGCCGCCATCGCGTTTTCAAGATTATGGCGGCCCGGGAGCTTGGGCGGGATAAGCGCTAGTTCTTTTTTTGAGCCCGGCAGCCTGAAATGAAGCTTGCCCCCCTCTTCCCAGGCGTGAACGTTGAATCCCTTGGCGCCGAAATAAAGCCGTTGCGATGGGCACTCGCGCGAGAGTCCGTATACGGTCGGATCATCGGCGTTGAACACGCCGGCGTCGCCCGGGCCCTGCTCGCGGAAGATCTTGGCCTTGGCCGCCAGGTATGCGGCCATCGAACCGTGGTAGTCGAGATGGTCGGCGGTGACATTGAGAATGGCGCAGGCTCGGGGCTCGAAGCGGGTCGAGTCCTTGAGCTGGTAGCTCGAACACTCGAGGATGATCACATCCGAGGGCCTTGACTCTGGGGCGATCGCGGAAATGGGGATGCCGATGTTCCCGCCCAGCAGTGCTTTGCGCCCGTGAGGAAGTCCCGCCTTGAATATCTCCCAGGTCAGTTGGGTCGTGGTTGATTTTCCGTTGGTGCCGGTGATCGCGACCACGGCCTTGGCCTTCGAGTACGCCAAGGCGATTTCCAACTCGCTATAGACCGGAATCCCCTTCTCGGAGAGCTTCCCTAAGATAGGCAGGTCCGGCTTCAATCCCGGGCTTTTGACGACGAAGGCGCACTTCAGCAAGCGATCGCTATGACCGCTCCATTCCCATTTCACGGACTTCGGCAGACCTTTCAATAACGGCGTCAATTCGGCCTTCGGTCGGGAATCGGAGCCGAGGACTTTAAAGCCTTTTTTAATCAATAGGCGCGCGACCGACTGCCCCGAACGGCCCAGGCCGAGGACGCCCGCGAGCGCGCCGCGGCGCGCCGACTTTGGGTCGAATCCGTTGGAATTACTCATAATGAGGTGTACGTCTTCAGCGACTGGGAACTTTAAACGCCTAAATTAGTTTGTGGCTCCAGCGTTCGTCCCATATTGTACGCATAACGCCGAGCCATTGTCTCCAGCTTGATCGTAACGGGTGCAGAACCACCATCTCGTTGACTTTTTCTATTCTGTATGCTTATATATTAA
>JBBTJN010000175.1:0-1679 GCA_038059415.1 Elusimicrobiota bacterium | reverse complement strand
GGTAGGGTGGCTGAGCGGTCAAAAGCACCGGTCTGTAAAACCGGCGGCAATAGCCTACACAGGTTCGAATCCTGTCCCTACCACCATCTGAAAAAATGCCGGCCCTTAAGGGCCGGCATTTTTCATATCCAGTCGTGGCGCCGAAACCAGCCGAGCATCGCGAAAATGATCGTGAGGCAGACGATGACGAAGGCTGGAAACGCGTGGGGCCACTTCCAGGGGAAGCGCTCGAAGTTCATGCCGAACATGCCGGCCATGAAGTTCAGCGGGATGAATACGACCGAGATCACGGTGAGAACCTTCATGATCTCGTTGAGACGGTTGTTGACGGTCGAGAGGTGAGTCTCGGCGAGGCCGGCGACGACCTCGCGGTAGGTCTCCAAGATATCCATGGCTTGGACCACATGATCGTACAGATCGGTCATGTAGGTGCGCGTGATCTCGCTCAGACACTCGTGGCGCTCTCCCTGGAGTTGGTGGACCACGTCGCGCATCGGCCACAGCGCGCGCCTCAGGAGGAGCAACTCGCGTTTGAGGCGGTGGATGTCCAGAAGAATCCTCGGTTCGTTTCCGGCGATGACGCGCGACTCAAGGTCCTCGAGTCGGTCGCCGTAGTGCTCGAGGACCGGGAAGATGTAGTCGACGATCGCGTCGAGCAAGGTGTAAGCGAGAAAGGACGCGTCCCCCACCCTTAGCCGTGATCCCTTGGCGTTGATGCGCGCGCGAATCGGGTCCCATATGTCTCCCGGCGTCTCCTGGAAAGTGAGCACGGTCTTGTGGCCGAGGAAGACCGAGATCTGCTCGCTGTCGAGATGCTCTGCCTTGAGTTCGATCATGCGCGTGATGATGAACAGTCGCGCGGCCACGTTGGGATCGCCGCCGTAGGCGTCGACCTTGGGGCGGGTGGTCGTGTTGAGAAGATCCTCGACGGCCAGGGGGTGCAACTCGTACTTCTTAGCCAACGACTCGATGGCTATGAGGTCCGTGAGCCCGTCGATGTTGATCCAACGCACCGCCGACCACGCCGGACGGTGCACCGCGAGAAACGCGTCGAAGTCGAGTACGCCGCGCATCTCGACCTGGTCGGGAGAATAATCGATCACGGTCACCTTGGCCGCCCTGGAGGGCGTAGCCGGGGGCAGCTTTTCGAGTTGGTCTGGTAAAATCCCGGGCGAGGTTCCAGGGGCCTTCTTGCCAAAACGCGTGGGAAGCTTAAGTGCTCGGTGATTTGTCATTGGCCCGATTATGCCAATTTGCTATGCTCGCAAAACCATGGCACTCAATATAGTCGTCTGCGTCAAGAGCATCCCCTCCACCGTCAATGTCGGCGTCGACGCCTCCGGCCGACCGAAGATCGTCGGCGTCCCGACAATCATGAACCCGTTCGATGAGTTCGCCGTTGAAGCGGCCGTCCGCCTCAAGGAGGGCGTTCCCGGATCGACCGTGACCGCGCTGAGCGTCGGCTCCGATGCCGCCGCCGAAATTCTGCGCGAGGCCATCGCCCGCGGCGCGGACGGCGGCGCGCTTGTCACCGGCGCGGAGTTCGAAGGCGGGGACTCCTACGCGACGAGCCGGGCTCTGTCGGCCGCGCTCAAGAAACTGCACGCGGAGAAGCCCGTCTCCCTCGTGATCTTCGGCAAGAACACCTCCGACGCCGGCGCCGGCGTCGTCGGCACCCA
>JBBTJN010000174.1:0-7200 GCA_038059415.1 Elusimicrobiota bacterium | reverse complement strand
TACGGATCGGCCGAGCCGGTCGGGATCATGCCCGCGGCAAAGCAGCCCGCGAGGCTGTCGAACTTGCCAGCGAGCGAGACGACGCACGCCTCGGCGGTCGCCGGCACGGGGGACTTCGCGGCGACCGGATAATAAAATTGCTCGATGGCGAGCGAGACCTTCTCGTTCTCGCCGTCCTTGCGCGCGTAGACGCCGCCCATGTGTCCCTGGAGCTCGGGGAATTCCTTCACCACGTCGGTGACCAGGTCGGCGTAGACGAGCTTCGCCGCGCGCGAAACGGCGTGCTCGTCGACAGGCGCCGCCTGGCGCAGACGCTCGCCGATCCAGGCCGCGAGCGCCGACACGCGGGCCGCCTTCCGGGACATGGAGCCGAGCGCCTTTTGATAGGTGACCCGCTCGAGAAGGGGAAGCTTGCTCTCGAGCGTGGAGCCGCAGTCGCGGCCCACGAAGAAGGCGGCGTCGTTAAAGCGCGCCTCGAGCACGCGTTGATAGCCCGCGCGCACGAGCTCGTTGCCGCAGGACAAGCCGTCGCGCACACCGACGAAGTACGGATGCAGCAGGCCGTCGCGCGTCACGACGGGGAAGAACTTAAGCTGCTTCTTCATCACCAGCTTAAGGAGGGCCTCGGGCAGACGCATATGCTCGTCGCGCAGCTTGCCCAGGACGGGGACGGGGTGCTCGACCATGAACACGGTCTCATCGATGAGATCCGCATCCGGCTCGGCGACGCCGCCGGTCGGCTTCGTCGCCTGCGCGAGGGCCTTGAGCAGATACTCACGGCGCTCATCGGGATCGGCGATGACGAGCCGCTGACGCAGCACGGCCGAATGTTGAGAGGGGATCCTCAGCGCCGCGGGGGGCTTCTCCAGCGCGGGGTGGCCGTACACCGAGCGTCCGGACTTCACGCCGGCAAGCGAGACGACGACGACCTTGTCGCCGAGCAGCGCGGTCAGCGCACGCAGCGGACGGCCGAATTTGAAGCCGGTCTCCTCCCACGTCATGAACTTGGGAAACTGCAAGGACTTCATGAGCTCGGGAATCATCGCCTGGAACAGGAAGGCGGCGGGCTCGCCCTTTGAATGGACCTCGGCGTAGAGCGTTCCCTCGACCGGCTTGAGGCCGCCGGGCTCGACGCCGTATTTGCGCGCGAAGCCCTCCGCGGCCGGCGTGAACATCCCGTCGGACGTCCTCCAAGCCTGCTCCTTGGGCCCCTTGAACTTCTCGGTCTTGTCGTTGCCCTTGGCGGCGACGCCCTTGACGGTGAGGATCAGGTGGCGCAGGGTGCCGGCGACGGCGATCTCGCCGTGATCGATTTTCCCCTCGAGCCACTTTGCGGCGTTGAGCTTGAGCTGGTCCAGAGCGGGCGCGACGAAGCGCGCGGGCAGCGGCTCGGTGTGGATATCGAGCAGAAAATCGACGGAGTTCAGCTTCTTGTCCATTTATACGGCCTCCATCTTGGGCGTATTCTTCTCGATATAGAGCTCCATCACCTTGCGGGCGAGGTTGCGGATGCGGCCTATGTAATGAGCGCGCTCGGTCACGGAGATGGCGCCGCGAGCCTCGAGCGTGTTGAACAGGTGCGAGGCGCGCACGACGCAGTCGTACGCGGGAAGAGAGTCGCCCAGACCGCAGAGGCGCGCGCCCTCGGCCTCCCACTCGTTGAAGTGGCGCGACAGCAGCGCGACGTCCGCGGTCTCGAAACTGTAGCGGGACAGCTCGCGCTCCTGCGGCTTGTGCAGGTCGCCGTAGGTCAGCCCGCCGCCGTAATCGATATCGTACACGGAATTCTTTTTCTGCAGGTGCATCGCGATGCGTTCAAGCCCGTAGGTGAGCTCGACGCAGACCGGCGAGAGCGGCATCGAGCCCATCTGCTGAAAATAGGTGAACTGCGTGATCTCCATACCGTCAAGCCATACCTCCCAGCCCACTCCGCAAGCGCCCAGCGTCGCAGACTCCCAGTCATCCTCGATCCAGCGCAGGTCGTGCTTCTTGGGGTCGAGGCCGATCGCCTTGAGCGACTTGCAGTAGATGTCGGTGATGCCGGCGGGGGCGGGCTTGATGATCACCTGAAACTGATAGTACTTGCCCAAGCGGTTGGGGTTTTCGCCGTAGCGGCCGTCTGCGGGGCGGCGGCACGGCTCGACGTAGGCGAAGCGGGCGGGCGCCGCGGTCAGCGCGCCAAAAAAGGTCGCGGGGTTGAAGGTCCCCGCGCCTTTCTCGAGATCGTAGGGCTGGACGATGGCGCAGCCCTTCTGCGACCAGAAATTCTGCAATTCGAGGATGATCTCTTGAAAGGTCAACAAGCGGTAACTCCCTGGGCATCAGACTTGGTCCAAGCGTCGCGAAATTCGAAGGCGCGCAGCCGGCGGCCCGCGTGCGCGGCGAGATGCTCATCAAGCCTCAGCAGCGCGGCGGCGAGCGCCGTCGCGTCGAGCGGCAGATCGGCTAAGGCCGCAGGTTGCGCATCGTGCAGCGCGCCCCAGACGGCGCGGCACGGCGCGGGCGCGCGCTCGCGAAGACTCACTCCGATCATATCGGCCAGCCTGAGCCCAAAGGAGGCGACGAGCCAGTCGCTTGGGCTCGCGTCAAGGGCGGAGAGGACGGCGCAGATAAGGCGGTACTTCTCCGGGCTCGGCTGAGAGTCGGGAGTCAATTTGTCGAGCATCTCAAGGCAGGCGAGGGCGTCGAAGGTGCGGCCGATATCCGCGCGCCAGCCCGGAAAGGTGCCGATGAGCCGGCCGCCGACCGCCTTGGCCAATTCGCAGCGTGAGGAAATATGGAGCCGGTATTCTCCCCACACTCCGGGCTCGCTCAGCGCCTTCATCTTGCCCTTGGCGCGATTAACGCCGACGAAGCGCGTCGCAATCTTGCCGAGATGCTCGGTGAACACGGTGCACAGGCGGTCGTACTCGCCCAACGCGCGCCGGGAGAGGACGACGCCGCCCGCGTTGAGGATCATTTGCCTATACCCGCGCGCAGCAGGGCGGCCTCGCGGCGCGTCGGCTCGCGAAAATATTCCCGGGCGCCGAGAGGCGCGTCCTCGAGATAAGGCGCCACGCAGTCCACGGACGAAGCGAGGTAGGCCTCCCACCTTGCGGCGGCGGGAAGAGCCTTCGCCGCGGCGGCGAGCGCCCCCGAAGGCAGGAGGCGCCAACACGCGGCGCGCTCGAGCGGCGTCAGCGCGGGCCAAAGCTTCGCAAGGCGCGCGGGTGAGGCGGCGAGCGCCGCCTTGAGCTCGGAGAACGAGCGGCGTTCCAGCGCGTCGCGAGTCGAGGCCGGCGTTAGGATTGCGGGCATGAGAGATTATAACTAACGTCCGAGCCTGAGACGTGGTTGCGCCACGGCCGGAACGCGGGCCTCAGGCAGCCCGCCGGGACCGAAGCCCTCCGTAGAGGGCCCGAGCTCGCGCCGGATGTTGATCGGGTTGAGAAGAACATCGGGGCGATCGTAGGTCACCTCGAATACGCCCGGCAGTCCGGAAAACGCGCCGCGAAGATCTTCCGGACGTCCGAGCAAAGCGAGGACGTAGCGTCCCGGCCCGAGGCCATCGAAATAGAACTTGCCGTCTTGGTCGGGGACGCGAGAGCCCGACAGCCAGTAATGGGTTGTTTGCGCGGCCGAGCTCCGCCAGACCAGGAACAGGCCCGCGCGCAGGCCGATCGCGCCGCGGTCATCGAGCAGAAGCGTGCCCTCGACGCGCCCCTCGCGCAGGTCCTCGAGCGGGCCGACTTCGATGCGCTTGTCGCTGACGGCCCAGAGCCCCTCGAGGCGAGTCAGCCACTCCCGCGCCTTCACCTCGTCGCCGAAGCGCGCGTACGCCGCGGAGAAGCCCTCGAAGATGCGCTGAGCGTCGGAGCCCTTCTCAAAACCCTCGACGCGGCGGCCGGTAGCGGCCGCCAGTTGCTCGAGCTTGGCGTAGCGCTGCGCGGTCATCGGGCCCGCGCGCAGCAGCTCGAGCGCGCGGAGGTAATCGGGGTGAACGCGCCCGGGAAGCGAAATCATCAGAGCGTCAAGCGCGCGCTCCTCCTCCCACCATTGCATGCGGCCCAGCCGCACGGCGGCGAGGGCCTCATCGATGAACACTCCCCGGAACTGCGATCGGGCGAGAAAGGCCTCAATGCGGTCGATGCTGTCGCTTGCCAGGTCCGTCGTTTCCGAGGACATTTTCCGCGCGTCGACGCGGTGTGAGCGTGCGCTCGACGGGTACAGCCAGGCGACGGCGAGCGTGCGCGAGTCGCGATTTGTCGGCACGCCCGTGGCCGCGGCGAGCGAGCGCGGGCCGAAGCCCCTGGTGCGAGACAGAACGGCCGATACGCCGAAAGTGGCCAGCGCCCAGACCGCGACAAGGCAAAGCATGATCCGCCTGGACAACGGCCGCCAATCATCGCGGACCAGGGCCGCGGCGAGCGCCGCGCAAGTCGCCGCCAGCGCCGTCATCAGCAAAGCGGACAGGACGACGCCGAGGAATACGCCGCCGCACAACTCGATGGCGCGCGAGAGCTGAGGCCAGCGCGAGGCGCACCAGCCGACGGCCGAAGCGATGAGCCCGAAGGCCGCTCCGCTCGCCAAGCCGCTGCGCCCGCGCGCCGCGCCAAAAGCCGCCGCGCCGAGGACGAGGGAGCTCACCTGTAGGGCTAAAGCATCCGCAGCGGGAAGCTCGAGGGGGAACGCATCCGGGAACCGGCGAACGCTGAGCGTCCACCCGAGCAAGACCCAGGACAGGAGCCCGAAGAGGACGAGGCGAGCGGCAAACGGCGCGGTCTGCGAACGCTTCGAGTCGAAAATCCATAACAGCGCGGCGGTGAGCGCCGCCGCGACGATGAGCCGCTGGGTCAGGGTCTACTCCTCATCCTGCTGCAGCTTGGCGACTATGCCGAAGTCCTCGAGCGTGGTCACGTCGCCGCGCACAGCACCCCCCGTCGCGATCTCGCGCAGAAGCCGTCGCATGATCTTGCCCGAACGCGTCTTGGGCAGGGAGTCGGTGAAACGGATTTCCGACGGACGCGCGATCGAGCCGATCGCCTGCGCCACGAATTCACGCAGGACCTCCTTGAGCTCGGGGGACGCAACCCGGCCGCCCTTCAGCGTGACGAACGCGACGACCGCCTGGCCATGAAGCTCGTCGGGACGGCCCACCACCGCCGATTCCGCGACGAACGGATGGCCGACCAGAGCCGACTCGATCTCCGAAGTCGACAGCCGATGCCCCGAAACGTTGAGCACATCGTCGATGCGGCCGAGGATCCACAAATAGCCGTCCTTGTCCTTGCGCGCGCCGTCGCCGGTGAAGTACATTCCCGGAATCTGCGACCAGTATTGCGCACGGTAGCGCTCGGCGTCGCCCCATATCGTGCGCAGCATTCCCGGCCACGGCTTGCGGATGACCAGATAGCCGCCGCAGCCCAGGGGCACGGGCTTGCCCGTCATGTCCACGACGTCGGCATCGATGCCTGGAAGAGGCAGCGTGGCCGAGCCCGGCTTGGCGGCGGTCGCACCCGGAAGAGGAGAGATCATAATGGCGCCCGTCTCCGTCTGCCACCACGTGTCCACGATCGGGCAGCGGTCGCCGCCGATGAGTTTCCTGTACCAGCGCCACGCTTGCGGGTTTATCGGCTCACCGACGGTGCCGAGCAGGCGCAGCGAGGACAGGTCGTGTTTTTTCGGGTGCTCGTCGCCCAGTCGCATGAACGTGCGGATCGCGGTCGGCGCGGTGTAGAACACGGACACGCGGTGACGCGCGATGATGGACCAGAAGCGGTCGGGCTGGGGCGTGAGCGGCGCCCCCTCATACATCATGGCGGTGGCGCCGTTGAGTAGCGGCCCGTATGCGAGGTACGAGTGGCCGGTGACCCAGCCGATGTCGGCCGTGCACCAGAATATGTCGGTTTCCTTCAAATCGAAGACATGCTTCATCGTCCAGGCGGTCTGCACCATATAGCCTCCGGTCGTGTGCAGAATTCCCTTAGGCTTGCCCGTGCTGCCGGACGTGTAAAGGATGAACAGAGGATGTTCGCTGTCGAGCTTCTCCGCGGGACAGACGGGCGAGGCCTTCGCCATCAGTCGATGCCACCAGTAGTCAAGTCCGTCGTTGATCGTGATCTCGATGTTTGCGTGCTTAAGCACGACAACGGCGCGTACCGACGGCGCGCCCCTCTTCAGCGCATCATCGACAGCGTCCTTCAGTCTCAAAATTGCACCCTTGCGCCAGCCGCCGTCAGCGGTGACAACGACCTTCGCTCCCGCGTCGTTGAGACGATCATGCAGGGCCTCGGCCGAAAAGCCCGCGAACACTACGCCATGCACGGCGCCGATGCGCGCGCAGGCGAGCATCGCAACGAGGGCCTCGGGCACGAGCGGCATGTAGATCGCGACGCGGTCGCCCTTCGCGACGCCCAACCCTTTCAGCGCGTTGGCGAACAGGCAGACCTCTCGGTGCAGTTGCAGATAGGTGCAGGTCCGAACTTCGCCGGGCTCGCTTTCCCATATCAGCGCGGCCTTGTTGCGACGCGGGCCGTCGAGATGACGGTCGAGGCAGTTGTGGGAGAGATTGGTGGCGGCTGCGACGAACCACTTCGCGTCGGGAACCTTCCACTGAAGCGTCTTTCGCCACGGCTTGAACCAAAACAGCTCCCGCGCGGCGGCGTCCCAAAAGCGCTCGGGGAACTTCGCGGCGGAGGCATCGAGCTTCGCGCGGGCGGCTTTGCCTGAGATCAGCGCCGTCTTGGCGAAAGCCGCGAGGGGGGGATAGGAGCGCTCTTCCTTGTTCAAAACGGAGATCGAGCGCTCGCTGTCTACGTTTTTCATGGATTTGATCCTAGCATTTTTTCTATAATGGCCCCTCAATGCTCCCCACATATAGGCCGCATAATCGCAAACGCATGAAGAAAATCGGTTTCCGCGCGCGCATGTCCACGCCCGGCGGCCGCAAGACGCTCAACCGCCGTCGCGCCAAAGGCCGCACCGTCTTAATCAAGAAGAAGGCTTGACGCCGCCCCCTGGTTTCGGCGACGACGCTCGCCTCAAGGAGCGAAGAGAGTTCCGTCGGGTCTTCCAATCCGGAAAGAAGACCGTCGGACGCTCGCTCATCCTTTGGCATCGCGTCGACGCCGCCGAACGGGAGCCCCGTCTGGGGCTCTCCGTGAGCGCGAAGGTCGGCAACGCCGTCAGGCGCAACCGCCTCAAGCGCCTGCTGCGCGAGAC
>JBBTJN010000173.1:0-1876 GCA_038059415.1 Elusimicrobiota bacterium | reverse complement strand
CTATGAAGTTCTTAGCGTCTACGGCACGCCAAGAAGCCGCGTCGCTCATTATGGAAAAACATGGTTATGGTCAATAGTGTTCGGCGCTGAAGTTGCTCTCCGTACCGCGGAACGACAACGAACCATCCCGGAAGAAGAAGGCTCACGCCAAGACGCCAAGAACGCCAAGAACGCCAAGAACGCCAAGGAAGGCATCGGGGTAAGGAGCCCGGATCGGCGAATGGTGGGCAGACCGTCGCCGTGGGCGCACCATGGGGCGAGGGAATCCCGGTCGGCGGCTCAGGCGTTTTGCGCGGTGTCTTCCCAGAACTTCAGGCTCCCCAGGTGAGCGACGAGGTCTTCCTCGCTCGCCCAGCCCTGGAAGTAGAAGCACAACAGCTCGAAGGTACGCTTGGTCGGCTTGCGGCCGGTCCAGAGGCTGACCAAGAGCGACGCGATGAGCGCGGCATACACCTGGATCGTCACGCCGCGCTTCGTTGTGGAGAGCAGGTGCTGACAACCCAGGATGCACTTGAACCAGCGGAAGAAAAGCTCCACCGTCCATCGAAGCCGGTAGCACAAGGCGATGATCTCGGCGGGCAGGTCGAGTTGATCGGTGACCAGCCGCAGGGTGACGTCCTTGGACGCCGGGCCCTGGCTTCCCGGTCGCGTGGGGTCTGCCGGGAGGCGGACCTCGACGATACGCACGGGATCCTGGAGCTTGCCGCGGTTGGCTTCGCAGCCCACGCGGACAAGCCGATCGCTGAGCACGCCGGCGGCCCGATCCGCTTCGGTCAGCGTTCGTTCTTCGACGACCTCGGTAACGGCGTTGGCACCCACACGAGCGACGAAGCTGGAGCCCACGTCCAGGATCGCCTGGAAGAGCCCGTACTCGACGTAGCCCCGGTCGATGACGTAGAGCCGACCGGCCTCAAGGCTATTGCGCAGGACGGCGCGTTCGGAGGCCTGCCCGGCGGTCAGGTCCGCGCGTGCGGGCACCCCCTTGAGGACTTCGAACTGGAGGTGGAGCTTCGCGGCCCGGTGTTGCTCATCGCACCAGAGGGCCCAGGCCATCTTCGGGAGGGCCTGGAGGATCGAACCGTCCACCGCGGTCAGAGCCTTACCGAGCTTGTCCAGTTCGTCGACCTTGACCACGTTCGGCGCCTTGTCCGCCAGCTCCTGAATGATCTCGGCCAGGGGTTCCGGATCGAAGACGCGAGCCGCTTCGGAGAGCGAGCCCAGGCTCGTCTTGGCAATTCCGAGCTTCTTCTGAACCTTGGGCAGCAGCGATGCCTGCTGAATCCCTCGCAGGGAGGTGAGCACCGGATTGAAGAAGTAGAACAGCAGCAGAGACACGTACTGGTCGTAGTGCAGCGTACGGTTGGGTACGTCCTTGTGGCCGCGCAGCGCCTCCAGCAAAGGCCCAATGGCGCGGAAGTAGTGGAAGCCATCGAGGTCCTCTTGTCGAACGGGCTTCTGCTTGGGGCGTCCGCGTGCCAAGGTCGAACCTCCGGTGGCCAGGGTGGGCTACCAGAGTCATCGGCAAGAAGCCAGGAAACCTGATGAAAGTGTGGATAACTATCGCGGGAAGGCGGGATGCCTTGTGGCGACCTTTGCGCCTTGGCGGCTTTGCGTGACGCTCTTCCTCGATGCTGGACGACTACGTCATGAACGCGCAGCAGACGTGCCGAACACTATTGGCGGAAGACCCGGTTTTTATTCGCGCTACGAACAGCCACCTTGATGCGTGGCTTGCCCCATCTGTAGACACTCCCATTCATATCCATTCGCATGATGCGCCACGTGCCGAAACCATTGAGTCTCCGCAGGCCGGAACAACGAAAGACAATGGGCCTTCCCATTCCTTGAGCGAAGAGCTTGCGCGACTTACGAAGCT
>JBBTJN010000172.1:0-4830 GCA_038059415.1 Elusimicrobiota bacterium | reverse complement strand
GGAGGCGCGAACTCATGAGCGGCATACTCGTCGTCGGCTCCGTCGCGCTCGACTCAGTCAAGACCGCTGCCGGAAAGAGCGTCGAGGCGCTCGGCGGCTCGGCCATCTATTTCGCGCTCGCCGCAAGCTACTTTGCCGAGGTCGCCCTCGTCGGCGTCGTCGGCGAGGACTTCCCGCGCGAGCATCGCAGCACGCTTGAGCGCCGAGGCGTGGACCTCGCGGGCATGAAGGCCGCGAAGGGCAAGACTTTCCGCTGGGAGGGCAGCTACGGCAGGGACGCCACCGTCGCCAAGACCCTCGCCACGCATCTCAACGTTTTCAGGGAGTTCAAACCGGTCCTCTCCGAGGCCCAGCGCAAGATGCCGGTGGTGTTCCTCGCGAACATCGATCCCGAGCTCCAGGCTGAGGTGCTTGCTCAGATGAAGGGGCCCGCGCTCGTGGCCTGCGACACGATGAACTACTGGATCGAATCGAAGCCCGCGTCGATCAAGAAGCTGCTTTCCAAGGTGGACATATTCTTCTCTAACGACCAGGAAGCGATGAGGCTGACGGGCGCGCCGAATGCGCTACAGGCCGCCGAGGTGCTCCGCGACTGGGGCCCGTCCGTCGTCGTGATCAAGAAGGGCGAGCACGGCGCGCTGATGATGGCCGGCGCCAAGTTTTTCGTCTTCCCCGCGTTCCCGTTGGCGCGAATCAAGGATCCGACGGGCGCGGGCGACACGTTCGCCGGCGGCTTCCTCGGCTATCTCGCAGCGTCAAACTCCTATAAGGACATCGAGCACCTCAAGCGCGCGATGGCCTACGGCACGACGCTGGCCTCGTTCAACGTCCAGGACTTCTCGACGAAAAACATCGAGGCGTTGGAGCGCGAGCTCATCGATGAGCGCTTTCACGACTTCACGCAGCGCCTGACGGTGCCCCGCGCTAAGGAGATGCTCAAGGGCCGGCGCGCCGTCACGGCGTGATCCGACTCGAAGGCCTCGGCAAGCGCTTCGGCTCTTACGCGGCCGTTTCGGACCTCAATCTCGAGGTGCGGCCCGGCGAGATCGTCGGTTTCCTGGGTCCTAACGGCGCCGGCAAGACCACCACGGTCAAGATGATGACCGGCCTGCTCAAGCCCACCGCCGGACGCGTCCTCATCGGAGGCCGCGACATGGCTTCAGACCCCATCGCGGCCAAACGCCTGATGGGCCTTGTCCCCGACGAGCCCTTCGTGTATCCGAAGCTTACCGGCGCGGAGTATCTGCGCTTCGTCGGCGAGCTGTATGGCGTGCCGCTCTGCGACATGAGCAAGCGCGTCCCCGATCTGCTCGAGATGTTCGAGCTGACGCCCTGGGGCGGGGAACTGCTCGAAAGCTATTCGCACGGTATGCGCCAGAAGCTGGTGCTCGCCGGCATCTTGCTGCATGACCCCAAAGTCCTCGTGCTTGATGAGCCGATGGTCGGCCTAGACCCGAAGAGTGGACGTCTAGTCAGGGACATCTTCACCCGCCTCGCGCAGCGAGGTACCGCGATCTTCATGTGCACCCACGTCCTCGAAATCGCCGAGAAGCTGTGCCACCGTATCGGCATCATGATCGGCGGGAGGATGATCGCCTGCGGCACGCTCAAGGAGCTGCGCGCGCGGTCCGATACGAGCGGCCAGGACCTCGAGAGCATCTTCTTGAGTCTGACCGGCGGCGATTCCTTTACGACCTTGCTTCGCTACCTTTAGCATGCTCGGCTCGCTCCTGCGCCGACGTGCGAGGACCTTGACCAATACGATCGGACACTGGACCGGCTATGAATGGGTCCGCAACGCCGCGTTCGGCTCGGCGGGTTTCGGGCTCTTGTTCGGACTGCATTACGGCTTCTTTCGCCTGCTCAAGTACCTTGCCGCCGTGGAGTTGATCGGGCTGCTGCTGACCTGGAAGCTCACGGCGATGCTTCTGCTGATGACTTTCTCGATGGTCGTCGTTTCGAGCCTGCTGACCGCGCTTACGACCTTGTTCTATTCCTCCGATCTGAAATTCCTCCTCAATGCGCCCATCAGCCAGCGCATGGTGTTCCTCGACAAGTCGCTTGAGAGCGCGGTCCTCGCGTCCTGGATGATCGGCCTCATCCTGGTCCCCTACATCATCGCGCTCATGCGCGTGCTCAGCCTTGGGAGGGGCTACTTGTTGGCGTTCTCGGCCTCGCTTCCGCCATTTTTGCTCCTGGCTGCCTTTTGTGGGATCGGTTTTACATTGTTTCTCCTTTACCTTTTCCCGTCCTCGCGCACTCGCGACGTGGTCTGGATGTTCTCGAGCCTGTCGCTCACGGTCGTCTACGGACTGGTGCGCTTTGCCCAGCCCGAGAAACTGGTCCGCCCGGACGCGCTTAAGGTCGTCGCCGAGTACCTGAACTTCTTGCAGGCGCCGACCGCGCCGTACCTGCCCTCGTGGTGGCTCTGCGAGGCGTTGCGGATGGCGGCGCAGGGGCATTGGAGCGGGTGGGCGCTGCGAACGGGGGGCTTGTGGCTTGCCGCCGCGGCCGTCTACGGCCTTTTGGTGGCCCTCGCCGGAAAAATTTACTTCATCGGATATAGCGGCGCCCAGGACGGAGCTTTACGCAAGAGAGAGCACTCCTTCGAGCTTCTTGCGGAACAACGCCTGTTTGGGGCAACCTCCGCGGCCGCCCTTTTTTGGAAGGAGCGAACGATATTCTTTCGGGACGTCAAACATTGGTCCCAGATAGTCCTGATCGCAGGGTTGGTGTTCGTGTATCTTTTCAGCATCCGCCGTCTTCCTCTGGATTCGGCCGAGCTCAAGAGCCTGGTGTCGTTTCTCAACGTCGGCGCCGCGGGCTTCGTCCTCGCGGCCTTGGGTCTGCGCTTCACCTTCCCCGCGATCAGCCTCGAGGGGCGATCCTGGTGGGTGCTGCGCAGCGCGCCGATCGACATCGGGGTGGTCATGCGCGAGAAGCTCGCGTTCTCCCTGGCGCCGATACTCGCGATCGCGGCGACTTTGGCCTTGATGACGAACTGGATACTCGAGGCCGATCGCTTCACGTCATGGCTGTCGCTGGGCGCGCTACTGACCATAAGCCTCGCGATTTGCATCATGGGCGTGGGCTTCGGAGCGCTGTTCCCTAACTTCCTGGTCGCGAACATCCACCAGATCGAGTCGTCGGTGGGGGGCTTCGTCTACATGGCCGCCTGCCTGTTCTACGTCGGCTTCACGATCGCCGCGCTCGCCGCGCCCATGCAGATGCACTTCGCCGAGCGCTTCGGCACGGGCGTCTGGAATTCCCGTATCGCGCTCTATTCGGGCGCGGGGTGGCTCGCATTAAATGCCATTGCGATGATTTTGCCTTGGCAACTCGGCCGCCTGGCCTTGGAGAATCATGAGTAAATATATCTTCGCCGTCCTGCTATTCGTTCTTCCGGCCGCGGGCGCGCCGCAAGTAGCCGTCATCATCGATGACTTCGGCCTGAACTACAAGAAAACCCCGTCCGACGAGGAGTGGATGGCGCAGGCCGGCACCATGACCTTTGCGGTGATGCCCGAGTCGCCTCGCACGAAGAAGGTGGCGACTCTCGTCTGCGCGACCGCGAGCAAGGAACTGATCATCCACTACCCGTTCGACCCGTTCCAATCCCTGAAGCTGGCAAAAGACAAAGTGGACCCCGGGGACGCGATCAAAACCTTGAAGCTTCTCGAGAAAGCCATGAAGCAGATCCCGAACGCCAAAGGCCTCAACAACCACCGGTCGTACCGCGGGACGCAGAACCGGCCTCTCATGAACGCCTTCATGGCCCAGCTCAAGCCCACGGGCCTGTACTTTCTTGATTCCAAGGTCTCCGAGAAAAGCGTGGCCTACGCCGAGGCGAAGCTGGCGGGCATCCCGGCCGCGATGAACTACGTTTTCCTCGACACGGCCGAGCTTCATACCCAGGCCTTTTGCGTGAAGGGCCTCAGGCAGGCCGTCGCGCACGCGCGCAAGACGGGCTCGGCGATCACGATCGGGCATCATTACTTCCGCACGACGTTTGACTGCCTCAAGCAAGAGATGCCGAAGTACGAGAAGGAGGGCGTCGAATTCGTGCGCGGTTCGACTCTCGCGCGCTGATCAGAGCGCCGCGCGCTTCGTTTTCTTCAGCACGAGCTCGAACTTCTGGAGAGGGGCGCCCGGTATTGCGGAGAATGCGCGTACGCGCATCTCCGATTTGGTCTTGAGCGCGAAGTAGACCCGGTGGACGGCGCCGTTGGAGAAGGTTAAGTTCGCCTGGCGATCGGCGGGAAGAGCCTTGCCCGCCGCGTCTTCGGGAGGGACGGCCGCGCCGATCTGCGCGCTTCCGCTCAGCGAGGTGTCGGGGACAATGGTCGTGGTCAGCGTCGCTTCGTAGGCGCCGCGGTCCTTCGCCGGAATGAGCGTCAGCCGGTCGCTCAGGCGCTCATGGAACTGAAGCTCCTTCATGTCCAAGGTCAGATCAGTCTTGCCGCCCCAGCCCGTCTTGACCGTGAGCAGGAACTCGTAGCGGCCGAGGGCGTGGACCAAGCTGCCTTCCCAGCGGCCATCGACGTCCTTGAGGTCGGTCTTGACCTCCTTGCCTTCCTGCATGATGGGTAGGCCGGGAAGCATGGCCGTGGGCTTTGTCCCGGTCGAGCATTCCGCGGGAGAGAACAGGTCGCCCGAGAGCTTGGGTGGCAGGCCGTTGCCGCACAGTCGCGGGCCCGCGAGCAGAGGAGCGGCGGCGGCGCTCACCAGCGCGGCGAGGACGGCGATCATAAGGTTCTTCATCGGGGAAAGCGTACCGGCGGTGGGACTTGAACCCACAAGGGCGTGAGCCCGATCGATTTTGAGTCGATT
>JBBTJN010000171.1:0-3614 GCA_038059415.1 Elusimicrobiota bacterium | reverse complement strand
ACGCCACGAACATCGCCGAGGACGTGATCTTCATGGTGCTCGGCAAGGACATCCGCCACTCAAGCGGGGAGGTCGAGTGATTTGTGATCAGGAGAAAGCCGTCCGCCCCAGCGCGCGCGTCGCGTCGGCGCCGAGCAGGGCCAGCCCGATGTGAAATGAGAGCGAGAGGGCGAGGCCGAGCCAGCCGAGCAGGGTGAGCAGGCCGTCATCCTCGAGCCCCCCGAGCGCCAGCAAGGTCGCGGGGCCGGCGCAGATCACGTTGGACAAGGGGATCGGGAACGGAAGGGAGAGCAGGGCCCCCGACAGCGCGATGCCTACCCCGGCGGCGCGCTCGCTGCGGGCCAGCGCCCGCCAGCGCGGGCGCGAGGCCTTCTCCGCCAGAACGAAAAACGTGCGTGCGGCGCCGAGCAGGAGATGGATGGTCTTCGTCTCGAGGCGCCGCCGCGAGATCCAGGACGGAAGCCTGATCTCCTTTCGGCCGCGCGCGAGCTGGACGCCCAGCAGCGCCACGAACGGCCCGAATACGGTCGAGAGCCCCCCCATCGGCAGGGGCTGGAGAAAGGGCAGGCAGATGAAGATCACGATCAGTCCGAAGCCGCTGTGATGCATGCGATGGACGAACTCGCCGAGGGTCAGGGGACCGTCGACGGCGGCCTCTAGCGAGCGCAGATGGCGTTCGACGGGCATAGGCGCAAGCCTTAGGTCTCAGCGCGCGGCGCGGACGTGAATCTCGAGCGCGGTTTTTCCGTCCGTCGAGCGGACCTCGACGGCGTCGCCGACCTGAAGCGCTTCGAGGGGGATGTGCGCGGCGGGATTGCCCTCGGCCTCGCGCAGGATATTGGCCGTTTCCGCCACGATGAACTCGCGTACGGACTTGTCGGCGCAACGCACGGACAGGACGCCCTTGAGGACGTCCGTGCCGGCGACCTCTCCGGTTATCGTGCCGGGGAGCCTGGAGTCGTCGACATCGGGCTTGGGAACGGACTTGAGGTCGAGGGAGGCGAGCTCCTTCGTGTTCGGGTCGTAGAGGGCCTTGAGCACGAGCGTGCCGATGGCGGCTGCCTTCTGGAACTTGGCGGGCTTGCCGTCGAGCGTCACCTGGGTTTTGGGCGCGACCTTGAACTCCTCGGTGTGATCGGCCTTGTCGAAAATCGTCACGCGCCCTTCGCGGAACACGGGACCGTCCGAGCCGGGTGAGAGCTTGGACAGCGATTTAACGATCTTGCCCGCGGTGCGCGAGAGCGCGGCCTTGGGTTTGGTCGCGCCTGCGGCGGACGAGGACTGCCAGACGAGGATGGAGAGAATTGCGGCGGAGAGGCGCTTCACGCGTTGTCCTCGACGATCACCTCGGGCTCAACCGGCTTGACCTTATCGACCTGCACCCGGCCTTGGGCGTCCACCTTCACCCCGTGATGGCGCTTGAGCTCCTCAAGAATTTCCTCGGGCGAAAAGCCGTGGCTTCCGGCGCGATTCTTGATGTCGTTGAGCAGCGTCTTCACGCGCGAGGGGATGTCCTTGATGCGCTGAAGGCGCGAGGCGTATGTCCAGGCGGCCTCGGACAGCGTCTTGCCGCCTGTCTTGCGGGGCTCGCCGCTGTCGGGCGGCAGGATTGCCGGCGCAGCGGGGGTTTCCGGGCGCGCCGCCCGTGAAGACGAGCGTCCGCGTCCGCCGCGCGAGCGGCGCGAGGCAGCGACGGCGGCCGGAGCGGCCGCAGCGACGGAGCCGGCGCGAGAACTTCCGGCGCGCGAGCGCCCGCCCGCGCGCGAGCGTCCACCGCGTCCGCGGTTATTGCGGGCGGGCTTGGTGCCGGCGGACTCGTAGCGGCCGGTCGCTTCCGCGGACATCGTCGCGGCGTCGGGGTGCGAGGTCCAGATCGTGGCGACGCGCCCGAGGCGCTGAAGTTCGGCGGCCATCGCCGAGAGAGTCGCGTCGTTGGTTACCATGAGGAAAGGGACGTGCGAGGGCAGGACGGCGTGCAGCATGCCCGCGTGCAGGCTCATGACGAAGTCGGCGGCGTTGGCGCCGCCCTTCGGCGAGGTCACGGTGCAGAAATTAGGCAGGTGCGCCAGGGGCTTCTCGAGGTTGCGCGGCAGCAAAGCGCCGGGGCGCAGGAATACGCGCACGAGGGTGGCGCGCGTCACGCGGGCGTCTGGGGGCACGTGCGGATCGTTGTCGCCGTCGATCAGGAGGACGTTCTCGATCGGGGAGCGAGGTACGCAGTAGGCTTCGGGATCGGCGCACGGTGTGGTGTTCAATACGGGAGGAGCCTCGTCGGTCCCCAGTGGAGAGATTTCGGCGAGGTCTTCAGCAGTCGAGTCGTGTGGTGTGGTCATTGGCGTATTTGGAGTATATCAATTTGTCCCCCGCGGGCATCAGCGGGCCGTGGGTTTCTTAGCGCGCCACGGCGCCAACGCGTGCGCGATCAAGTCGTACAGGAAGTCGGGGATCGCGGGAAGGATGTACTTGCTCGCGTAGGAGATCTGCCACGGGAAGTGCACGACGCGCCGCTTCGCGTCGATGCCGACGAGCATCGCGGCGACGCCGTCGGAGGTTTCCATCAGGAAGGGCATCGTGCCGGGCTTGTTCCGGTCGGTCATCTCGCTGCGCACGAAGCCGGGGCAGACGGTCACGACGGCGACGCCGGTGCCGATGAGGTCCACGCGCGCGGATTCGAGGAGCGTGATCAGCGCGGCCTTGCTCGCGCAATAGGGGCCGGACTTGGGCAGGCCCCTAAAACCCGCCAGCGACGACACGCCCGCGATGATTCCGTATTTCTGGGCGAGCATGTCCGGGAGCATGGCCTCCATCCAGTGGCAGACACCCAAGACATTGGCGTCGAAGGTCCACTTCACGGGTTCGGCTTTGAACTCCTTGGCGTCCATCATGTCGCCGACGCCGGCGTTGAGCACGGCGTAGTCGAGGCCGCCCCAGGCGGCCTTGATCGCGGTGTAGTGATTTTTGACCTCGGCGGGCTCCGTCACTGAACCGCACAGGATCAGCGGCTCGCCGCCCGCCTCCTTCACGAGCCGCGAGGTTTGCTCGAGGCGCTCCCGGCGGCGCCCGCTGACGGCGACGCGCCAGCCGCGGCGGGCGAGTTGGACGGCGGTTTCGCGCCCGAGGCCGGAGGTGGCGCCGGTGACGAGAGAGCGCGTGATCATGGGACCGAGCCTATCAAATCGGCGGCCGTCGATTCGATCGCGGCAGCGGGAATTCGCAGCAACGAAGTTCTGCCGTCCACGCGCACGAGGCGCTCTCTGCCGCGGCGCTCGCCGACCGTAAATCCACGGCCGTCGGGCGTGCGTGCGCGCAGGAGAGGAACGTTGAAGCCGGCCAGCCCTTCGGGCGTGCCCGTCGCCCAATGGGAGGCGCGCAGGGAGCAGAGTTCTCTTGCGGGATCGTCCGGGACCGTTCGCCAGCCGTCGCGCGCGAAAATCTCGAGGCCTCCGGCGCAACCGGCGGGGAGCAGTCGCGGCTCGCGCCACTGCGAGCTCGAGCGCAGGAGGATCTCGGGGTCCACGCCGGTCGCCAGGAGCACCGCGTCCTGATCGGAGGCGCGGAAGTAGGAGGTGCGGCCGAACAGGCGGCGGCCGAACAGGCCGTCGAACAGCGGGCGC
>JBBTJN010000170.1:0-1251 GCA_038059415.1 Elusimicrobiota bacterium | reverse complement strand
TAGGCCCCGCTAAGCGGCGCGGCAATCGAGCTCACGGGCGGATCGGCGTTATAGACGAACGTCGAGCCGTAAATGCTGTCAAAGGCCTCCACGTTGCCCGTGGGAGCGGCATTGTCGGTGCCTGAGCTGGTGATATAGTAGGACGTTCCCGAGGTCAGATCATTGGCATCGGTATAACCGGGCAGTTTGGTGGGGTTGATCGTCCAGGACGACTCCCAGACCTGGATATTAGTGGGCGGCGCCATCGTCTGCGGGCAGCCCAGCCAGGCCGCGCCGTTCCAGCATGACGGCGTGCCAGACAAGCGCTTAAACCGCACCTGCACATCGCCCACCGTCCCCAAGTTCTGACCGTTGCCCGTTTGATCCACCTTTGTGCCAGAGCTGATCGTCAAAGAGTTGATCACGCTGCCGTTGCCCGGGCTCGCCACGTACGTCAGCGGCGCGGTGGCATCATAGATCACGGTCTTGGTCGTATAGTTGACGACGTAATTGCCAGCCCTGTCGCGCGCCCGCGCGATCACGCGGTATTGCGCCCCATCCTCATAGACCACGGCGCTAGACAAGGTCCAGTTCGTCCAATCGGTCACGTAGGCCGCTGTCGTCCAGGCCAGCTCGGCCTGCGTCACGGGGTCGAGTTCAAACTGTTGATTCACCGGATTCCAGTAGTACTCTAATTCCTCCGCTTGCTGCACGCGCACTTCCACTATGGCAAGCTTGTTGGGCTCGTTCACCGCCGCCGTGCCAGAGATCGTCGTCAATCCCGCGCTGAGCAGGTTGTTCTGGCGAGCGGCGTTGGGGTTTAAGATGCCGGCCGTCGGCGCCTGGGCGGTCGTGACATAGGTGAAGGGATTAGAGCTGGTGTGAAGCGCAAACACGCTCTGCACGTTGCCCGCAGGATCGGTGGCGCGCGCCGTGACGATATACTGATGCAGCGCTGTCCAGGTGATACCGCTGTAGGTCCACGCCCCCACCGTCCCCTTGGCCGGGAACCAGCCGTCCGTATCCGGCGGGCAGTCCGCGTCAAAGAGGCCGGAGGCCTCGCTGTAGCAGTTAGGCGCGGCGATGCTCACGTCTTGGATGCTCAACGCGATCGTCGAGACCACGACGTTATCCACGCTCG
This sequence comes from Elusimicrobiota bacterium, assembly GCA_038059415.1. Classification (GTDB taxonomy): domain Bacteria; phylum Elusimicrobiota; class Elusimicrobia; order UBA1565; family UBA9628; genus GWA2-66-18. The sequence continues at coordinate 131 of JBBTJN010000170.1, read as the reverse complement.
TTCCCGAGATCGTGGCCAAGGTGTTGTAGAACCCGCCGCTCACGGGAACCTGGATGCCGGCCGTGGGCTCGCTGGCGTCGTAGGTCACCGTCGGGGTCTGGTTGCGCGTCCAGTTGTTGCCCGCGTAGTCG
>JBBTJN010000169.1:0-1761 GCA_038059415.1 Elusimicrobiota bacterium | reverse complement strand
AAAGCCCAGGCCCTCGCCGCCGACCTCGGCGGCGAGCCCGTCACTCTCGCGGAAGGTTTCGACCGGCTGGACCAGGCGGATATCGCGGTTTTCTCCACGGGAGCCGACCGCTGCCTGCTAGACGGGCAAGGAGCGCTTGCCCTGTCGCGCCGCCGCGGCGGCCGGTCACTTTTCATCATCGACATCGCGATGCCGCGCAACGTGGCGCCCGAGGTCGCTCAGGCCGAGGGAGTCTATCTCTACGATATCGACGATTTGAAAGGCGTCGTGCAGAAGAGCCTGGCTAAGCGAGAGGACGACATGGCTCGCGCCGCGGAGATCGTGGCCGCCGAAAGCGCCGATTGCTGGGGACGCCTGATCAGCCCTCCGTCCGCTCCCATGCGCGTGCCCATCGGACTGCCCTAGTGCGCCGCTCGCGTCGCCGACACTTCCGCCGCCCCGCCGTCGTCTAACCCCCGAGGGCCCAAGAGGCCCGGGAGGTAGTGCCGATGAAACGGATCATGACGATGGTGACGACGGCGGGCTTGCTGGCGGGCGCTCTGATGCTGCCGGCGATGTCGCGCGCGGAGGGCAAGCCTGAGTCGCACGGCGAACAAGGCGGTAAGGAAAACTTCCTCGAGCGTATGCGCGAGAAGTTCGGGATATCCGAGGAGCAAGGGGCTCAGCTGAAGGCCGCGCACCGGGCGAAGCGCGACGTGTCCGCCGCGTCGATGGGGGAGATCTCAACGCTGATGCGCAAGCTGGAGGACCAGCTCGAGGACAAGGCCCCCGAAAAGGACCTTGCAGCGACGCTTGATAAGATCGTCGTCGCGCGCCGGGCAATGCGCGCCAGTGCGGAGAAGTTTGAGGCCTCTCTGACCTCCATCCTGACTCCGATCCAGCGCGCGAAGATGCTGGTCGCGCGCAAGGAGCATGGGCACAGGATGCGCGGCGGACCCGAGCACGGCGACGACGACTAGGTTCCGGGCGCAAGGGGCGCCTTTCCCTCGACGGGAAGGGCGCCCTCGCGCCGCCGGACGCGGCGTTTGGGAGGCGGAGCGAGGGCGCGGATATCGCGACGAACGAGATGCTATCATTGTCTCTGATGGCTTTTCGCGTCGTGCTGGTCGATCCGGAGAATCCGCTGAACGTGGGCTTCGTCGCCCGCGCGATGCGCGCGTTCGGCGTCGCGGACCTCGTGGTGGCGTCATCGCCATGGAAGTCCTTGCCCGCGGAAGCTCGCGTCACCGGCGTCTGCGCCCCGGACATACTCGACGGGATCCTCTTCGAGAAAGAACTCTCGGGGGCGTTGCGCGGCTGCGACACGGCGATCGCCTTCAGCCGCCGTCCGACGGCCTTGCGCCAGGACGAGTTCACCTTGCCCGCCGTTCCCGCGTCCCTGAACTTGGAGGGGTGCACGGCCCTCGTCTTCGGGCGAGAGTCCGCTGGCCTCTCGCGCGCTGATTCGGCTCTGTGCCCTCATCTCGCCCGTATCCCCTGCCAAAATGGAGTCAGCCTCAACCTGGGGCAGGCCGTAGCGGTGGCGCTGTTTTCGCTGACGGCGTCGACGCAAGGGGAGCTTCCGGTCAAACCGCCGGTGGCGTCTTTGGACCGCATGATGGCCCTCTGGGACTACGTTCAGCCCCGTCTCGCGGCTTCGTCGCGGATCACGGAAGTCCGGCAGCGCCGTATAAGACAAATGTTATATCGCCTGCGTCTCGATGACCCCGACTTCGATCTGCTGTTTTCCGTGATGAAGAATCTCGCCGGGTGACGCGTTAA
>JBBTJN010000168.1:0-2037 GCA_038059415.1 Elusimicrobiota bacterium | reverse complement strand
GGAGCTGCTACGTCGGTAGTAAGGTGCGAAAAATCACCGATTCGTCAGAGCTGCTCGGGCTCATTCCTCGGGCTCGATCGGCGCAGGCAGGGACTTGGCCCGGGCCTCGGTTTGGCGAGCGGCTTCCTCGTTTCCAAGCTTTCTCTGGAGGGCGGCCAGGCGCGGCAGTATTTCAGCCTCGACGCGGAACTCATCGAGCCTCCGGGCCGACTCAAGGGCGGAGTGATACGCGCCTCTGGCCTCCGGGACGCGTCCCCGAACCTCGAGCGCGAAGGCATAGGCGGCCAGCAGCTCCGGATCGCGACGAAGGGACGGCCGTTCGCGCGCGAGATCGAGGTGGCGGTCGGCCTTGTCGGACAGGCCGAGCCGTCCCAAAGCGTAGGCCTTCCAAATCAAAGCCTGCACGCAGTCCGGGGTCTGGACGAGCCATCGGTCGATCTCCTGCAGCACCTTGCCCGCCTTGCTCTTATCGGCAAGAAGAGGATCAAGAGCATCCGGCCACATCCGGTTCGGCACGACGAGGCGCGACGACTTGGAGGGAACGAGCCAGGCGTTCACGCCGATCTTTTTTAAATAGACCAGCGCGTGGTCATCGGCGTAGCCTAGAATCCAACCGGGGTCATCATCAATAATGCGCGCGGGCGCGCCCGCTCGGCGGTTGCGCACGACCGCGTAATCGAAGAGGTACACCATGTCGAGCTGCCGGAACAGGCGCGGCCAGGCCGCGGCCTCGCGTTTAAACGACGCCGGGTACACTCCCGCACGCACGTCCACGAAAACGGGCCGCTCAGACAGGCCTATCAACTCGGCGCCCGTTTCAGGCTCGTTGAACATCCGGCCGCGCACGGCGTTCGACTTCAGATAGTGCACCGCGCCCGAGAGTATGGGCGAGCCGTAGCCGCGCGCGCGCGACAGCGGCACCGCCACGAAGTGCTGGTAGGCCGCGAGCAGAAAGCCGGCGAACACCGCCCAGCGCATCACCCGCGGCCAGGTATCGGAACGGGCTTTGAGCCAATGCCCGAGCGCCAACGCGATGACAGGGCAGGCCGCTAGGATCGCCAGCGGGCGCAGGCCCGGCAGGACGAGCGAGAGGACGACGACGGTCGTCGCGGCCACGGTCGTCACGAATTCCTGCTGAAGCGTGTACCAGCACGAGACCAACTCCGCAATCGCGAACAGCGTGTAAAGGGAGAACCAATCCGCCGGCCAGCCGCCGCCGACCGTAGTCGAGTCCGCGAACGTGCGGCCGAGAACGGACCAGCCGAGCGGGTTGCAGGAGAGAGCCGCCACGCAGACCGCGATCGTCACCCAGTAGGCAAGGCGCTCACGAGTGGCGGTGCGCAGGGATGCCTTGAACACCTTGAGACCCACGAGCCACAGCGCGAGCAACGAAGACGCGCCGTGGATGTTCGCCCACAGGGCGGTCACCACCACCGCCGCCGCCCCCTGCCACCAGCGGAAGCGATGGCGCGGGCGCAGCAGGCTGACGAGCAGCGCGAAGAACAAAAGGTCGAAGACCGCCGGCGTCTCGACGAGGCCGGTCCAGCCCGCGCACGCACCAAGCGCCAGTAGCGATGCCGCCGCGAGCGGGCTGCCGTGATTGATCGGCAGCAGAAGCGCGAATGCGGCCGCCGCCACGAGGCTCTTCATGAACACGACGGCCTTCACTCCGCCGAGCGCGTCGAGCTGAGCCGCGATGACGTCGAACAGCCAGGAGTCCGTCGTCCACGCGCCGCCCGCCGAGCCATAACCAAACGGGTCCGTCTTGGGCAGGGCATGCTCGGTGAAAATTTTAGCGCCGGTCTTCAGATGAATCCAGGTTTCAGGCACGTGCACCGAACGCCAGCCCAGCGTGAAGACGAACGCGAAGAGCAATATCTCGAGCGGCCAATGCGGGTGGTGCGGCTTTTCATGCGGGTGCGCGCCATGCTTCATGGGTGGGGCTATCCTACAAAATCGGCCTCCTTGAGGCTGGTCATAGCCACCGGGCGCATGACCCAGGTCTCGGAAGTTTTCCCCGAGAATGAGAACCCAACG
>JBBTJN010000167.1:0-4418 GCA_038059415.1 Elusimicrobiota bacterium | reverse complement strand
CCGTAATCCCGCGGCAAGGATCTTGCCGAGGTCGTGGCGACAGCGAAAGCCCGCGTTTGGGCGCGTCGGAGGCCGGCGGAGGCTGCATTTCAAGCTCGGCGGCGCGTAGCGAGAGGTGCGCGCCGACGCTGGTGCATCGCACGGGACGCACCGGACGCGCGGACGTACGTGGCCGGCAGGGCCTCGCGACAGCAAGCAGATCTGATCAACCGTTCATCGCAGAGCCGGCATCGACGCGAGCGCGGCTACCCGCTCGGCGCGCTGTAGTCGAGCCTGAGGCGCGGACGCACGGACAGCAGCTCGACTCCCGCGGCGAGCGTCTCGGCGACGCGCGCGAACAACGACCGCGCGTGCGAGACGAGCTGCGCGCCGAGGTTCAGGACGCGCAGGCGCAGACGCTTTGGACGCGCGTCGTGTAGCGCGGGTGGCAGGCCGGAGGTCTTGAGCGCGCTCAGGATGTTGTACGTCAGCGCGTTGATGAGAAACCACGCCGCGTTCGCTCCAAACTCCGCGCAGGGAAGCACACCAGCGGCGAGCTCGTTCTTGAGCACATCGTGCACGCGCTCGATCGAGCCGGCCTTCTGCCAGTGCCAGCGCAGGAGCTTGCCGGCGTCCTCGTCCCAGTCGTTGCTCACGATGGCCAAGTACTTCGTCGAACGCGCATTTCCATCGCCGTCGAACAGTTCGCTCTGACGAGGATCGAAGCGGATCGCGATCGTGCGCAGCGGCTGTGCGTTCTTGGGTAACTCACCCGGCGTGAACACGACCTCGGTGATCCACACCGATTCGTTCGCGCGCTCCTCGAGCAGCCGCCACGCGTCTGACGGCGCCGCGACGCAGAGCTTGCGAAGGTCGGTGCCCATATCGGCGCTGATGGTGAAGCGCTCGAATGCGTTGGTCGGGTCCGTCAGAAAGCGCAGCATGTGCGACTCGTAGAACGCACTGTCGCCGCGAAAGCGACGACGCACTCCGCTCGGCAGCGCGGCGACGGCGTCCTCGAGCGCGCGCAGCGGCTCCTTGCCGGCCGGAACGTTGCCGTCGCGAAACTCGGTGTGCAGGATCGCGTCGTGCTCGACCCAGTACACGACCACCGGCTGATAGCCGCGACCGCCTTCGTAGTGCGGCATCGCTTGCCGCTTGTGGCTCTCGATGATCGAGGCGTCTGCTTCGAGTGTCGCTATCGGTGCCGGATGCGCGCGATTCATCGCTGCGATGAGCGCCGTGTTGACGCGACCCAGCTGCTTGAGCGGCTCGCTCGCGCGTACCAGTAGCGCTTTCTCGCCGTCGCCCAACGCAGCGCGCGCCTGCTCGAGCTTGCTCTCGTCGTGGAAGCTGAGCAGCGCCGCGCGCAGCGCATCGGGTGATGGCAGCTTCTCGACGCCCAGCAGCTCGAGCAACGCGCGGTCCTCGCCCAGAGCTGCGATGTCCTCCATGCACTCGCCGCCCACCGCGATCAGCAACACCATCGCCTCGAGCAGCTCGCGCTCGCTGTAGCCGCTCTGGCGCTTGCGAAAGTGCAGCTCCTGCTCGATCGCCGCTGACACGCCCGTGATGCGCATCGTGTCGAGCACCAGCGGCAAGCCGCCATGCGCGGTGAACGCCGCCGCCTGCGCGTCGGGCACCACCTGATACTCGAACGGCAAGGGCGCTTGCGCCGTGCGTGGATCGCGCTTTCGTCGAATCACCATGCAGTTATCAACGCACGGTATCCGACAAAATTTCATCGGCGCGTACGATTTGCATCGGCGTCGGTCGGTGCCTGGCCACGCTGGGCCAGAGCCTGGGGCCAACCGAGCGCTCGGCGGGGGACGAGCCCCCGCCCTACATCAGGAACTTCTTCACCCGCCAGGTGCGACCCGCTTCGCGCAATCCTTAACGATTGCGATCACCTACCGCCCCCTCGACTCGCTACCGCGGGATCAGGGGTGGAGAGGAGCAACGGGGTTCACGCATGGTGCGCTCGTCATCGGACAGTGGGGGAAGGGCGTTGCGCGAGTACGGCGATTGCGACGGCGGTCGGGGCCGAATTCATGCGGTCCGCCAAGTTCCGCTGAACCCGCCCGAGTCGTGGGCGGTGATCACGTTCGCGCGAAGAGTCCCTCGCCGACGTTCTTCACGATCGACGCGTCGAACATGAACCAGTGTTGAGCGGGGAAACCAGTGCCCTAGCGTACGCAGCGCACGCGGTGGCGGATGGTCGCGTCGCCGTCGGGGTACGCGCTGCCATCGTTGAAATAGACGGTCCACGCGGCGGATGGGAAGCCGGCAACGGAGGACGCGGTCCAAAAGTACTCTACCGGCGTGCTCGGGAAATACGCCGTGTCGATCGACGGCCCGGAGACGGTCTCGTCTAGCCCCTAAAGAAGCGCGTCCCCCGCGCGATTTGTTGGATTAATCCTGAAAGCCCCAGCGTTTGTCGGTTGCGAGACCACAAACGAAAGGACTTTCAGGTGAACAGGAAGGTACGTCGTCAGCTCGAAGTTGCCCAGCGGAAGATCGGGTCGCGGCTTGCCGAGGCGGAGGGCGGCCGCGAGCCTCGCGCCGAGGGGATCGAGCTCGGGGCGAGCGCGATCCGCTACGAGATGTCCGATCGCGTGCACGCGGTGGCGTGCGGCGGCATCGGCGCCATTCACGAGCTTGCGCGCAAGGTCGGCCTCGTGGACGCGCTCGACACGCGGCTTCCGATCTTGAAGAGGCGACGCCCGTACAGCGAGGCCGATCACATTCTGAACATCGCCTACAACGCGCTCTGCGGCGGGCACGTGCTCGACGACATCGAGGTACGCCGCAACGACGTGGCGTTTCTCGATGCGCTCGGCGCGCGGACGATTCCTGACCCGACGACCGCGGGTGACTTCTGCCGTCGCTTCACCGTCGAGCACGTCGAGGCGCTGATGGACATCGTGAACGACGTGCGCGTCGGCGTGTGGCAGCAGCAGCCTGCCGCGTTCTTCGAGGAGACGGCGCGCATCGACGCCGACGGCTCGATCGTTCCGACGACCGGCGAGTGCAAGCAGGGAATGGATGTCTCGTACAAGGGGATCTGGGGCTATCACCCGCTCATCGTGACGCTCGCGAACACCGGCGAGGCGCTCTTCATCGTGAACCGTAGTGGCAATCGCCCGTCATACGAAGGAGCGGCTGCGTACTTCGATCGTGCGATCGCTCTCTGTCGACGTGCGGGCTGGCGGGACATCCTCTTGCGCGGAGACACCGACTTCTCGCAAACAGCCTATATCGACCACTGGGACGACGACGGCGTGCGCTTCGTCTTTGGCTACGATGCCAACAAGGCGCTGGTGAAACGCGCCAATCACGTCGATGACGACGACTACAGCGAGCTGGTGCGAAAGGCCGACGAACTCTTCGACCGCGAGGAGCGAGCAAAGCCGGTGCGCGTCAAGGAAGAGATCGTCCGCGAGCGCGAGTACCTCAACCTGCGACTCGAACGCGAAGACCTCGCTGAGTTCGAGTATCGGCCGACGAAGGCGAAGCGCGAGTACCGCGTCGTCGTGCTGCGCAAGACCATCGTCGAGGAGCGCGGCCAGCAGTGCCTCGGGCACAACTACCGCTACTTCTTCTACATCACGAACGACCGCAAGATGACGTGCGAGCAAGTCGTCCGTGAGGCCAACGGTCGCTGCAACCAAGAGAACCTGCTCGACCAACTCAAGAACCAAGTCCGCGCGCTGCACGCGCCGCTCAACACGCTCGAAGCGAACTGGGCGTACATGGTCATCGCCTCACTCGCGTGGTCGCTCAAGGCGTGGCTCGCGTTGCTTCTGCCGATCTCGAATCGATGGCGGGAGAAGCACGAGGCCGAGCGCGAGCGCGTACTGCGAATGGACTTCCGGTCCTTCGTGCAGCGCTTCATGCTCGTGCCCGCGCAGATCCTTCGTACGGGCCGTCAACTCGTGTACCGACTACTGGCTTGGCGACCCGAACTTCAGAACTTCTTCCGTCTGCTTGACGCCTTGTGAATGCAGCCTGCGCGGACGCAATCAGGCCCCGCGCAGGCAAGCTCCCAAACGCACCACGACGACGACGAGACGAGGACCGTACGCACCACCACCAGCTCCGAGATCACCTGGGTCACGCCCGACGCGGACGTGCGATCGCGCCGCGGAGGCCTCGTGGGCGCGACGAACAGGGGGCGGCTATCGCTTCTTTAGGGACTAGGATCGCGCGCCCACCGCGGGGCGCAAACTGAAGGGCGCCAGCAGCAAACAGGGGCGCGGCGTGCGAAGGTAGGGCTAGGAGCAGTAGGCTCGAGGCGATAGAGTCGGCGCATGCGTCAACTCTTTCTCGTTCTCGTGGCGGTCGCGCTGGTGGGGTGTGGTGACGAGAGCACGACGCCGGGCGACGGCGGAAGTGCGGCCGCGAGCGGACGCGATACGGGCGCGCTCGCCGACGCGGGT
>JBBTJN010000166.1:0-27920 GCA_038059415.1 Elusimicrobiota bacterium | reverse complement strand
CGCATCCACAACCTCATCAAGGGCCGCAAGCCCGTCAAGATCCTCGCCGACGGCGAACTCAAGCGCGCCATCAAGGTCAGCGCCCACGGCTTCTCCGCCGGCGCCAAGGGAAAAATCGAGAAGGCCGGCGGCAAGGCCGAGGTCGTCAAGGCCGTGAAGGTCTAATCGATGCGCGGCCTCGGCGACATCTTCGAAATCCCAGAACTGCGCAAGCGCGTGCTTTTCACGCTTGGTGCGATCGCCATCTTCCGTGTAGGCGCGGCGATTCCAATTCCGGGCGTCAACGGCGACGCCATTCGCGCGATCTTTAACGCCCAGCAGAGCAGCCTTCTCGGCTTTCTTAATACGTTTTCTGGCGGCGCCCTCGGGCGCTTCTCGATCTTCTCGATGGGTGTGGTTCCCTATATCAACGCATCGATCATCATGAGCCTGCTACAGGGCGCGCATGTCCTTCCGTTTCTTGACCGCATCGCCAAGGACGGCGAGCTTGGTCGTCGCAAGCTCAATAGCTACACGCGATACCTGACGCTGTTCCTAGCGGTCTTCCAGTCCTTCGGCCTGACGATCGCGATCAGCAAGATGCAAGCCCCGGGCGGCTTACCGACCGTCATCGACCCTACCTGGTCGTTCTACTGCGTGACCGTCCTGACCATGACGGCCGGCACGATCTTCGTTATGTGGCTTGGCGAGCAGATGACCGAGCAGGGCGTCGGTAACGGCGTTTCGCTGCTTATTTTTACGGGCATAGTCGAGAGTATTCCGGCTGCCGGGTGGAGCCTGTTCGAGCTCGTCCGCCTCGAGGAAATCAACCTGTTCGCCGCGATCGCGATCATTGCGGCGCTCGCAGCGGTCATCATCTCCGTCGTTTGGGTCGAGACCGCCCAACGCAAGATCCCCGTCCAATACGCCAAGCGCATGGTCGGCCGCAAGATGTACGGCGGCTCGCAGAGCTACCTGCCGCTCAAAGTTGACCAGAGCGGCGTCATCGCCGTCATCTTCGCGCTGTCCCTGCTGTCGGTACCCGTTACGATCGTGACCTTTGCGCCGAACCAGCCTTGGGCCGAAGGCGCCATGCGCTTCTTCAGCGGCGGCAACTGGGCCTACGACGTGGTGTACGCCGGCCTCATCATCTTCTTCTGCTACTTCTACAATTCTGTATCGATTAACCCAGTGGACTTGGCCGAAAACATGAAAAAGTCAGGAGGCTTCATCCCGGGCATTCGTCCCGGAGAGCCGACGGCCAAGCACATCGAGTGGATTCTCGAGCGCATCACCCTCGGCGGCGCGCTGTTTGTGGCCGCGATCGCGGTCATGCCCGACGTCATGAAGCGCGAATTCAGTGTTCCCTTCTTTTTCGGAGGCACGTCGTTGCTGATATCCGTCGGCGTTGCGCTCGACACGATGGGACAGCTTGAAGCGCATCTGATCATGCGGCATTATGAGGGCTTCCTCAAGAAAGGCCGTATCCAGGGGCGCTGGTTCAACGTCGGCAGCGGGGTTTCCCAATGATCGTGATCCTCTTGGGCATGCCCGGTTCTGGGAAAGGGACCCAGTCCAAGCGTTTGTCCGACAAATACGGCTTCAAGCACCTCGCCACGGGGGACATCTTCCGCTCCGAGATTGCGAAGAAGACCTCGATCGGCGTTAAGGCTCAGGACTACCTAAAGAACGGTAAGCTCGTTCCCGATTCGATCGTCATTGAGATGGTTGCCGGCAAGATCGAGACCGGCGGCAAGTATCTGCTCGACGGGTTCCCGCGTACGATCGAACAGGCGCAGGGCCTGACCGAGATGCTCAAGCACGTCGGATCCTTCGTTGACCTCGTTGTGTTTCTTACTTTGCCGAAGGAAGAGGCGATCCGCCGCATGGCCTCGCGCCGCACCTGCGTCGATTGTGGCGAGGTGTACAACATCATCAGCCATCCGTCGAAGACGGAGGGAGTCTGCGACAAGTGTTCCGGCAAGGTGATCCAGCGCGAGGACGATACCGAGGCCACGGCCGCCAAACGCCTGATGGTGTTCGAGGATTTGACGCACCCGCTCGTCGCGTATTATAAATCGGAGGCGGCGTTCCGCGAGGTGGATGCCGCCCAGACGCCGGAGATGGTCGAGGCCGCATTGTCGGGCGCGATCGATTCGGCGCAGGCAGCGCGTTGACCATGTTTATGAACAAGGCCATTGAGGTGAAGACGCGCGAGGAACTGGCGATTATGCGCAGCGCCGGGGGCGTTGTCGCTGACATCCTCGTCCTGCTCAAGGGCGCGGTCAAGCCCGGCATGACCACCGGCGAGATCGACTGTATTTCCCGAGAGGAGCTCAAAAAGCGCGGCGCTAAGCCGGCGTTCCTCAACTATCACGGCTTTCCCGGCGTGATCTGCGTGTCGATCAACGACGAGATAGTGCATGGAATTCCGTCCGACAAACGTGTTCTTAGGGAATCCGACATCGTCGGTCTCGATTTCGGCTGCATGATCGATGGCTGGTTCGCGGACGCCGCGCTGACGGTGCCCGTTGGTCATATCTCCCTAGAGGCGGAGCGCCTTGTCCGCGTGACGCGCGAATGCCTGGACAAGGGCATGGCCGCCGTCAAGAATGGCAACCGCGTCGGTGACATCGGCTCCGCCGTGCAGGCTCACGCCGAAGCAGCGGGCTACACCTTAGTCCGGGAATTCTCCGGCCATGGCATCGGTCGGGCCCTGCATGAGGAGCCGTCGATTCCTAACTACGGCAAGGCCGTCACCGGCGCGCGTCTGAAGACCGGCATGACGATTGCCATTGAGCCGATGGTGAATGTCGGCGGACCGGAGGTCACGACACTTGGCGACGGTTGGACCGCGGTGACTCAGGACGGCAGGCTGTCCGCGCATTTCGAGCATACCGTCGCGGTGACCGATACCGGATTCGAAATTCTCACGCTCCCGACAATTTAGATGACGAAAGAAGAAAAGATCGAAGTCGAAGGTAGAATTTTGGAGGCGCTTCCGAACGCGATGTTCCGCGTGGAGATCGCTCCGAGCAAGATCGTTTTGGCCCACATCTCAGGGAAGATGCGCATGCACTACATTAAAATCCTTCCCGGAGATCAAGTCCGCATAGAGCTGTCCCCCTACGATCTGACGCGGGGACGCATCACGTATCGGGAGTAACGACATGAAAGTGAGAGCAAGCGTCAAACCAATTTGTCAGAAGTGCAAAATCGTGAAGCGCAACGGCGTCGTTCGCGTACTGTGCGCGAATCCGAAGCACAAGCAGCGTCAGGGCTAATTTTTATGGTTTACAGGAGATAACGAGTATGGCGCGTGTGGCAGGAGTCGATCTTCCCAAGAATAAGCGTATCGACGTGGCGCTTCAGTACCTTTACGGCGTGGGTGAAACCCGCGCGAAGGTGGTGATTACGAAACTCAACGGCATGGTCAAGCCCGATACTCGGGTCAAGGACCTTACCGAGGAGCAGGTCGTGCTCATCAACAATCTTCTTCTCAAGGATTTTAAGGTTGAAGGCGAACTTCGCCGCGAGACGCTCGCGAATATGGCCCGTCTTACCGAGATCGGATCGTTCCGAGGCCACCGCCATCGCCGCAACTTGCCGTGCCGCGGACAGCGCACGAAGACGAATGCGCGTACCCGCCGCGGCCGCCGCAAGACGGTCGGCGTTGGAAAGGCCACTTCGCCCACGGGCAAGGCGTAAGGAATTTAGGAGAAAGGAATCATGGCTGACGAAAAACAGACCCCCGCCGCGACGAAGGCAGCCCCTTCAGCGGCCCCCCGCAAGAAAGCCTGGAAGTCGCTGACCTTCGCGAAGGTCCATATCCAGTGTTCGTTTAACAATACCATCGTGACTTTGACCGACGACCGCGGCGATGTGCTCATATGGGCCACCGCCGGCGGCTCGGGCTTTCGCGGCACGAAGAAGGGCACCCCCTTCGCGGCCGGCGTGACGGCGAAGAAAGTCGCCGACCGAGCGGTCCAGCTCGGGGTCAAGCAGGTCGCCGTGTTTATTAAAGGGCCTGGGCCGGGTCGGGAAACCGCGGTGCGGTCGCTTGGTTCCGCTGGTCTCATGGTCATCAGTCTTAAGGACGTCACGCCGATGCCGCACAACGGCTGCCGCCCGCCCAAAGCGAGGAGAGTCTAGTTTTATGGCCCGTTATACCGACGCCGTCTGCAAGTTGTGCCGCCGTGAGCAGCAAAAACTGTTTCTTAAGGGCGACAAGTGCTACACGAAGTGCGTGCTCGAGAAGCGCCCCGGCATTCCCGGCATGGCTAAGCCTCAGCGCGGAAAACCCTCCGCCTTCTCGATCCGCTTGCGAGAGAAGCAGAAGCTTCGTCGCATGATCCAGATGAACGAGCGCCCGTTCGAGCGCGCGGTCACTAACGCGACGGCCGCCCGCGAGGCGTCCGGCGACGCGCTCCTGCGCGGCCTCGAGTTGCGTTTGGACAACATCGTCCGCCGCATGGGCGTGGCGACCTCGATCAAGACTTCGCGCCAACTCGTCCTGCATGGGCACGTCAAGATCGGCGGAAAAGTTGTTGACATCCCCTCCTACCCAGTCAAGGCCGGCAGCGTGGTGTCCGTCAATGGTAGACTGAAGGAGAATGTCGGCGTCAAGCTGAGCCTCGAGACGTCCAAGAAGCTCAATAATCGACCCGCCTTCCTCGAGTTCGATGAGACCGCATTGTCTGCGAAGGTGCTGCGTATTCCTGAACGCGGCGAAACGTCATTCCCCATCAACGATCAGTTGATCATCGAATATTACTCGCGATAAATCGTGAGTCAATATCGTTAATAAACGCCTTCTGGAGAAATAAAGAATATGGCCTATAAAGAATTGATCCTGCCGCAGAAGCTGTCGGTCGATGAGAAGTCGATGTCGGACAGCTACGCGAAGTTCGTCGCCGAACCGTACGAGCGCGGCTACGGGCACACGGTCGGCAACGCGCTTCGCCGCGTGTTGCTTTCGTCGCTCGAAGGCGCCGCGGTCACCGCAGTTCGCATTGAGAAGGCGACGCACGAGTACCAGGCTCTTTCCGGAGTCAAGGAGGATGTGATGAACATTCTCCTAAACCTCAAGAAGTTGCGTGTGAAGCTCTTCTCCAACGGACCCGAGACGATCTACCTATCCGTCAGCAAGGAAGGCGTCGTTACGGCGAAGAGCATCCAGAGCAACGCGAACGTCGAGATCGTCAACAAGGACCTTGTGATCGCGCACCTCGAGGCGGGCGGCAAGATCGATATGGAGATCGAAGTTTCCAAGGGTCGCGGCTACGTCCCGGCCGAGGAGCTCCGTCAGCAGAACCAGTGGGCTGCGGGCTTCCTGCCCGTCGACGCGCTGTTCTCTCCCGTCGTCAAGGTTCACTACGACGTCGAAAACGCCCGCGTTGGCCAGGTGACCGACTACGACCGTCTGATTCTCGAGATATGGACCGACGGCTCGCTGAACCCAGCAGAGGCGCTGATCCAGTCGTCGAAGCTTCTGCGCGAGTCGCTCAACATCTTCATCCCTGAGGAGGAGCAGGCGGTCGAGTCGGTCGCCGGCGCCTTTTCCGACGGCGCGTCGTCCGAGGGCGCCGTTTCCCTCGCCGGCCTCGATCCCAAGTTGCGCGAGATCCTCACTCAGTCGATTGAGATGATTGAGCTGTCCTCGCGTGCGTCGAACTGCTTGAAGGTCGCCCGCATACGGACCATCGGGGAACTTGTCGGCAAACGCGACGAAGAACTGCTCGCTGTGAAGAACTTCGGCAAGAAGTCCCTCGACGAGATTAAGGACCGCCTGAAGGACATGGGACTGTCCCTCGGAATGCAGGTCGGCCAGTTGGGTTGAAGCTGCAAGGAAAGCCCCGTTTCCTGCATTAATAAACGGATCCAGATTAGGAGATAGGTTATGGCGTCTAAAACACTCGGTCGTCGACAGCTCGGAATCACCAGCTCGCATCGTCGTGCGCTGTTGCGGAACATGGTCACGAGTCTGTTCAAGCACGAGCGCATCGAAACCACCATTGCGAAGGCGAAGGAACTTCGGCCGTACGCCGAGAAGCTCATCACCAACGCGAAGAAGGGTGAGCACTTCATGGTGCGCCGCCAGATCCAAGACAGGGCCGTCTACAAGAAGTTGTTCGAAGTCCTGGCTCCCCGATACATGCAACGTCCCGGCGGCTACACTCGCATCCTCAAGATCGCTCCGCGTATCGGCGACAACGCCAGGCTCGGATTGATCATGTTGGTCTCCTAAATAAGGTAAAAAGGAGCCGTAATGCTCGACTTCCTCTTCAGCTTGTTCTCCAACGATATGGGCATCGACCTGGGTACGGCCAACACCCTTGTCTATGTGAAGGGGCAGGGAATCGTGCTGAGAGAGCCCTCGGTGGTCGCCATAGATCGAGAAACTCGCCGTGTGCTTGCCATTGGCGCCGAGGCTAAGCGCATGCTCGGACGCACGCCTGCGTCGATTATCGCGGTGCGCCCGCTTCGCAACGGCGTCATCGCCGATTTTGAAGTGACTCAGGAGATGATCAAATATTTCATTCGAAAGGTGCACAATCGCCGATCGCTGCTGCACCCGCGCGTGGTCATCGGCATCCCCTCCGGAATTACCGAAGTGGAGCGCCGCGCCGTCCAGGAGTCGGCCGAACAGGCCGGTGCTCGTCGCGTGTATCTTATCGAAGAGCCGATGGCCGCGGCCATCGGCGCGGATCTGCCGATTTCGGAGCCGCATGGAAACTTCATCGTGGACATCGGCGGCGGCACGACCGAAGCCGCCGTCATTTCGCTCGGCGGCCTGGTTGTCTCGAAGTCCCTCGACATCGCGGGCGACGAGATGGACGAGGCCGTTATCATGCATTTTAGACGCAAGTACAACCTCCTGATCGGTGAGACAACTGCGGAAGATGTCAAAATTCAGATCGGCTCCGTGTTCCCCTTGAAAGAGGAGAAGACGATGGAGGTAAAAGGCCGGGATCAAGCCACCGGCCTGCCGAAGACGGTCCTGATCACGTCGGAAGAGGTGCGTCAGTCGCTGATGGAACCGGTGCAACTCATTCTCGATGTGATCAAGAACACGCTGGAGGAAACTCCGGCGGAACTGGCGGCGGATTTGGTGGACCGCGGAATCATGCTCGCGGGAGGCGGGTCGCTGCTGAGAGGTCTACCAGACCTCATCCGGCAGGAGACCGAGCTCCCGGTGCATCGTGCCGCGGACCCCTTGAGTTGCGTTGCGCTCGGGACGGGGAAGTTTCTCGAGGAGCTCGATCATATCGATGATCGGCGTCCGGACTTCGTCACGTCCTATCGAGACCGCTCGTAAGAGCGGTCGGCCGAAGCCAAAAACCGTCGCTCGTGTAGTGAGTTAAGCCCCCGGCCTAAGCCGGGCTCACATGCAACGCGAAACGCGGATAGCCAACTTCGTTCTGGGCGCCTTAACGGCGCTCTCGCTTCTGCTTCTGTCCCTGCCTTTGTCGACGCCGGTGCGTTCCTTCAAGGCGGGGGTGGGGTATTTGCTTGACCCTCTCGCCTATCACGGCGAGGCGGGCTATCGGCGTGTCGCTGGTTCTCCTGAACGCATCCGGAAGCTGCTCCAGGCAGACATTGAAAATGAGAGCCTACGCGCGGAACTGCGGCGGGGGGAATGGCTCTCGACCGCCGTTGCCTCGCTCTCCCTTGAGAACGAACGTTTGCGCAGGGCGCTGGCGCTGAGGGCTCCCGCGGGACGATTCCCCGTCTGGGTGCACGTCATGGAGCGTGATCCGATTCACTGGTACCGCAGCCTCGTCGTGGACGCCGGCTCCGATCGTGGCGTTTCTCTTAATGATTCGGTGCTCGGACCCCGTGATGGCCGCCTCGTAGTCGTGGGCCGGGTGATTGATGTTCGACAGAATACCTCGACCGTCCTTCTCTTAACCGATGAGTTCTCCTCCGCCGCCGCCTACCTATCCTCCGGGACACTTGAAGGCCTCGTGCAGGGCCAGGACGGTCCGCGCCTGCTCATGAATTATCTCCATGCCGAGGCCCATCTCTCCGAGGGTGATTTGGTGTATACTTCGCCGACGAGCGTGACGTTCCCTCCCGACGTGCTCATCGGTCGCGTCGTGCGTGTCAATTCTCGGCATCCGTTCCTCACCTTTCAGTCCGTCGAGGTCGCGCCTGCCGCCGACGCTTCCTCGCTTCAGGAACTCATGATTTTACGCGCGCTACCAATCGAGGGCGAGGCTAAGCCGCCCGCTTATGCTGAGGAGGCCCAGTGATCGGCTTTCTTCGGGGGCTTGCGATTTTCATCGGGGCTATGTTCATGCAGTGGTGGTGGAACACGCACTGCTCCTACTGGGGCGCGGCGCCTCAGTTTCTGCTTGTGTTGACCATCCTCATCGCGGCGCGGCGCGGGCCGGTCTTGGGCATGTTTGCGGGCTTCGGCTGGGGACTGTACCTCGATGTCGCACGCGCGGAGCTTTTTGGCGCGAGCGCGCTCACTTTGACCTTGGTCGCGTACCTCGTTGGCGTCGCCCGCCGCCAGATCGACCTGCGCGCGGCCGGCCCGCTCGCGGCGGCGACCTTTCTGTTTACATGGGCCGGCTTCATCGGGCTCGGCCTGTTGGGCCTCATCTTCACGAAGACATTCGAGTGGAGCGGCTGGATCGCGGTTACCGCGACTCCGTTTCTCAACGCCGCGACGGTGACCGTCGCGGCGTTGGCCTGGGACGCGCGGGAGGACAGGTGATCCGCGGCGGCGAAGTGCCCCAGGAGCGCCTGGAGACTCTATGGTATTGCATCGCGGCTGTGGGCCTCGTGCTCGGCCTGCGCCTGGCGCAGATGCAGCTCGTGCAGACTGCAGAATGGCGGCTGGCCGCCGAACGCAACCGCTCGCAGATGATACATCAGAACGCGCCGCGCGGACGGATTTACGACCGTACCGGCGTGCCCCTGGCCACCAATGTGCCGGCCTTCTCCCTGATCTTCCTGCCCGGCAAGGACCGTCACCGTCGGGATCTCAAGCCGCTCGCTCAGGAGCTCGCGCGTCAGCTCGGTCGCGATCCGGACGATCTGCTCGAGTCGCTCGATCAGGCCGTTCTCGAAGCAAGCGCGATCCGCCTCGCCGAGAACCTGCCTACACGGACGATGTTTCGGCTGTCCGAGCTCAAGACTCTTTATCCCGGCGTCGACCTCATCGTCGAGGCACGGCGTTCCTACCCGTTCGGGCGCTTTGCGAGCCATCTGCTCGGTTACATGGGTAGGATGAGTTCTCAGGAGTGGCGCGTGCGCAAGCCCAAGGGCTATCGCGTGGATTCGCGTACCGGGCGCCTCGGTCTCGAGAAGATTTTCGAGGAGGAACTGCGCGGCAGAGACGGCGGCCTGCGCATGGAGGTTGATGCCAAGGGACGTCTCAAGCGCGTGCTCGACAAGATTCCGTGGGAAGCGGGTAGCAATATCCACCTGACGATCGATGCGGTAGTCCAGCGCGCGGCGGATGAGGGACTGAGAGGATCTCCCACAGGCCGGGGCGCCGTCGTCGCCATCGATCCACGCAATGGCGACCTCCTTGCGATGAGTTCCCATCCCGATTTCGACCCCAACGCCTTTCTCTCCACCGACCCCGCCGAGGTTAAGAGTACCGTCCTCGATCTCTCCGAGTTCAACAACGCGATTTCTGGCGCCTATCCCCCGGGCTCGACATTCAAGCCGATTGCGGGCCTCGCCGCCTTAAGCGAAGGGCGAATAAAGCCCGATGACGCGGTATTCTGCCCCGGCTATTTCGAGATCGGCGGACGCATCTTCCTCTGTTGGAACCACAAGGGCCACAAGCGCGTGTCCTGGCTCATGGGCTTGGCCCTATCCTGCGACGTCTACTTCTATAACCTCGGTCTCAAGACCGGCGGTGAGAGAATCGAGCGCTACGCGCGTGCCTTCGGCCTCGGAATGAAGACCAGCATCCCTCTCCAGGGCGAAAAGAGCGGGCATCTGTTTGGACCTGAAATCCGCAAGAAGACCGGCAAGGGCTGGTATGATGGCGACACGCTCAACCTCGCTATCGGTCAGGGCGAGTTGACCGTCACGCCGCTGCAGATGGCGATCGCGACCGCGGCCCTGGCCAATCGCGGCAGCGTCTGGCGCCCGCGCTACACGCAGAAGATCGTCTACGCCGACGGTCGCCCGGACTATGTCCCGAAGCCGGAGCGTTTGGGAGTCGTATCGGCCAAGGAAGAGGCCTGGGACGAGGTCCAACACGCCCTGAAGGTCGTCATTTCCTCCGGGACCGGCGGGGGCGCCTACATTCCCGGGCTGGTCGTGGCCGGCAAGACGGGAACCGCGCAAAATCCGCACGGCGAGGATCACGCCTGGTTCATCGTCTACGCGGCCAAGCCCGGCGAGTCCGCGTCGATCGCGATTGCTGTCCTCGTCGAAAATGGCGGACATGGCGGTACGACGGCGGCGCCCGTGGCGCGCAAGATGATCCTCGCCCACTTCGGCATGGCGGATCCGGCCGCTCCGCGGCCGATTTCTCCAGAGGCCACCGTCCCCGCGTCCATGCCGGTGCTCCTTCCCACCCTCGGGAGGGCGAGATAATGACGATGGCCCGTGCGATGCGCGTGCAGTCCGGCCTGTCGGGCCGTGTCGATTGGACCTATGTCGCGGCCGTGGCGGGCCTCGTCATCGCCGGCTCGCTTGCGATGCTGTCGGCCGCGAGCACGACGAGTATGTACTCCTCGATCCTGCATAAACACTTCATCGCGCTGACGCTCGGTATCGTCTTGTTCATCTTGGCGCTCACCTTCAACTATCAGGTGTTCCAGGACCAATCGAAGTTCGTCTACGGCCTGGCGATCGTCATCGTCATGGCGACCATGATCCTCGGCAGAATCTCGCGCGGTCAGCGCTCCTGGATTCACTTGTTCGGCTTCAATTTCCAGCCGGCCGAGATGGCGCGCACGCTTGTCGTGCTGGCGCTCGCGGATTTCCTCGACAGACGCGCGCGCCGGATCGGCGACCTTTCCACTATCCTCGTCGGACTGTCCCTCTGCGCGCCCGTGATGATCATCGTGCTCAAACAGCCCGATTTCTCGACGACTTTAACCTTTGTGCCCGCAATCTTCGGCATGATGTTCGCCGCAGGGGCGGATATATTCCAGCTCATCGCGATCTTCGGCTTCGGGGGCGTCGCAATCTCGGTTCCACTGATCTACACGATTTGCCAGGTGCGCTATCCTCTTGCACCTGTGAACACTCTTCCGGGCATGATCCTCGCGACTTCGCGCATGGGCTGGGCGACGTTGGCTGCAATTCTCATTTTCTGCGCGATCGGATTTCTGTCCTGGCGCGTGGCGAGCTGGATGCGCGTGCAGATCAGGCCCGTGGCATTCGCGGCGATCCCGATCCTGCTCTCGGTCGCCTTGCTGTCGGGCATCACCGTCCAGCGAGGATTGAAGGGCTATCAGCGCAATCGCTTCGTCGCCTGGATCTCGCCGCAGAGCGACGCGCAGGGCGCGTCGTACAATGTCATCCAATCTCAGATCGCGATCGGATCAGGAGGAATGTGGGGCAAGGGTTTGTTCTCGGGCACGCAGTCACAGCTTGGCTTCCTGCCTGAGCGGCATACTGATTTCGTCTTCGCCAATGTCGGCGAGGAGATGGGCTTTTTGGGAACATCGCTGATCCTCGGTTTATACATGATCTTGCTGTGGCGGATCGTGGCGGCCGCGCGCCAGGCGCGTGATCGCTACGGTTATCTGGTATGCGCGGGCCTGGTTTCGACCCTCGCGTTCCAACTCATTCTCAACGTCGGCATGTGCATCGGTCTTATGCCTGTAGCCGGCGTGCCTTTGCCGCTCGTTTCTTATGGCGGATCGAGTCTCCTCGTCACCTTATGGACGCTCGGCATCATCGCCAACATCTATGCGCGGAGATACGCGCTACTTTGATCCCCGGAGGACTTGTGTCCAACGATAACAAACAGATTCAGACGCCGCAAACTTCCGACGAAGCTCCGGCTCGACCGGAGCCGGTCCGCGTGCACGATAATTCGACGCCCGGTCCAGTCTCGGAGGTGCCTGTCGAACGGCCGGCCGAGCCCGAGACGGTGACGCCGGCGCTTGCGTCGGCTTTGGATCTCGTGCGCTCCGCGCCGGCGCGCGAGGATCTCTATCCTCGCGCCGACGGCCCCGTTGAGGCTGATCGCGATATTCCGCAGACGGTCGATGACGCGAACGATGACGGAGACGAGGATGAAGGGCCCGAGGCGTCTGTCGATATTCCCACTAGGGGCCCGGCGTTGATTGCGCCGCAGGGTCCGGACGCCGCTGGTGGAGCGCCCGCGATGCCCGGCGCTACCAATCGGCCGGGTTCAGAGGCGCGCGAAGGCCGCCGCCGCCGCCGTCGTCGGGGAGGAAGAGGCGGAGAACGCGGACAGAACGGTCGGACTCCGAGTCAGGATCGCGATCAAGGGCAGTCCCAGCAGGGTTCGGCGCCGAAGCCGCCGAACCCTCCCGCAGGTCAGGCGCCGACGCCGGCGCGTCCCGCGCAGGAACGCCGCGAGCCTAAGCAGGGAGGCGACCGGGAGCGGCACGGCCAGGAACGGCGCGATCAGTCGGGGCGGCGCGACGAGCGCCATGACGGTGGGCGCGGGCGTGGAGAAAATCGCGGGGGCGATCGCCATCGCGACGACCGCGGAGGCCGGAGCCAGGAGCGCACCAACGTCGGTAAGGGCAATCGCGCGCCGGTCAAGCGCGAGGTGTTGGCCAACACCAACTTCGAAGAGACACGCATTGCGATTCTGGAGAACGGGCGCCTGTCCGAACTTCACTGGGAGCGCAAGAACTCGCAGAACATTGTCGGCAACGTCTACAAGGGTACGGTCGAGAACGTACTCCCCGGAATCTCGTCGGCGTTCGTCAACATCGGTTTCGAGAAGAACGCGTACCTCTATATCTCCGACGTGCTTGGAGATAAGAATGCTCCGATCGACCAGACGCTGAAGAAAGGCCAGACCGTTATGGTCCAGGTCGCCAAAGAGGCGATCAGCACGAAGGGCCCGAAGGTGACGATGGATGTGTCTCTGCCGGGACGCTATCTCGTATTCACGCCGTACCAGGAATACGTCGGTATCTCCAAGCACATCGCCGAGCCCGAAGAGCGTCAGCGTCTCGAGAAGATCGTCGATAAGCTCGTGAAGGCTCATCTCGGCGGCAAGGGCATCGTCGTCCGCACAGAGGCCGAAGGCGCCACCGAGGAAGAGCTTGAGCGTGAGGTGAAGTACCTCCAGAACCTATGGGCCGCGGTCCAGAAGAAGTATGAGGAACAACCCTCTCCCGCGATTCTGCACCAGGACCTTGGTCTTGCGATGCAGATCGCACGCGACATTCTCTCCGATCAGGTCTATGTTTACCTGCTCGACAGTAAGGAGTCTCAGAAGCAAGTCATCGACTTCGTCGAGGGCTTCGCGCCTGAGTTGAAGGACCGTATCAAGCTGTACGAGGCGAAGACTCCCATATTTAAGGCGTTCAACATCGAGAAGCAGATCGAGACGATCCGCGAGACGAAGGTCAACCTGCCCAACGGCGGATCGATCGTGATCCAGGAGGCGGAGTCGCTGTGCGCGATTGACGTCAATACCGGCCGTTTTACAGGTTCAAAGTCCCAGGAAGAAACGGTGACTCAAACGAACATCGAGGCCGCCATGCTCGTGGCCCAGCAGATCCGCCTGCGCAACATCGGAGGCATCATCGTCGTCGACTTCATCGACATGCGCAAGGCGTCTAACCGCGCGAAGGTGATGGAAGCCTTCGCGGACGCGTGCAAGGGGGACCGGGCGAAGATTCGCATTCTCCCGATCACGCGGCTCGGCCTCATCGAACTCACTCGCGAGCGCAAGCGCATGTCCACTGCGGCGCTGCTCACGGAGGAGTGCCCGCAGTGCCGGGCGTCTGGACGTGTGCTGTCGGTGGAGACCCTGCGCATTAAGATTCAACGCGAGATCTTTGAGATGACGGGCGGACGTCCCGGCGGTTCGATCCGTGTCTCGCTGCATCCGACGGTCGCGGAGTCGTTCCGCACCCAGCAGCCCATCATCGAGAAGAACGTCCAGCGCGTCGTTCGGATCCAATCCGATCCGAACCTGATGTGGGAGGACTATCACATCGTCCTCGATTAAATGAAAAAGCTCGTCCTCCTGCTGGCGGCCTCGCTGATCCTCCCGGCCGCGCCCTTACGGGCGCGTGCCGGGGAGGTCTCCGTCGTCGTCTCCCGGAAGCCTCAGAAAGCGGCCGAGACCTATAGTGTGGGCGGAAAACTCTACCTCGACGCGAAGCGCGTCGGCGCGCTGTATGGCGGCCAAGTCTACTGGTATCCCGTGTCCGGGCGTGTGAAACTGAGCCTGCGTGGGCGCTCGCTCCAGCTCGTCACCGATTCGAATCAGGCGTCGGCCGATGATCAAGAGTTGAAGATGAGCGATGCGGTTATCGTCCGCGACGCTCACGCATTCGTGCCGGTGTCGTTTTTGACAGGACCGGAGTTCTCGTCCTGGAGCGGCTATCAGACGCGCTACGAAGAGAGCACGAAGACCTTGGTCGTCGAGAAGACGGGAACGGTTGGCGCGCCCATGGAACCGGAGCAGTCCCATAAGCGCCGGCTGGTTGTCATCGATCCCGGTCATGGCGGCAAGGATCCTGGCGCCATAGGCGGCCGGGGCACGCGCGAGAAGGACGTGAATCTCGCCGCAGCCATCGAGCTTTCGCGTGTCCTAAAGGAGCGCGGAGACTTCGACGTACTTCTGACCCGCGATGAGGATGTATTCATCCCGCTATCCGAACGCTCAGAGTTGGCAAACACGAATAATGCCGACCTGTTTGTTTCGCTGCACTGCAATGCAGCTGACAGCAAGCGGGAGAATGGCTTCGAAGTCTATTCGGTATCCGAGACCGCCACCGATCCCGCGGCCGAGGCGCTTGCAGCCTCCGAAAACGCCGTCCTTGAGCTCGAGGGGAAGAATCCTCAAGACGAGACGGCGAAGATGATTCTGCTTGCGATGACGAAAACCGAGATGATCAACGAGTCGGCCGCGTTCTCGGCGCTGTCGGTGAAGGCGATCGGCAAGCGTGTGAACATCGCCGAGCGCGGCGCGAAGCAGGCCGCCTTCTACGTCCTGCGCGGTACGCACGCGCCCGCGATCCTTGTCGAGATGGCTTATGTGAGCCACGCGAAGGATGAAGCAAAGCTCAGCTCTCGCCGCTTCAGACGCAAGATGGCCGAGGGTGTGGCGTCGGGCATCGCCGATTATGCGAGGAGACAGGGATGGTTCGAGTGAATAAAAAATCTCCGATTGGCGTTTTTGACTCGGGTCTCGGCGGCCTGACCGTGTTCAAGGTGCTCGCGCGGCGTATGCCCGAGGAGTCGTTGATCTATTTCGGCGACACCGCGCATGTTCCCTACGGTTCAAAATCGCCGGAGGCAATCATGCGCTTTTCGAGCGAGGTGGCCAAATTCCTCGTCGGACGCGGGATCAAACTTCTCGTCGTCGCCTGCAACACGTCCTCGGCCTGGGCTTTGCCGGCGATCCGCAAGGCCGTCAAGGTTCCCGTCATCGGCGTCATTGAGCCCGGTGCCAGGGGCGCTATCGGCGTCTCGCGAGGCGGACGTATAGGCATCATTGGCACCGAGGCGACGGTCAAATCCGGCGCTTATGAGAAGACGATCAAGGCGCTGAAGAAGAACACGCGTACGACTTCGGTGGCGTGCCCTTTGTTCGTGCCGCTCGTCGAGGAGGGGTGGTGGAGCGGGACGGTCGTTGAGGCCGTGGCCCGGAGGTATCTCGCCCCCCTTAAGAGCGCCCATGTGGACACCGTGATCCTCGGCTGTACGCACTATCCGTGCCTCAAACCGATCTTTGCCCGGGTGCTTGGTTCTCGTGTACGCCTGATCGATTCAGCAGAGGAGACCGCGAGAGAGACGGAGACCGTCCTGTGCGATCTCGGCCTGCGCGCGCCGCGTGGCGACCGTGGCCGCCGTGAGTTTTACGCGTCCGACGCCCCGGAGCGCTTCAAGCGCCTTGCGCGCCGGATGCTCGGCTCCGGCGTGACGACGGTCAAGGCGCATTCCTTCGACTGATGAAAGACATGATCGCCTTGACGGGCTTGGCCAAGACGCGCGTGGACGCTGGTTTCTCTCGAGTCGGGCGGCGCCTGTCTGCATCCGATCCGGTCGACCGAGCCCTGATGATCATGGCCGCGCGCGTGATCGCCCAAGCGAACGCGATCATGGTGCTCAGTGAGCGCGGGCTGGCTAACGAGGCCCTGCCGATTCTCCGGGGACTCGCGGAGGTTTGCCTGACGATGCGCTGGATTGCGGAAAAGGATTTAGGGGAACGCGCCGTTGCGGCGCTTTTGGAGTTTCAGGACACGGACTGGGAGACGCACTGGCCGAGCGCACGTCTGCGCGAGAGGGCCGAGGCGTACTCGGTACCTGGTGAGGCCCTGGAAGTGGTGCTTGGATCGGCGGTGGATTTCGCCTGCGGCTCGGCGCTGGGACTGCCCTGGGGGCACGTGTTTGCTGAAGCGACGCGTTCTGGGCGGCGTGCCGGGGAAGTGTTGCCCGCGACGGCGGTGTTCCTGGGGCACGCGCTCAAGGCGTTGGATGGACGCTGGCCCGGGGAATTCCCCGGAGCCGAAGAAATGTGGACGGGCGCAAAAATGTCAAGAGGATAAAGAGATGATGAATGAAGAGATGACGGGACAAGGCGGCGTAGCGGGTTCGAACCCGCTGGGCGGAGGGAGCGGAGACCAACCGCCCCGACAGCACTCCCAGGGCGGCGGCCAACAGGGCCATGGCCAACCGGGCGGAGACGGCCAGGGTCGTAGGCGGCGGCGCCGTCGCGGCGGCCGTGGCCGAAGCGGCCAGGGCGGCGGCCATAGCCAGAGCGGCCAGCAACAGCACGGTCAGCAAGGTTCACAGAGCTACCGCAGCCAGAACGGAGGCGGGGCCCGTCCTCCTCAGACGTTTCAGGCGCCGGTGAAATCCGACGTTGAGCGGCTGTTCGCGGCGAAGACGCCGGTGGATCCTTTCGAATGGCTTCAGCTCGAAAAGGGATCCACCGACCCGTCGATGCGTGCTCTTGACCTGCTGGCGCCGATAGGTAAGGGCACGCGCGGTCTCATCGTCGCCCCCCCGAAGGCCGGCAAGACCACGTTTCTGAAACAGATATCGAACGCAGTGCACGAGATCGACCCCAAGGTCCGCCAGTACTGCCTGCTCATCGACGAGCGCCCTGAGGAGGTCACTGACTTCAAGCGGTCGGTGCCCGCCGAGGTGTGGGCTTCCTCGTCTGACCAATCCTACGACAAGCACAAGCGGCTCGCCGAGGACCTGTTCCGTACGGCGCTCGAAAAGGTCGTGGCGGGCGAGGATGTCTTCATCCTTCTGGACTCTCTCACTCGTCTGGCGCGCGTGTACAACCAGTTCGCGACGGGAAACCGGACGATGTCCGGAGGTCTCGACTCGCGGGCGATGGAGATCCCGCGCCGGTTCTTCGGCGCGGCGCGCAAGCTGGAGGGCGCGGGGTCGCTGACGATTCTGGCGACCATCCTTGTCGATACGGGCTCGAAGATGGACGACATCATCTTTCAGGAGTTCAAGGGAACGGGCAATATGGAACTCGTGCTCTACCGGCAGGCCGCCGAGATGCGTATTTTCCCGGCGCTGAAAGTCCGGGATTCCGGCACTCGCAAAGAAGAGAAGCTGTTTGCTCCGGAATATCTAGAGGGCGTCTATAAGCTGCGCCGCCTCGTGGCGGGCATGGGCGACATCGACGCGATCAAAGCGCTGACCGAGATGATGCGCGTTCATAAGACCAACGGGGCTCTGCTTAACTCGCTGAAATGAATGAAAAAAATATTCAACTCATTATCACGCCGAAAGCGCCGGCGGCGATCGGTCCGTATTCGCAGGGAATCTCCGTCGGGGAGATGGTCTTCGTTTCGGGGCAGATGCCTCTGCGGGTAGATGGTACGCTCGTTGAGGGAACCGTCGCCGAGCAGACCGAGCAATGTCTAAGGAACATCCTCGAGGTTCTGATGGCCGTTGGCCTGACCATGGACTCGGTCGTGAAAACCACGGTGTACATGACCGATCTCGGGAAATTTGCGGAGATGAACGAGGTCTACGCGAGGCGCTTTCGGGCGCCTTTCCCGGCGAGGGCGACCGTGCAGGTCTCGGCGCTTCCCAAGGGCGCCGGCGTCGAGATCGACGCCGTCGCGGTGAGACCCTAGGGCGGAATGCGCGTGCGCGCTCTCGCCGCCGCGGCGCTGGCGCTGCTTATCAGCGGCGATGTCGCGCGGCTTGGATGGGACGCGGTCGGACTGTGGCACTTCGTCTTCCCGTACCTCTGGCTGTTCGTCCTTCTCGAGGCTAGTCGCGCGCGCCGCCGCATCGAGGACGGTCAAGTCTTTCTCGCGGGCGCTGCGATGGCGATGCTCTACGACGGCGTGTACGCCAAGAATCTACAGTACGGTTTGCATCCGCTCGGCATCGATTGGCTCGGCGCTATCAGCGCGGCTTTCGACAGGGGGATGACGACGGTTCTGTCTCTTCAGATCGCAGTCCGTCTGGTCCCCCGACCGATGGAAACAGGCGGGGAGGCTCCCTCGCCTTATGGTCCGTCTGCGCCCCTCTTAACGCTCGTTTTTCTCGTTTTCGTTCTCGGCGTAGCTGCGTCCGTTTACGGCGTGAAGACCGCTTTAAATTTCTACCGGGCCGATCGCAGGCTCGGCCCGTCCTGGCTCGTTGCTGACGTTCTCTTTGCCGGTGCCGCGTGGGCGCTCGCGCGCCGTGCCTGGAGTCGCTCGGAGGAAGGCGCGGAGTCGGGTCGTGAGCCCTGGGTCTGGGGCCTCACGGCCTTCGTCGTCTGGCTTCCTGGGGCGCGCATGATCGCCCTCGCCTGCATGGCCGCGGAGCTTCCTGGGGTGTTGCTCTATTTCTTCGTTGGAGCCTGGACACTTGGCGCCGCCGGTATTTTCTGGCGACTGTGGAGTGAGCGCGGCCACTGCGACATCCTCCCTGTGGCGGGTTCCCGCCCCGCTTCAGCCGCAGCCGTGTGGCGCGCGGCGGGGACGCTTCTGCTTGTCGCGGTGCTGGGCGCCGACCTCAACGATGCCCGTGCCGCCGGGATATTCTCCGCCGCGATCGACTGGCCTTCCCGCGCGCTGTTCGCGTGGGCGTTTTTAACTTCACGCCTGAAAGTCTGACGGTTGATTTGGACCGAGCAATGATGCGTTTCCCACTGCGCCCTAGGATCGTTGGACAATCGTTGGACTCCTCTTCCTTAACTGGGTTCAGACCGCTATAATCCCTGTCATGACTGCGCGCGTCTATGAGTATGAGAAATGCTTGGCCTGCCGTCAGGCGCTTAAATTTCTGGACGCCCGGTCCTGATGCGCTGGAGCGCGCGCCGCTTCGACGCCTCCGTTTTTGCTCTCGCCGTCGTTGCGCGCCTTGCCGCCCTTGTGCTGTTCCAGGCCAAGGGACTCGGCGACGCGTACGGGCGGGACCTTTACTTCAACCTCGCGCTATCCTGGCTCGGCCGGCTACCGATGCCGGACTTCGATGCGACGCATCCACCGCTCTACACCTTTCTGATCTCCTGCATTCTGGGGCCGCTCGGAACCTCGAGCCAGCTTCCGATCCTGTTTCTTCACGTCTTGGTCGGCGCAGGCTCGGTTCTTCTCATGCGGAGGGTCGGCGTCTTCCTCCTCGACGATCAAACCGCGCGGCTGGCCGCGCTGTGGCTCGCACTTGACCCGGTCGTGATCTTCTTCACTCCGCAGTTGCAGACGGAAACACTGTTTGTCGCGATGATACTGGCATTTTTTTTAGGGCTCTTTGCGCTGTGGGATAAGCCGTTGTCGTGGCGCCACATGGCGCTCGGCCTGTGGGGCGGCTTGTGCGTCTCGTGCCGCTCGGTCTTCGGTGCCTTTCCCGCATTCCTGTTCGGCGCTGTTTGGCGCTCGAAAGGGTTCCTCCGCGCTTCGTTATTCTGCCTCTTGCTTGCACCCGGATGGTTCCTTCCGTCAGCGGTGTGGACGGTGCGCAATTATCAGAAGTATGGCGTGTTCATTCCGCTGTCGGGCCAGATGGGCTGGACTTTGTACGAGGGCTTCACGCTCGACCGCGAGACCGTGCGCGATCACCCGATGCAGATGGCGGCCGAGGCTAAGCAGATGGACGTCGGCAGCCGCGACATCGGCACTTATTTCTTCGCGAAGTGGAAGGTCTATGTGCGTGAAAATCCTCTTCAGTCTGCGGTGATCATCGCTGGCAAGGCGCTTCTGTACTGGCGTCCGTGGCTTTATGACCCGTACACCGGTTTGCAGCGCGTCGTGATGGGAGCTTACTTCACAGTCCTGTTTGCTTTCGCCCTGCTCGGCGCGAAGACGACATTGGCCTCGCGCGCGCCGTGGGGGCCCGTTTGGGCCGTGCTCGCCTATCACACCGCCGTGCACGCCGTGTTCCTGACGACTTTGCGCTACCGCGTCCCGCTGGAGCCCTTCCTGTGCCTGCTGGCCGCGGCGGGTGCGGCACCGTACCTTGCGCGGCGCGGGGACGCGCGTGCGTAGGAGGGCCAAGGCCGCCGTGCGAACTCCGTGGTTCTGGGCTCTATGCGCCATCTCGGCTTTAGCCGCGTGCCTGCGTTTTGTCGCGCTCGGCTACGGCCTGCCGCACACATACAACGCCGATGAGCCGCATCTCGTCCATATGGCCGTCTCATTTGGGAGCGGAAGTCTTCGCCCCTACTCCTTCAAGTATCCGACGCTGTGGCCGACGATGCTTTCCGGCCTTTACGGCCTATGGTTCGCTCTCTGGTCGGTGTTCGGTCTGCGCAAAGGCCCGCTCGATTTCGCGGCGCTGTATGGCTTCACCCCAACTGGCTTCTATCTGATCGCGCGGTTCGTCGCGGCGGTGTCCTCGTTCGCGGCCCTTGTCGTCGTTGCGCGCGCCGAGCGCTCGAATGAGAACGGCTCGCGCTGGCCTTACGGCGCCCTCATCCTCTCCTGCGCGCCCGTCCTCGTGGATCTCGCGCACTCGGCCAAGCCGGACTCTCTCATGTTCCTTTTCATTGCCGGAGCCTGGCTTTGCGCCCTGCGTTTCCAGTCTGGAGGCGCGCGCGGCTGGCTGTACGCTACGGCTGTCCTCGCCGGCGCCGCTTGCTCGACGCAGTACACGGCGGCCCCGGCCGCTTTGATCGTGCCGTTGGCCTGGTTGCTGCGTGACGGCGGGCGCCCGTCTATCTCGTGGCTGGTCGAGGCCATCCTGATTGCTGCGGCCGCCTTCTTCGCCGGCTCTCCCTTCATCGCGCTCGATCTCCAACGTTTCGTCGCGAGCTGGATGGATTATGCGGATCTCGGCCGCCTACGCCCATACGATGCCTTGGCGACGGCTAGGACCGTGGCTTACAATCTCTGGACCTATGGCGGGGAAGGTTCGCCCGCCGGAGCGGCCGCCGTACTCGGCTTCGGCTGTTTGCTGCTGCGGCGCGCACGCCGAGCGTGCCTCGTTGCCGTTCCGATCATGGCGTATTTCGTCGTACTCTCGGCGAGCCCCGACGGCGGTTGGCAACGCTACATGCTCGGTGCGTTTCCGGCGCTGGCGCTTCTCTCAAGCGAGGGGCTGGAACTTCTCGGCGGCAAGAATCAATGGAGGCGCGGCGCGGTCGTAGTTCTTGTCGTGGCACCCGGCCTGCTTCTGTCCGGGCGCTTCGTCGCCGCCCTCACCTTGCCCGACACTCGCGCCCAGGCCGAGATATGGATGAAGGCGAATGTGCCCGCGGGCGAAGCGATACTACTTGACCAGCCTCATGCCTCGCCGCGCGCAATCCCATCGAAAGAGCAGTGCCTTGATCTAGCCGCGCGCACCGCCGCCACGGGCTCGCCCCGCTCCCGTTTATGGCGCGCGATGGCGCTGCGCCACCCGGGAGGAGGCTATCGCATCTATCGCATCAAACGCTCGGCAGGCGACCTGTTCTCCTCGCCGAAACACGTGGCTGCCTCCCAGGCCGACGGAGATTCCCTGGACGTGCGTTCCGGGCTTGATCCGGTGCGCGCTGTGCGCGTGAGCTGGGTCGTGACTTCGAGCATCGGCGCCGATCCGCGCCGCGCAAGAGAGCTTGCGACCTTCTTCTCCGAGCTCTCTTCTGGCGCTGATCTCGTCCAGGAGTTCCCGTTCGAGCCCGGCAGGACGGTGGGTCCGTGGCTGCGCGTCTGGAAGCTGCGGCGCTGATCGGATTGCCCAGGCGGGCATTTCCTATAATCTCTTCCTTATGCCAAAGTCAACAGTCATCGTCGTCATGCCCGCCTACAACGCGGAAAAGACCCTTGAGCGCACGATCAAGGACATTCCCTCCGGTGCGGTGGATGAGATCATCCTCGTGGACGACTGCTCGAAAGACGGCACGGTCGCATTGGCGAAAAAACTCGGTCTCACCGTCGTCCAGCACCAAACCAACAAGGGCTACGGCGGCAACCAGAAGACTTGCTACACCGAGGCGCTCAAGAAGGGCGCGGACGTCGTGGTCATGGTCCACCCCGATTACCAGTACGACTCGCGCCTCGTGCCGATCATGGCGGGCCTCATTAGAAACGACATCTGCGACATGGTCTGCGGCAACCGCATTCGCACGCGCCGGGAAGCTCTTGGCGGCGGCATGCCAGTCTATAAATACATATTTAACCGTCTGCTGACGATGTTCGAAAACTTCGTCACCGGCCAAAACCTCGGCGAGTGGCACTCGGGCCTGCGCGCTTACTCACGCAAGTGCCTCGAGACCGTGCCGTGGGAGGGAAACTCCGACGACTTCGTCTTCGACCAGCAGTTTCTCATCCAGGCTGCCTACATGAACCAGCGCTTGGGCGACGTGCCCGTCGCCGCGCGCTATTTCCCCGAAGCATCGTCGATCAACTTTATGCGTTCCTGTAAGTACGGATTGTCGGCGCTGTGGTGCCTGAGCCAGTACGTCCTGCAGCGCCTCGGCGTCGTGCGCTTCGCCTTGTTCGAGTTGAAGACCAGGGCATGAGCCGAACCGTGGCGGCCTTTGCGGTGCTGACAGCGGGGCTCGGCGCTCTGTCTGCGTCCGATTCCCTGTGGGTCGTGCTGCGGCCTGGTTGTGTGCCTTTCGTGCTGCTCATACTGACGGTCCTTCTTGCCGCAGGCTCCGGTCGCGTCCTTGCCGGGGAATTGGGTCTGTCCGATATGAGCGAGTCGCAGAAGACCTTGGTCGGAGCAACCTTGGGCCTTGGGATGCTCGCTCTTGGTGGATTCTTCCTCGGCGCCTTGGGATTGTTTCAGCCGTGGGCCGCCTCCGCCTTTCTCGCAGCGTTATGGGTGGTTGGTTACGCGGAGCTTAAGCCCGCGCTGAAGTCGCTCTCGCCAGACCAAAACCTGCTGCGTGAGCGTCCGCTCGCGACCGCGGCCGTCGCCCTGCCTTTGCTTGCGGCGCTGTGGATGTGCCTTGTCCCGCCGCACCAGTACGATTCGTTGGTCTACCATTTGGCGCTACCGCAGGCTTACCTGCGTGCGGGACGATTGTTCGCCCCGCCCGGCATCGTCTATGCGCACTTCCCTCAGAACGGGGAAATGCTTTTCTCCCTGGCCCTGCTGCTCGGTTCCGACATTCTGGCGCAGATGTACATGTGGTTTTCGACGGTGCTCGCTATCTGGTGGGTGTTTGCGCTCGGGCGGCGAGAGGCGCCGATGAGCGCGGTTGCGCTCGCGGCGATCTTCATCGCGACGCATTCGGCCGTGCTTCTGCTGTCGACGACGACCTATGTCGAGCCGCTCGTCATGCTCTGGATCACGGCGGCGGCGCTCGCCTTCGAGCGCTGGCGCCGACTTGCGCCAGCGGGCGGCGGGCCGCGCGGCTGGCTCATCCTGTCGGCGATCTTCACGGGCCTGGCTCTTGGTACGAAGTACTACGCGGGCATCGGCGCTGCGGCATTCGGCCTGCGCCTGCTCTGCGCGGCGGCTTTCGACCGGCGTAAGGCACGGCTTATTGATCTTGCGCTGTTTATCGGGATTGTCAGCGGGCTATTCGCGCCGTGGTTGATCAAGAACTGGGTGTGTGTGCGCAATCCCGTATTCCCGTTCCTTTACGAATGGTTCGAGAACACCGGCACCGGTTGGAACGCGGAGCTCGCCGCGGGATATTTTCGCGTGCTGACCGAGTACGGCCACGTCGGCGGCTTCTTCCACAGCCTGATTTCCCTACCGATCCTTCTGTTGCGCAATCCACTCCGCTTCGGCGGGGGCATGGATGTTCTCGGCGACCTTGGCTGGGACATTTCTCTCTGGCTTCTGCCGCTCGGCGCGTGGGCGGCGTCGAAGAACAAAAGCCTGCGCGGGCTTTTGCTATTCTGTTTCCTGTGGGGCGCGGTCTGGTTTTCGAGCGGCGTCGTCCTGCGCTTCCTGACCGTGCTCGTGCCGATTATGGCGCTTCTCGGGGCCTGTGGCCTGGTCGTCCTGTGGCAGGCGCTCGATCGTTGGGCTCGCGTCGTCATTGGAGGTTCTCTCGCTCTGATGACGCTCGCCCACCTCTTTCTGTTTGTGTTCGTCCACGCCACTTTCGGCTCGGGTTCGACGGCCTTCGGGCTCGAGACGCGAGAATTGTTTCTGACGCGCCGCCTTGACTACTACTCCTGCGCGGATTGGCTCCGGAGGAATTCCGTCGAGAATGATAAAATACTCGTCGTTGGGGAGCAGCGAGGCTATTACATTCCTGCCGACCACCTTCCCAGCACCGTGCACATGCCAAACCTCTTTATCCGCCGCGCCAACTCGTGCGCCGACAGCGCGGCGCTTCTGTCTTCTCTTCGTGTCGAGGGATTTACTCGCGTGCTGATCGTTCCGCGCGAGGCCGCGCGCCTAGGCTCGGGCCTTGGCGAACTGACGCCCACCGGCATAGTCAACTGGAATGGCCTCGTGGGCTCGCTCAAGACCGAGTTCGCGGGCCGCAGTTGCGTCGTGGGGCGCCTGTGAAGAGCTACGCGGGCCTGCTCATCGCCTCCTTCGGCTGCTCGGCCGGTGTCTCATTCCTCATGACGCCCCTCGTGCGGTTGTTGTCCGTGCGTCTCGGCGTGCTCGACACGCCGAGCTTGGCGGTCAAGACTCACAAGGAGCCGACGCCGGTGTTCGGCGGCGTGGCGATCTACCTGGGATTCATGGCGACCATGCTCCTCCTGCGCTTGACGACGAACTTCCCGACCGGCACCTTGTACAACCTGCGCTCGCTAGTGTTTGGCGGATCCTTGATCTTCGCGCTCGGTCTCATCGATGATCTCAAACGGCCCAGGGGCATAGACTACAAGCCCAAGTTCGTCGTGCAGATGCTGGCCGCGGCTCTGCTCATCCAGTTCGGCTTACGCATGCGTTTTCTTCAGCCTGACTACGTCGCCTATGCGGTCACGATGGTGTGGGTCGTCGGCATGACGAACGCCTTCAACATAGTGGACATCATGGACGGGCTGTCCTCGAGCCAGGCTGCGGTGGCGGCGCTCGCCTTCCTCATGATCTCGCTGCCGTCGGAGGAGCTGTATGTCAATTTCGCCTCGGCCGCGCTGGCCGGCGCGGCGATCGGCTTTCTGCCGTGGAATCTGTCGAAGAAGCGCAAGATCTTCATGGGCGACAGCGGAAGCCTGCTCATCGGCTTCCTGCTCGCCGGCATCTCGCTCGGCACGCGCTACTCCGAGGTCAACGACGCCGGCGTATTCGCCCCTCTGCTCATCCTTTTCGTGCCGACCTTCGACACTCTGTTCGTGAGCCTTCTGCGGCTGAACCAGGGGAAGTCCCCGTTTCGTGGCTCGAGGGACCACTTTGCGTTGCGCCTCGAGAAACTGGGCTTCTCGCGCGAAAGGGTCGTGCTGATCGCGACCGCGGCCGCTGGCTTCATGGGCTTCTGCGCGTTTCTAGTGACCCAACTTCCGCTGCGCGGCGCGATCGTCGTTTATGTTCTCGTCGCGATTCTTGTCCTATGGGTCGGGCGTCGTATGGCGCTTGTTGAGATGGAATGAAGGTAGATGTTTTGATTCTCGGCGGCGGGCTGGCGGGCCTCTCGGCCGCGCACCACCTGGGTGAACGCGGGGTGCGCTCGCGCCTCGTCGTTGAGTCGAAGGCGATCGTCGGCGGCACGGCCGGCTCGGTGACGGCGGGCGCTTTCACATTCGACTACACCGGGCATCTGTTGCACCTCCACGATCCCTATGGGCGGACCTTGATCCTCGACCTGCTCAAGGACAACCTCGCGACGCACTCGCGCAAGGCGTGGATCTTCTCTCAGGGCGTGTTCACGCGCTATCCGTTCCAGGCCAATACGCAAGGCCTCCCGCCCGCGACCATCGCCGAGTGCGTCGCGGGGTTTCTCGAGACCGTGCATCGGCCGCGGCCTCTTTCGAAAAATCCAGATTTTCTGTCGTGGAGCCGCGCGACATTCGGTGACGGCATCACGCGCCGCTTCATGCGTCCGTACAACGAGAAGCTGTGGCGCACCCCTCTATCAAAACTGACGACCGAGTGGCAGGGCCGCTTTGTTCCGAAATGTTCCGCGTCCGAGGTTGTGTACGGGGCCCTCGCTGAGAACAACGCGCTGTTCGGCTACAATGCGTCCTTCCGCTATCCGGTGAGAGGCGGCATCCAATCCCTGCCTGACGCTCTTGCCGGACGCCTGGAGCCGGGCGTCGTGCGGACCGAGAGCCCGGTCACCGCGGTGGACCTCCGCGAGAAGACGGCGCAGGTGGAGGGCCTCGGAGAGGTTCATTACGAGAGGCTCGTGAACACGCTGCCTTTAAATGTCTTTCTCGATCTCGCGACGCCGCTGCCGGCCGATGTGAAAGCCGCGAGGAAAAATCTGCGCTGGAACACTGTGTGGAATCTCAACCTAGGTATCGACCGGGCTGCTCCGACCGACAAACATTGGATTTATTATCCAGAAAAGAGTTTCCCATTTTATCGTGTCGGCTTCTCGAGCAACTTCTCGCCGAATCTCGTTCCCGAGGGCCATGCCGCGCTCTACCTTGAGGCGGCCCGTCCCGGCGGCGCGCGAGTGAACCGCGACAAGCTTGGGACGGCCATGATCAAGGGCCTGCGCGAGGCGGGACTCCTGCGCCGAAGCGATGAGATTTCGGCCAAGATATGGATGCCGGTGGACGTCGGCTATGTCGTCTACGATCGCGCCCGCACGCCCGCCGTAGAAGCCATCTTCCGATATTTTGGGACGCTCGGCGTTGAATCCATCGGCCGATACGGCGGATGGAAGTATTCGTTCATGGAAGAGACGATCCTCGACGGTAAGCGCTGCGCTGACCGTCTCACCGGCGACGTCGCGGCGTCCGAGGCGTCCTCTGCTGTCGAGCTGAGAGCCCTCAAATGACAAAGACCCTGCTGCTGCTGTCTCTGGGGCTGCTGTCCGCCTGCGTGGCGGAGACCGTTGAGAGGCGCCGCCCGCGCAAAGGCCCGGTCAAGGAGGTCGACTTCGTCGACCTGGGCGGGGGGAACATCCGTTACTCGACGGACGGCTGGAGCTGGTTCGTCGCCGGCCGCCGCCGCCATGCTCTGCGCTTGATGCGTAAGAACTGTGGAAAGAAGCTGGCGCCTCAGATTCTTGACGAGTACATGCGCCAGGACGCCGACATTCCCTACGTCGGCGAGGATATTTCGACGAATCTCGACAAGGGTATGGAACACTTCAAGATCGCGCCCTTTGAGCACCTCGTCTACGAATGCCGTGCCAAGGGCGAGGCCTACGAGGCGCCGCTTGTCTCGACGGCGGCCCCGCGCGCGATTCTAATCGTGCCGCCGGTGGCGGAAGCCTCGATGAACACCGCGATAGCGCCCGTCGTTTCCACCGCGACCATTCCCCAGGAGCCGCCCAAATGATCAAGCTCGACCGCGCCATCTGCATCTTCGACCTGGAG
>JBBTJN010000165.1:0-6278 GCA_038059415.1 Elusimicrobiota bacterium | reverse complement strand
CATGCTCGTACGATGCGGATATGCGGACCAAAGCGAGGTGGTGCGTGCTTTTGGGATCTCGCGACGGACGTTGCTGCGCCAACGTCAGCGCTTCGAGTCAGACAACATCACGGCGTTCAACGCGAAGCTGAGCTTCTAAGCTCGCGACGTCAGGGGTACAGCGCGACCCCGCAGCGCCGGAAGTCCTCGTCGAAGCCGAACACCCCGTCGAGACCTTCCGTTCGCACGACGGCGATGGCGCTCGCGTCGGTGAAGCTGAGCCGTTTGTCCCGGTAGGCGCGCATCACCGCCAGCGCGCCGCGCTCCAGGCTCTCGTCGGCGTAATGCACGATGAGCCGTCGCGAGGCGAAGTAGTCCGTGCCGAAGCGCACCGCGGCGTCCTGGCCATGGTGGGAGGCCAGCAAGGTCATCGTCTCGCTGAAGACGAAGTTGTTGGTGTGCAGTTCCGCCTTTCCTGCGGCGAGGATGAACGCGGCCGCGTCCGCGTGGCGCGAGTCGTCGCGCCGGTACAGCGCGGCCAACGCGCTCGTGTCGACGAACAGCCTCACGGAGTCCTCTTCTTCTTGGCGGCTCTGTACAGATAGTGGTCATGATTGACCGACAGGTCGCTCGGCCCGCCCTCGAATGTCCCGATCAGCTTGAGCAGGGGATCCGCCTTCCAGTCGGGTTCGCCCTTGAGCCCGGCGTCGATGCCGTAGGTCTTCTCCACCGCCTCCCGCAGAAGATGGGAGACGGTGGTCTTGCGCCGCTGCGCGAGCGTCTTCATTCTCCCCAGCATCCGCTTGGGGACCGTCAGCAAGGTCTTGGTCATTTCCATCTCATAAGCATATCAGGATATATCCGGCGCTGCCAGGCCGCAGGCCGGGATGCTCGCTGACAGGGCGCTCGCTGCCTCTCCGAGGCGGCCTCCACTTACCATATGCTCGTCTTCGGAACGGGCGTCCAGCAGGACTTGGAGTTTTTCCGGAGTCATGGGGCCTCTCTACCGGACGATTGAATCCCCATAAAATTTCCCTCAGCCGGACTTTCCCCGGTATTCATTTATTCGAGCTTTCCGAGCGTAAAACTCGTTCGAGGTCTTCGGGGGCCGGCAGCGCGCCACTCAGTTCTCTCGGCAACTCCTTCTCCAAGGTGTAAGACGCGACCCCGATCGGCTTGCCCGTCGCGTGCAGGGAGTATTCGACTATCACCCTGTTCTTTGACCGGCACAGGATCATGCCGATGCTCGGTCGGTCGTCCGCGTGGCGCATCAGGTCGTCGATCGCCGCCAGGTAGAAGTTCATCTTTCCCGCGTATTCCGGCTTGAATGCACCCGCCTTGAGTTCCACGATCACATAACAGCGTAGGCGACAGTGATAGAAGAGCAGGTCCATGAAGAACTCCTCGCCGCCGACCACGAGGCGGGCCTGCCGCCCGATGAAGGCAAATCCGACGCCGAGCTCAAGCAGAAAGCGCTGTATGCGCTCGACGATCCCGCTCTCTGTGGCCCGTTCATCGGCATCTCCGCCTAACCCGAGGAATTTGAGGTCGTAGGG
The DNA here is from genome assembly GCA_038059415.1 of Elusimicrobiota bacterium. Taxonomy (GTDB): domain Bacteria; phylum Elusimicrobiota; class Elusimicrobia; order UBA1565; family UBA9628; genus GWA2-66-18. The sequence goes on along the minus strand of JBBTJN010000165.1, from coordinate 4,743 downwards.
GTCCTTGAGAATCTGCCGCGCCAGGTCCGACTGTGCCGGCGGCAGGGTCCGCGAGAAATTCGTCAGAGCCTTGCCCTGCCTCTCATGCAGGCCGGATTTGATCTACCGAACGAGCACGGGGGACGCGACCAGCCCTGTTGCAGCGTCTGCTTTGCGTACCAGAGACGCGTGCTCGGATCTTTGATCATCATTATGAGAATGACGTTATGAAACCAGGGTATTTCGGCCAGGGAGGCCGGCAGATTGACTCCATCCAATTCTCTCGCAGGCTGCGAGAGAATTGAGAGACCATCCGTCCAGGCGCGATAAAATGAACGCATACGCCATATGTTCTGCCGGGAGAATCCTTTGATTCCGGGAAACTCCGCCTGGATATCGCGTGAAAGACGCTCGATGACGCCCGTCCCCCAACTTCCCTGCTTCTGCCGTTCAACCACCCGCTGTCCCAGATCCCAGTACAGCGCGATCATCTCCCGGTTGACAGACAGGACCGCCTTGACCTGCGCCTCCCATTCCTCCTCGCGATCGCGCTCCTCTCCGCCTGCGTCACCGGCCCCTCGGCCCCCGTCGCCAAGGCCGTCTTGCCCCAGTCCCAGGCCGAGGAAGCCGCCATCGCGTCCGTCATCCGGCAGATCAAAAGCAAGAAATCCGACTATCACATCAGCAACGCCGACCTCGTCAACGTCTCCGTGCTGGGAGAGACCGACATGGACCGCCAGGTCCGCGTCAGCCAGAACGGGACCTTCACCTATCCTCTGATCGGCTCCGTGAAAGTGGGGGGCCTCTCCACCTCCGAGGCCGAGGCCGCCATCGCCGCCAAGCTCAACGACTTCCTGCGCGGCGCGCAGGTCACCGTCTTCATCAAAGAGTACGGCAACAAGAAAGTTTTCGTCTTCGGCCACGTCAACAAGCCGGGCGCGATCGAAATCCCCACCGAGACCAAACTCACCGTGCTCGAGGCCATCTCCCAGGCCGGCGGCTTCGCGCCTCTGGCCGCTCCCGACCGCACCCGCGTCGTGCGCATGCTCAACGGCGACAGCCAGTCCTTCACCATCGAGGTCTCCGCCATCACCAAGCGGGGCGAGAAGGACAAGGACATCACCCTCGAGCCCAACGACATCGTCTTCATCCCCGAAAGCTACTTCTAGCGGTCGAAGGTGGTCTCGCGCTTCGGACTTGCCCGTAATGCCCCTTTTGCAGCTGAGACGGATAAAACTATGCGCATGTACTATTGCGTTTAGTATATCTATCTGTAATACTGTATTCGAATGGTAAAAAGACGCTTCTGGATCACCCGCATCGAAGACGCCTGGGCCCGACGGCCGATCGTTTGGCTGTCGGGGGTCCGCCGTTCCGGCAAGACCTCTCTGGCGCTGAGCCTCGACGACACCGAGTACCTGGACTGCGAGCTGCCGCGCGTGCGTCAGACGCTGAGCGACCCGGAGGGGTTCTGGCGCTCTCTGCCGAAAGGCCGGCGAGTCGTTCTTGACGAGGTTCATCGCCTGAGCGCTCCGGCCGAATTGTTGAAGATCGCCGCCGACCACTTTGCGCATCTGCGCGTGCTCGCGACGGGATCCTCGACTTTGGGCGCGTCGAGCAAGTTCAGCGACACTTTGACCGGACGCAAGACCGAGATTCGACTCACGCCGTTGTGCGCCGAGGACCTCGAGGATTTCGGCCGGGAGGACCTGCCGCGACGGCTTCTGCGCGGCGGCCTGCCCCCGTTCTACCTGGCCGAGACCCTGAGAGGCGGCGATCTCCAGGAGTGGATCGACTCCTACTGGGCGCGGGACGTCCAGGAATTATTCCGTCTGGAGCGGAGGAACGCGTTCATGCGTTTCCTCGAGCTTCTTCTGGCGCGCAGCGGCGGCATGTTCGAGGCCTCGGCGTTCGCCGGCCTCTGCGAAGTCAGCCGGCCCACGATCTCGAACTATCTGCGGGCGATGGAGGCGACGCACGTCGCGCATGTGATCCGGCCATTCAGCACGCGCCGCCACAGCGAGATCGTCGCCGCGCCGAAGGTCTACGGTTTCGACACCGGCTTCGTCTGTCATATGCGCGGATGGGACCGGCTCCGGCCGGAAGACCGGGGAGGGCTTTGGGAGCATCTCGTGCTCGACCAGATGCGGGCCCACGGCCTCGACGGTCAGCCGCGCTACTGGCGGGACAAGCTCGACCGCGAGGTGGACTTCGTTCTCCCCGGGCGGCGCGAGAAGCCCTGCGCGATCGAGTGCAAATGGTCTTCGGCGGCGTTTAAAAGCGAGGGATTGAACGCCTTCCGCCGCCTCCACCCCGATGGGGAAAACATCGCCGTCTGCTCTGATGTCGACCGGCCCCGCATGGAAAGAATCGGCGGGCGCGTCGTCCGCTTCACGGGACTCGCGATGCTGCACCGGACCCTCGCCGAGGCGCTGGAGCCGACCTGACGGCCCCTCGGCCCCCGTCGCCAAGGCCGTCTTGCCCCAGTCCCAGGCCGAGGAAGCCGCCATCGCGTCCGTCATCCGGCAGATCAAAAGCAAGAAATCCGACTATCACATCAGCAACGCCGACCTCGTCAACGTCTCCGTGCTGGGAGAGACCGACATGGACCGCCAGGTCCGCGTCAGCCAGAACGGGACCATCACCTATCCCCTGATCGGCTCCGTGAAAGTGGGGGGGCTCTCCACCTCCGAGGCCGAGATCGCGACCAAGCTCAACGACCACCCGTGCTGCGCCCAGGTCACCGTCTTTATCAAGGAGTACGGCAACAAGAAAGTTTTCGTCTTCGGGCACGTCAACAAGCCCGGCGCCATCGAGATTCCCACCGAGACCAAGCTCACCGTGCTCGAGGGCATCTCCCAGGCCGGCGGCTTCGCGCCTCTGGCCGCTCCCGACCGCACCCGCGTCGTGCGCATGCTCAACGGCGTGATCCAGTCCTTCCACATTGAACTCAGCGACTTTGTCTATTATTTTTCGCTGAGCAAAGCCCGTTCGAGGTCTTCGGGGGCCGGAAGCGCGCCCTTCAACTCGCGCGGCAATTCCTTCTCCAAGGTGTAGGACGCGACCCCGATCGGCTTGCCCGCCGCGTGCAGGGAATATTCGACCGCCACCCTATTTTTCGACCGGCACAGGATCATGCCGATGCTCGGCCGGTCCTCCGTGTGTCGCATCCTGTCGTCGACGACCGCCAGGTAGAAGTTCATCTTGCCCGCGTACTCGGGCTTGAACGCGCCCGCCTTGAGCTCCACGACCACGAAGCAGCGCAGGCGGGTAGTGATAGAAGAGCAGGTCCATGAAGAAATCCTCGCCTCCCACCTCCAGCCGCATCTGCCGCCCCACGAAGGCGAACCCGACGCCGAGCTCGAGCAAAAAGCGCTGCAAGCGCTCGACGATCCCTCTCTCTGTGGTCCGCTCGTCGGCATCGCCGCCCAGGCCGAGAAACTCGAGGTCGTAGGGATCCTTGAGAATCTCCCGCGCCAGGTCCGACTGCTCCGGCGGCAAGGTCCGGGAGAAATTCGTCACCGCCTTTCCCTGCCGCGCATAGAGCCCGGATTCGACCTGGTGAACCAGGATACTCCGGCTCCAACCATATTTGACGGATTTGTTCGCGTACCATTCGCGTTCATCCGCTTTCTTCACGCGGTCCAAAAGCGTGATATTTTGGCCCCAGGGCAATTTTGCAACAACCTGTTGCAAAATTGCCTCCTCGGGCCATGTTTGCGCAAACGCCAGCATATAATTGAGATTACGCGGCGAGAACCCGCGCATGTCCGGGAACTCCCGCATGAGATCACGCGATAGTCGATCGACGACCTGCCGCTGCGGCCCTTGACATGGACACATATATGTTGCATACTGTAGCAGCCTACACGGCGAGTTTCTATCGGGACGGCAAGGGACGAAGCGAGGTTCTGATCTATTTCCGAAGGATGAACAAGAAGCACCGCGCCAAGGCGGCCAAGTGGATCAAGCTGCTTGAAATCGACGGCCCGGGTCTCCCTCGGCCGTATGCGGATGTCCTCGATAGCCCTGTTCGCGAGCTTCGCCCGAAGATGGCCGGATTACAGCACCGATTTCTTTTTATGTCATCGACGGAAAGACGATCCTTTTCACCAACGGATTCCTTAAGAAGTCGGATAAGGTTCCGCTGAGCGAAATCGAGAAGGCGAAGTGCCGATATGCCGACTGGCTGAGAAGATAGGGGGAAAAGATGAAAACCAAAACGGCGGCGAAGGACATACTCTTTGAGGAGGTCCTGGCGAGTGAGATCAAGGACCGCGCGTTCCGGGCCGAATTCGACGGAGCGGATATCGAGGCGATGGTCGCCGTTCAACTGGCGAAAGCCCGCGAGGAGGCTGGAATGACGCAGGGGCAGCTTGCTGTTCGGGCGCACATGAAAAGGCAGGCCATCAATAGGATCGAGACCAAGGGGCAAAACCTGACCCTTCAGACGCTGGGAAAGATCTCGCATGCGCTCGGGTTTTACGTGGAGATCAGGTTGAAGAGGCCGCAGCCGCCGGAGTTCGACCAACTCTCTAATGCGCCGGCGGGGGACTCATGACGGGGCCCCGCAATTCAGCCCGGTCTTGCGGGTTGCGCCTAGCGCCGCCTGCCGACGCTCCTGCGGCGCGGGGTGCTCGCCTCGTTGCTTCGTTCCGCTCCGGCCCGGAATGGGACGCCGGGACCTCGTCTTTTCTCGATCTCCGTTTGCCCAGAAAATCCGGTAAGCCCTGCCCCCGACGTAGGTAGCTTCACCGAAATGGT
>JBBTJN010000164.1:0-15414 GCA_038059415.1 Elusimicrobiota bacterium | reverse complement strand
GTCCTGTCGGCGAGCGCCGTGTCGCGGTAGTCGGAGCGCGCGAGCGCCTCGAAGAAAGTTTGAGAGCGCACGAGCGCGGCGCCCTGACCGGGCATCACGCGCGCGTAGGAGCCGTCGGGCTTGAGCTGCCAGGCCTTTTGATTATCGGCGAGACCCTTGCTCAGAATCGTGTCGCGGATGTAGCGTTTGAGCTGAGAATCCTTGACCGGGAAGGCGACCTCGTAGCGCGAGTAGAAGTTGCGCGGCATCCAGTCCGCGCTCGACAGGTACATCCGGCGCGCGCCGCCCGCCCTGAAATAATAAATGCGGCTATGCTCGAGAAAGCGGTCCACCACGCTGACGACCCGGATGTTTTCGGACATGCCCGCGATGCCGGGGCGCAGGCAGCAGATCCCGCGCACGAGCAGCTCGATCTTGACGCCCGCGTTCGAAGCCTCATAGAGCGCCTCGACGATCTCCGGGTCCTGCAGGGAGTTCATCTTCGCGATGATGTGGCCCTTGCCGGTGTCCTTGAAGAACTTCGCCTCCTCGCATATCAGACGCAGCATTTCATCATGCAGATTGACGGGAGCGACGAGCAGCTCCTTGAGACCTTCTGGGCGCTTTCCCCGGGCAAGCGCGTCGAAGTAGGCGAGCGCCTCGCGGCCGATGCCCTCGTCGCTCGTGAGCAGGCCGAGGTCTGTGTACTGGCGCGCGGTGACGGGATGGTAGTTGCCGGTGCCGAGATGCGTGTAGGCCCGCTCAACACCGTCCTCCTCGCGCACGATCGAGGTCACCTTGGAGTGCACCTTGTAGCGTCCCATATGCGAGACGACCTTCACGCCGGCGCGGCGCAGTTCGTCGGCCCAGCGCAAATTATTAAGCTCGTCGAAGCGCGCCTTGATCTCGATGTAGGCCGTGACCTTCTTGCCCGCGAGCGCCGCGGCCTTAAGCGCGGCCATGATCGGGGAGTCGAGGCTGGTGCGATACAAGGTGTGATAGATGCGTTTGACGCCCGAGTCGAGCGCGGCAGCCTCGATGAATTTCACCACGATGTCGAAAGCATCGTATGGGTGGTGGAGCAGGATGTCCTTGCGTCGCACGATCTCGAAGGTTGAGGACGGCTTACGGAAGGGCGCCGGCACCTGGGGCTCGATGGGCGGGTAGCGCAGGCCGGGCTTCGGGGGCTCGAGGCGCGCAAGCGTACGCAGGTCGAGGGGAAGGTCGAAACGGTAAAGAGCCGAGGAGTCGAGGCCGAGAGCGGCGGCCAGAAAAAGGGCGCCCTCGGAATAGGAGGGGGAGTCCACTTCGAGGCGAACGACCTTGGCGCGCACGCGGCGCTCGACGGCCTCGAGAATTTGATCCTCCATGTTCTCTTCAGCGTCCGGACGCCAACGCAAGTCGGCGTCGCGGATGATCTTGAAGGGGAAAGTCTCGATGACCTCCTTGTCGGGGAAAAGATCCTCGGCGCGGTCCGCGATCCAGCGCTCGACGAGCGCGTAGCGCTTGACGCCGTCCTTCGTGGGCAACGAGACCATGCGGCCGTCGCGATCGACGATCGTGGCCACGGCGTACTCGCGCGGGAAGCGCACGAACACGTGCAAGCGCTCGCTGGCGAGCGCGGTCGGGGACTCGGGATAGCGGCGCACCATGACCTTGAGCTTGGGCAGACGCTCCTGCACCTCGGTGTCCGGCGCGCGCTCTTCGAGGAACTCGGAGAGGATTTCGACGCCCTCGTGACGAAGGGCGGAAAGAATATCGCGAAGAACCTCGGCCTGGCGCGACTTCTGGCGCAGCACGTGCTCGCGGATCTGGGCAAGAACCTGACGCGCCGTCATGCCGTCGAGAAAACGGCGGCCGGCGCTGCGTCGCGCGATCTTGCCGAGCTCGGCCACGCGCGTCATGAAGAACTCGTCGAGGTTCGAGCTGACGATGGTCGCAAAGCGCAGGCGCTCGAAGGCCGGAACGGTCGCGTCGGCCGCCTCGGACAGGACGCGGTCGTTGAAAGCCAGCCAGGACAGGTCGCGGTTGAAGAAGCGTTCCGCCGCCTCCAGACCCATCGCCTGGCGAATGGTCGCGGGCGGGGCCGCGTCAATGCGCAGAGGGAGGATCTTTGAACGAGCCATGGCCCTATCATAGCTCTTTGATCCCTAGGCGAACGGACGTCTCAATTGTACTAGACGGGATACTTGCTGATATGATGCGCGGCCAGCAGGTCGAGAATTACGGCTTACCCGCTGGAGATTCACGCGTGAACCGAAGCGCTACAGCACATGCAGCTGCACGGGCGGAACCCGATGACTCCACCGGATCTATGCCTCTTCCTGCTGGAGATGGCCGGAGGGCGCCAACGCGCCGGCTTCTCTTACGACCACAGTCCCCGACTGGTCGTGGGTCAATCCCTTAGGGATGGTGAATGTGAAGCGTGAACCCTTATCCACTTGCGACTCCATCCAAATGCGGCCACGATGCGCCTCCACAAAAGACTTGGTTACGACCAAGCCTAGCCCCGTTCCCACGCATGTTTGTCCCGCCACCTGCTCGAATCTTTTGAAGAGGCGATCCTGATCTCCCGGAGGCACGCCCCCGCCCGTATCCTCGACTTGGACTTCGACCTCCGAGCCCAGGTCCTTCACTCTGACGGTCACCAACCCCTTGCTGGGGGTGAACTTGATGGCATTCCCCAGCAAATTGGTCAAGGCCCGATCCAGGAGGCGCGCGTCGGCCGCCACGACGACATCCCCGGCGGTTTCCAACGCGAGCGTGAGTCCCTTGAGACTGGCCAGGACCTGCATGCCGGACACCAGATGTTGGGCAAGGCCGGCCAGTGAAATAGAGTGCAGGTTGACCTGGATGCGGCTCGAATTGATCTTCGCTATGTCCAGGATGTTGTTGATCATGACTAAGAGTGTGGTGGTCGCAATCTTCATGGAGACGAGTGACGACTTCTGCCCGGGGGAGCATTCGCCCCTCTTGCCGGCGAGAAGAAAGTCCAAGTGCCCCTCGACTACGGTGAGAGGATTGCGCATGTCGTGGGTGATGTTCTGCAGGAACTCTTCCTTCATCTTGTCCAGTTCCCTTTCGAATGTGGCATCGCGGACAGCCGTGACCACCCCCAAAGACGCGACCACTCCCAAGTTTGCGCCGGTCGCCGGAGCCACGACCGGCGACGCGGTGATGCGCAGGAAGAGCTTGTTCTTGTCCGTGGATTGATTGACTTCCCAGAAAGCGTTGGCCTCAGGGTTTGCGCAGGCCTTGAGCAGGGACTCCCGCAAGGGCGACTCCGTCATGACCTCTCTGAGAGACTTGCCCTCGATGCGCTGGTCGGGGTCGATGTTGATCAATTCCAGCAACCGCCGGTTGCTCATTTGGATGCGGCCCTGTCCGTCCAGCATCAGGATGCCCTCGTTGATGGAGAATAGGATGGCTTCGATCTTCTGCAAGGCCCGCATCTGCTCAGCGCTGATTCGCTGCAGCGAGGAGGCATTCCACAAGATCAGGATCGAGAAAACGACAATATTGGCCAGGCTGAACACCGTGGCGCTCGAATAGACGTCGGAGAACCCCGTGCGGGACACCGCTATGCGCACCGCCGCGAGGCAGGTCGGTATGATGATCATCGCGGGCAACAACATGCGCACCATGGAGCCGCCTGGGCCTTGACTAATGGTCAGGGCCATGAACCCTTTCTCCGGCCGGGCGCACAGTATGCCGAGATTGAGGATGGTGAATGTTATGGCAATGTTGAGATGCATCAGATCGAACGAAGGCTGCAGGTAAAACAGCGGCCTGATCCCATAGCCATAACCCACCAGCGTCAACAGGGCCAGGGAGAGCCCCACGACGCAGAAGTATTGGGCTGGACGGAAACCGTTGCGAAACTCCAGGTCTATGGTGACGAGCGCCAAGCCCGCCACGAGCAGGCCGCCAAAGGTCAGGATTTCCAGTTGCGGAGGGGCGATTCCCCTATGGGAGAACAGCCAGCTCAACCAAGAGGTTGGCCTGGACAACACGGCGATAATCAAAAAGCCAGCGCAAGCCTGACCGACGCGCAGCCTTCGCAAATTTGTCGACTCCTGCAAGCGGAGGGAAACTCCCGCCAGGATAAACAAAAATGCCGTCACGGGATGATTGGAAAACATGCTCCCAGTGACTTTGAACGCGGCATTGTAATACGACAGCCAACCGAATAAAATGACGCAGCCTAGAGCGATAACGGCCGTCCCGGCCTGGGTCGAGAAATTTAAAAAGGTCTTAATCATTGGAAGCGTATTCTGTCATTTTTGAAGCCATAACTCCATGACAGCTATTTGATCTGAGGGCGAACGAACGGCGTCTAAATTCGTACTATTGTACGATGACGCCAGAACGAGTCCTCAAAGACGTTTTCGGCTACCTTTCTTTCCGTCCGGGTCAAAGGGAGATTATCGAGGCTGTCATGTCCGGGCGCGACTGCATCGGAGTGATGCCCACCGGGGCTGGAAAATCTCTGACCTACCAGATACCGGCGCGATTATTGAACGGCGTGGTTCTCGTCGTCAGTCCGCTGATCTCGCTGATGAAGGACCAGGTGGACGCCGCGATCTCGGTCGGCCTGCGCGCGACCTTTCTCAATTCAAGCATCACCCCGGACGAGAGGCGCACGCGCATCGAGGGCCTCCGCCTAGGCGACTACGAACTCGTGTACGCCGCGCCGGAAGGTCTCGAGGCGGGCGCGGGCGCCGCGCTGACGGGCGCCAAGCTCGCGATGATCGCGGTCGATGAAGCGCATTGCATCAGCCAGTGGGGACACGATTTCAGGCCGGCGTACAGAAATCTCAATGGCCTGAAGGAACGATATGGAGTACCGGTCCTGGCCCTGACGGCGACGGCCACGATGCCGGTAACTAACGACATCGTTGAACAGCTTGCGATGCATGAACCTTTGCGCGTGCGCGGTTCTTTTTTCCGTCCCAATCTGCGCCTGTCCGCCTACCTTAAGACCGGCGAAAAGGCCGCTCCTCGCCCGGGCACGGTCAACGACACGAAGAACTCCATCCTGCGCCTCGTGCGGGGCCGAAAGGGCCAGAGCGGCATCGTCTACTGCCTCTCGAGACGCTCGGTTGAGTCCATGGCCGAGTTCCTGTCGAGACGCGGCGTAAAGGCCCTGGCCTACCACGCGGGCATGGATAGCGCCCAGCGCGAGCATGTGCAGAACGCCTTCAAACGCGACGACGCCGATGTGATCGTCGCCACCGTCGCCTTCGGCATGGGCATCGACAAGCCCGACGTGCGCTTCGTGATCCACCGCGACATGCCGCGCTCAGTGGAGTCCTACATTCAAGAGGTCGGCCGCGCGGGCCGCGATGGCGCGCCGAGCGACTGCGTCATGTTCTACTCGTGGGCCGACGTGATGAGCTACGAACGGCTCGTCTCCGATCTGGAGGCGTCCCAAGCGGAGTGGCACCGCAACCGCGCGCGGGAGATGTTCCGCACGATCGAGCGCCGTGCCTGCCGCCATCAGACGATGGCCAGGCACCTAGGCGAGGACATGTCCGTGTGCGGCGCTTCGTGCGACGCCTGCGCGGGCCTAGATCCCGTGGGCTCATCGCCCATGGTCGCGGCGAAGAAAATGTCCCCCGGCGCGCGCGCGACATCGCAGACCACGTCCACCTCGGCCGGAAACTCGCTGTTCTCCAAGCTCAAGGTCCTGCGCAAGGATCTCGCCGACGCGCGGCGCGTGCCCGCCTATATGGTGTTCAACGACGCGACCTTGATGGCGATGACCTCCCAAATGCCCGGCACCGAGGAGGAAATGCGCGGCGTGTCCGGCGTCGGCCCCAAGAAATGGGTTGAGTACGGCGAGATATTCCTCGCCGCGCTGCGCGAAGGCTAGGCCGTGGACCTCAAGAACCTCGGCAAGCTGATCGAGACCGGCGGAAAATCCCTTCTGCGCGGCTCCTTGCTCAGGCTCCTGCCCAAGCCCCGCCCGCATAAGGACCCGCCCGATGCGTCCACGGTGCGTCGCATTCTCGCCGTTCGCCACGACGCGCGGCTGGGCAACCTTCTCCTGCTGACGCCCGCCTTGCGCCTGCTCAAGGCCGCGTTCCCGGCGGCGCGCGTTGACGTGCTCCTCTGCGGCCGATACGGCGACGCGCTGAAGTTCAATCCATGCGTGGACGATATCCTCACCGCCAAATCCCTGGCCGGACTGCGCCTGCGCGGCTACGACCTCGCCTTCGACTTCTCGCCTCAGCACGCGTTCTCGCTGTCGAGCGCGGTGTGGACGGCCCTGTCGGGGGCCAAGAGGCGCGTCGGTTTCGACCGCGGCGACGCGGGAAGATTCATCGACGATCTCGTCCCCGTGCCGCCCGGCCGCGCACACGAGACGGCCAACCTCGCATCGCTCGTACGCCACGCCGCGCCATCCGCGACGCTGCCGCCCGATTCGGCCTTGCGCACCGAATTTCATTTCGACCCCGGCGAGAGGGAAGCGGGCGCGAGGACGTGGGCGTCGTGGGGCCTTGACGGCGACAGCGCCGCGCTGTTCCTGGGCGCGCGAGCCGAGAAGCGCCTCGATGCGTCGTGGTTCTTCGATCTCGCAGAGCGCCTCGTCCGCTCCGGGCGCAAGGCCGTGCTCATGGGCGGCCCCGCCGAGCGAAAGCTGCTCGCGGGCCGTACTATTCCAGCCGGGGTGATCGTGGCGCCCGAATTGCCCCTGCGCGCCTTCGCCGCCGCGATCGTCAACGCGCGCGCGGTGCTCACCGCCGACACGGGGCCGATGCACCTGGCGATCGCGCTCGACGTGCCGACGGTGCAGCTGTTCAGCCACACGGAGCCGTGGCGCTTCGGCTACGCGCTTGCCGAGCACTCGCTCCTGGCGACCCCCGGGCGCCATCCGACGGCGGATGAAGCCTGGGCCGCGCTCTCGGAGCTTCTCGCTAGAGAGGGCTGAGGCGCTTGATATGGGCGCAGAGCGCCGCATGCGCCTCGTCGAGCGTCGTCTCGCGGCAGGACTCCCATTGGGCGCACACCGTCCCGCCATGGCGCGCGCCGCGCGGGCGCCAGACCGCCTGGGTGTAACCCGCATAGAAGCCGAAAGTCGGGACGCCGAGAGCGACCGCGAGATGGGTCGTCCCGGTGATATTGCAGACCAACAGGTTCATGCGCTTGAGCATGGCGCCGCTGACGCCGAGGCGCGCGGGAGGGAGAATCGGCGCCGGGCGCTTGAGCGTTTTTACGATCGCGGCGACCTTCTCGTGCTCGCCGGGGCCGCCCATGAAGAACACATTCACGCGCGCGTCGTCGAGCAGACGGTCGGCGAGCGCCGCGAACTTCTCCTCCGGCCAACGGAACGAGAAGCGGTCGAAGTTGCCGGGATGGATTACGATGTTGCAGCGACCGCCGCCCAGCGGCGGCAGCGCCCCCAGAAGCCGATCGGCCTCGTCGCAGTCCGCGATGGGCAGGTGCAGTTCAGGATCCTGGTCGTAGGGCGCGTCGAGCGCCGCGGCGAGACGGCCGTAGCGGTCCCACATATGCTCGCGCTCCCCCGGCGCGGGCAGAAGCTCGGTGAACGCTCCCGTGCCCCGGCCCTTGTCGAAGGCGAGACGGCGGGGGGCGCGCGCCGCGCGCGTGATCATGGTGGACGTTTTTGAATAGGAAGAGTTCAGGTCCACGAGCAGGTCGCACGGCTCGCTGAGCACCTGCCACGCGAACTTAAGATGCGCGCCGACCCGGGCGGGCTTCTCAAGCACGGACCACTCGTCGATGAACGGGATCAAGGGCAGCACCTGGGCCGAGCGCCACCCGACGATCAGCCGAATGCGCGCCTTCTGATAGCGCCGCCGGATCGCGCGCAGAAATGAGGTCGCAACAATGACGTCTCCGACGCGTCCTATGTAAAGGGCGGTGATCCGCTCCACGGGGTATTTTAGCAGACACGTTACGTTCACGGCGTCACTCGTAGCGGAGCGCTTCGATCGGCGAGAGTAGAGAGGCTTTGCGCGCCGGCCAGAAACCGAATACGATGCCGGTGCCGGAGGAGAAGACGAAGGCGAGCAGAACCGACTGCGGAGTGACGATCGCCGCCCAGCCCGCGAAATAGGACATGCCCAAGGCGATCGCCATGCCCAGAGCGATGCCGAGCAGGCCGCCGCAGGTGGACATCGCGACCGCCTCGATGAGGAACTGGATGAGCACCGCGCGCCGCGTGGCGCCTATCGCCTTGCGCAGGCCGATCTCGCGGGTGCGCTCGGAAACCGACACGAGCATGATGTTCATGATGCCGATGCCGCCGACGACGAGTGAGATCGCCGCGACGATGCCCAGCAGCAGAGAGAATATCTTCGAGGTGCCGGTCAGCGCCGCCTGGATTTCGGCCATATTGCGCAAGGTGAAGTTGTCCTCTTTGTAGTCGGGCAGGTGGCTGCGCTTGCGCATCAGCACGCGGACCGTCTCAATGACCTCGCCGGTCAGGTCGGGCCCGGTCGTTTCGATCACGATCGCGCTGAGGAACTGCCGGCCCAGGACTTTCTTCATCGCGGTCTTAAGGGGGACCACGATCTTGTCGTCCTGGTCCTGGTAGCCTCCGGCGCCTTTACGCGGCAAGACGCCGATCACCTTGAACTTCGCGTGATCGATGTTCACCGTCCGGCCAATCGGGTCCGACTCGCCGAAGAGCGCAGTCGCCACGGTCGGGCCCACCAAGGCCACGCGTGCCATCCGGTCATTCTCGTCGGTCGTGAAGAAGCGGCCGTAGTAGGCATGCGCGTTGCGCATGTCCGCGTACTCCGGCTCGGCCCCGGTGAGGGTGGTGTTCGTGTTCTTGTCGGCGTACAGCGCCTGCACATTGCCGTTGACCTCGCCGGCGGCGCGCACGATGCCGGGATGCGCGCGCCGGATTGCCGCGACATCGTCCATCGAAAGGTGAGAAACGGCGTTCATGGCCGCGCGCGTTCCGCCGCCCGCGCGGGGCGACATCGGCCACAGCATGACGAGATTGGAGCCGAGGCTCGAGAGCTGGGTCTCGACCGACTTCTGCGCGCCTTTGCCGATCGCCAGCATGGCGATGACCGCGGTGACGCCGATCAGGATGCCCAGCATTGACAGCGCGCTGCGCAGCTTGTTGGCCCGGATCGCGCCGAGCGCCGAGCGCACGTGCTCGGTCAATTCCTCCCAGCTCAGCTCGCGGAGCGGGGGGATGGAAACCAAGCCCTCCGGCCGGCCCGCGCGAGCCGCAGCCGCCGCGACCGCGCGGCGCCTCTGGGCGTTCTTCTCATCGGAAACAATGATCCCGTCTTTGATCTTGATGATTCGCTTTGCGTGGGCCGCGATATCCGGCTCGTGGGTGACCATCACGAGCGTGATGCCGGAGTCGTTCATCGCGACGAGACGGTCGAGAATCTCCTCAGCCTGGTCCGAGGCCAGGTTCCCCGTCGGCTCGTCGGCGAAGATCAGGCTCGGCTTGTTGACCAGCGCGCGCGCGATCGCCACGCGTTGCTGCTGGCCGCCGGAGAGCTGGTTCGGGGCGTGATCAAGGCGGTCTCCGAGTCCGATCTCGCGAAGAACCTCGGCCGCGCGCGCGTCTCGGCCCGAATCGCCGGTGTAAAGCATCGGCAGGCCGACGTTGTCGAGCGCGCTCGTGCGCGCCAGCAGGTTGAACATCTGGAAGACGAAGCCGATCGTGCGCGAGCGCAGGGCCGCACCTTCGTCGTCGGAGAGGGCGGACACATCCAAACCAAGAAGCTTGTAGCTCCCCGCGGTCGGTCGATCGAGCAAGCCCAGAATTTGCATCAGAGTCGACTTGCCCGAACCCGACGGACCCATGATCGCGACGAATTCCCCCGCCTCGATGCGTAGATCGACGCCCCTGAGCACATCGAGACGGCCGCCGCCCACGAAGTAGGTTTTCGTGACGCCGCGCAGTTCGATGAGAGGGAGCATGGGGCTCGCCTAGCGGAGGACCGCGGGCGTCGGCAAGGTGCCTTTCCTCGGCCTGGGCGCCGCGCCCTGCTGGGCGCCGCCCCGACCCATGCGGCCCGGGATCGATGAGAGCGGGCTCGCCTCCGGAGCCTTTTCCGAGGCGTACCTGCTTTCCATGATCAGGACTTTGTCGCCCGACACGAGGCCCGACACGATCTCGACCTTCTCATCGGTCTCGATTCCGGTCTTCACCTCACGACTCTCGGGCTTCGAGTCCTGCTCGGCGGAGGCAATCATCACGACGCGCTTGCCGCCAGGGCCGTCCCTAAGAGCGGCGGCAGGCACGAGCACTGCGTCATCCTTGCGCTTGACGAGGAAGCTCACGTTCGCGGTCATCTGCGAGCGAAAGAACGGGGGGACCTTATCCGGGCGGATCTTGACGCCGTACGTGATCACGTTCGAGACGTTCTTGCCCTCGTACAGCATGTCAAAGACCTTGCCGTCTACGGATTGATCGGGATACGAGTCAAGGCGGATGCGGACCCTCTGCCCCAGTTTGATCTTGCCGATCTCGGACTCATCAACCTGAGCGTTGACGATGAGCGTGTCGGCGACGGCGAAAAGAACCTTGCCCAAGTCCACGGCCTGACCGACGACCACGTCGCGCAGGATGACTTCGCCCGGCAGCGACGCGAAAACGGCGGTGGGCTTGTAGGCGTCCTCCCATTTTTTGACCTGTTCAGGGCCCCGCGCGCGCGCGGCGTCGAGGACCGCCGTGCGGTCCGTCGAGCTCATCCATGCCACGATCTGCCCGGTCACGACCTTGTCGCCCTCGCCGACCAGGAGCTCCTCGATGCGGCCGCCGACCGGAGGCTTGATCTCGACCCGATTCTGCGGCGCGACCGATCCCGTCGCTTCGATCAACTGCTCTATAGGACCTACGACGACCTCGATGGTCTTCGCGCGGCCTTCGCGACCGCGCCATCGGGCGGCGTCCCTGTATTTCCAGACCCCGCCGCCGACGGCGGCGGCGACAACGACGGCGATAATGGCGCGATTCATCTCATTCTCCAAGCGCCCTTCCCAGGGCGCGGTGCCAAGCGGTTTCCGCGTCCACGGCGGAACGTCTCGCCGAAAGGACCTGCCTTTCGGTAGATACGCGCTCGGACACGATTGCTTCCCATATTTCGAAACTCATCAGGCCGGAGCCATAGCGGACGTCCGCCTCATCGTTGCGCTGCCGAGAGGCCTCAAGCAGCGCATTCTGAACCTTGACCTGATCCGTCGCGTCCGCGTAATTGGACCAAGCGCTCTCCAGATCGGACAGCGCGGCGTGACGAGCGGCTGCAAGATCGGACTGCGTGCGCTCGTGACCGAGCCGCGAGGCCTTGGTGTTGAGGTAGGCGGCCGCCGGGCCGCCGCCGAAGAGCGCGTAGCTCAGCGATGCGCCCGCGCTCCAGCTGTTGGCCCGGTTCGGGAACTCGGTCGCGCCGCTGCGGCTGCGGCTGTAGCTCGCCGATAAGGCCGGCCAGAACACCGAGTTCGCGGAGTCCAAAGACGCCTTCGACGAGCGCAGGGCCGCCTCGGCGATCGCGACATCGGTGCGCAGGGGGAGGAGAGCGCGAAAATCGTCGGGACGCGCGGGCGGCGGGGCCGCGGCGAACGTGCCGGTCGCGACGAAGGATTCGAAGCCCTCGCGGCCGAGCTGGCGCGACATGTCGCGCTGGGCGATGCGCACGTCGCGCTGCGCCGAGATGACGGCGTACTCCGCCTGCAGCAATTGCGCCTGAGCACGCAGCATGTTGCCCTTCGACTCGCGCCCCGCCTCATAGCGCAAGGTCACAAGTTCTGAATCGTGCCGGCGAATCACGACAATGCGGCGCGCGGTCTCCAACGAAGCCTGAGAGAACAACAAGGCGAAAAATGTCCGCCGCAGGGTCGAGCGCAGATTGGCCGAGGCCGCGCGCAGAGAGGCCTCCCCCGAGTTGAGGGCGGCCGACGCCGACCGGATCGACGCGGTCTGCTCCGCGCTGAACAAGGTGAGCCCCGCCGAGGCGCTCGCCGAGTACGACGGCTTGCGCAAGGAACTCGACTCGGAGACCGAGTTCGAAAGAATGAGCGACGGCAAAAAGCCGTTGAACGCCGAGTAGTAGGAGGTCCGGCTCGCGTCCACGCTGAGGCGAGAGGAGACAAGCGTCGCATTGGCGCGAGCCGCCTCGGCGACGCTGTCTTCCCAAGTCAGCGCTCCGACGTCGGCCGCGCGGACGTCGCCCGCGAGCAGCACGAGCGCAAGGGCGGCAAGACTAATGCGCATCGCGATGGCTCGACTTATGTACCCGCTTTTCCCAGCGTACTCGCAATTCACCGCTCTTCCTCTTCTGTTCGTCGTCGAGCAAAACGGAGATGTCCCTGTCGATCTCATCGCGCAGGGCGGCCATCCGGGCCTCCGCGTTCCGATGGATGCCATGGAACGCCGGACGCTTCGATTCAAGAATCCTGCGGACCGCCTCGCTCTGATCGTCCCGGAGCCTCAGTTCGTGTCGCAGCATCTCCAACATGCGCTCTGGACGCGGGCCCTCGCGGCGCACGCGCCGTCCGACCGCGCGCTCGCAACGCGCGCCGATCCAGACGCCGGCGAGGAGGCCGCCCAACACGGCGGGAATGACGAGACGCCAAGTGTGACTCAAGGCGTCATCTCGAGAACGCGACCTCATCGACCGACACTACCTCGACCCCGAGCGGGATGTCCGCGTCCGGACGAGGCAAAAAGATCGTCAACAGCAGGCCGGCCAGCGCCAGGCCGAACGCGGGCGCCAGGAAGTACGACGCGAACTTCTCACCTAGGGAAACGGCCTCCGCGTCGACCCTCGCCATCACGCGAGCGACGAAGGCCTCCGTCGAGCGGGACTCGGCGGGGGCATCCGGCCTGAAAAAAACGGCTCCCAGGCGCCGCAGAAGGGCAACTTCTTGCTTGCAGGCCGCGCATTCATCTATATGCCGCGACGCCGCGGCGCTCGCGGCCGGGTCGAGCTCGCCGTCGAGCCATTCGCTCAATCGTTGCTGAATCCGTTCGTGTGTCATAGAAGCTCTCCTATTAGACGATATCTGTGTCCGAAAAGTGTCGCGCCATATTGAGGATTTCGGCGCGGGCGCGCTTAAGGCGCGCCTTGACCGAATCAAGCGAGCACGACATCGCCTGCGCGACTTCCTCGTAGGTCATGCCTTCGGCCTCTCGCAAAGTGAGCGCGAGGCGCTGGTCTGGGTTCAGCCGGGAAAGCAAACGGGTGATGGTGTCTCGGTCCTCGAGCGACTGCGCCGATGAAGGCTCTGAAAGAACGCGTCCGAGGACGGCCGCGTCGGCTTCAAAAAGGGCGTCGAGCGATTCGCAGCGGCGGCGACTTGCGGCGCGCAGGAGGTCGAGGCAGTGGTTGATCGCAATGCGATGAAGCCAGGTCCCGAAGGACGCCTCTCCGGAGTAACGGCCCAGCGCCCGGTGGGCCTTGAGAAATGTCTCCTGAGCCGCGTCCTCGGCCTCCTGCGAACTGCGCAGGGTCGCCGCGCACAGCGCCTGCACGCGCGGCGCGTGCCGGCGCACAAGCTCGGCGAAGGCGTTCGCGTCGCCGCGCGCCGCGAGACGGGCAAGATCCGCGTCCGTCAGCGGGGGGGCGTCCATCAGGCTCTAGACCAGGGAGTCCACTTTTGTATTCTCGAATCGCTCGGCCTCACGCACCGCACGAACGACGGCCGCCGAGTTCTGCGCGGTCTTGCCGCTCTCGAGACGGACAAGGAGGCTGTAGGCGGCAGGCACGACGAACAAAGTCAGGACCGTCGACACCGACACGCCGCCGATCAGGGAAAGCGCCATCGGCACCGTCGTCTCCGAGCCCGCGCCGCGGGAGAGCGCCGTCGGGATTGCCGCCGCGAGCGTCGCAATCGAGGTCATCAGGATGGGCCGCAGACGGACCGGGCACGCGTCGAGCAGCGCGGCCCGGGGCGGCAGCCCCTCGCTGCGGCGCTGGTTCGTAAAATCCACGAGCAGGATCGAATTCTTCTTGACGAGGCCCATGAGCAACAGCAAGCCGATCATCGAGTTGATGTTTAGGCTCCGGTTGAATATGAGCAAGGTCAGAAACGCGCCCGAGAGGCTGAATGGAAGGGCGAGCAGGACCGTGAACGGATGGATGAAGCTGTTGAACTGCGCGCCCAGCACCATGTAGGCGACGATTATGCCGAGGACGAGGGCGACCATCAGGCTCTGGAACGACTCCTTGAAGGTTTGGGAGGAGCCAGAAAGCACCACGTGATAGCCGTCGGGGAGGACCTCCTTGGCGAGCGTCTCGATGTCGGATAGCACCTGCGCCTGCGATTTGCCCGGCGCGACGTTGGCGAAGATACCAACGGAACGCTCTCGGTCCTTGCGGGTGATCGCCAGCAAGGTCGGCTTCTCCTCGACGTCGACGACGTCGGAGAGCCGGATCATCTCGCCGCGCTGGTTGCGGACATAGAACTTGCCGATCGCCTCGGCATCGAGGCGGTCGCGCGTCTGGGCGCGCACGCGTATGTCGTAGCGTCGGCCGTTGTCGGTGAACAGGCCCGCGCGTACGCCGCCGATCATCGCGTTGATCGTCGTGCCGATGGACTGGATGGAGACAGCCCGGGCGTAGGCCTGCTCACGGTTGGGGTGTACGCGGATCTCGGGCAGGCCGGTCTTGTAGTCGGTATCGACGTCCACGACCGACCCGGACTTCTCCAAGCGGGTCTTGAGCTCAAGGGAGGACTTCGTCAGCGTGTTCCAATCCGGGCCGCGCACGGTAAACTCGATGGGGAAGCCGCGCGAGGATGAGAAGCCGCCCTGAGACAGGTCCATGATGAAGGCGCGCAAGGATGGGATCGCATTGAGATCCTTGCGCGCCGTTTTCATCAGCTGCCCCTGCGTGACGGACGAACCGTCCGCGTTCTTCGGGCGCTCGTCGAGCGGCTTCATCGTAAGGAACATCATGCCCGAGTTGACCTCGCCGCCGCTGAAGCCGCCGACCGCCGAATAGTAGCGATGGATCGCGGGATTCTTGAGCAGCCAGGCCTCGACTTCCTTGAATTTCCCGTCGGTGAACTCCATCGACGATCCGACCGGGGTCTCCAGGCGCATCATGAACATGGACTGGTCCTGGGCGGCGACGAACTCCTTGCGCAGAGACTTGACGCTGAGCATCGAGGCCGCGAAGAATACGGCGGCACCCGCGATCATGGTCCAGCGATGATCCAGCGTCCAGGTCAAGCCGCGCCGGTAGGACTCGGCCAGCCGCACGAAGGTCTTGTCCACGAAGCGGATAACGAAGTTCCCATGCGACGTCGTCTCCAGGAACTGCGAGCAGCGCATCGGCGCGAGCGTCAGGGCCTCGAGCAGGGAAAAACTCACAGCCGCCGAGATCGTCACGCCGAACTGAAAGAAGAACTTGCCGATGATGCCCTTCATGAACACGACGGGCAGGAAGATCGCGAGGATGGCGATCGTCGCGGCCATCGCGGCGAAGGAGA
>JBBTJN010000163.1:0-6143 GCA_038059415.1 Elusimicrobiota bacterium | reverse complement strand
CATTGAGCAGGTCCGCGGCTTCGTCGGGGCGCTCGATGCCGTGGAACCAGGCCAGTCGCCGACGGGCCAGTCCTGGCGAGCGTCCCACTGCTCCGAGCTCGGGTCCGCCTGGCCGGCGTCTTCTTGATCAGCCGCAGGCGTCGGGGGTGCGCGCGCGGGGCTGGGCTTGGGGAAATCCACCGGCCAGCTTTGATGCGCCAATATCCGGTCGAGTTCCCGGTCGTCGAAAATCACCCCCGCGAGCTTCATCTCCCCGCCGCACTTGACGCACAGCACCGGATACACCTCGAACACCTTCCTCAGGTTTCACCCTCTAGAACAACTTCATGCCTGGCGTACAAGAGCGCGGCCCGCGCCGGTAAGCGCGGGCCATAGCGGGCTTGTTCTTACCAACGAATACCGAGGCTGAACCTGTGCGAGCGCCCGAGTTCACCCGATGGAAGCACGGCGTAGTCGAGGCTCCACTTCTCATTGCGCAAGCCCAGACCCATCGTCAGACCCCGCGCCGCGTCGAAGCCCGAACCGCCGGTGATCGCCGTCTGCGTCGTGTAGCCCGTGCGCAGATAGAAGTTCTTGACGGCCTGGTACTCGCCGCCGAACGAGGCGTCCGTCCCAGCGCCGCGCGGGCCGTTGACCAACTCGGCCGCCGCAGCGTGGCCGCCTGCGAACTTGTAGGCCGCGCCCACGGCGACCCTTAGCGGCAGGTCGTTGCGCTGATCCTGGAACTTGAGGCCTGAGCCAAGGTTGCGAAGCGCCGCGCCGACGCTCACGTGGTCAAACGCGCGCTTGGCTCCGACATCGACGGCCACGCCCTGCGCCTCGGTCGAGCCGATATGGCTGCGCAAGTATTTGAAGGCCGCGCCCAGGTCGACGATCTCAAGCTTCCGGGCGTAGCCCAAGCTTAACGCCGCGTCCGAGGCGTCGTAGCCCGCCGTCTGCCGGCCCAGGTTGTCGCGGCCGTCGATCTTCCCCTGACTTAAATAGGTCAGCCCCGCCGCGAAGGTCCCCTGACTGGTCGGATGGGCGTATGCCAGGAAGTCGAGCCGTGTGCTCTCGAACATCTCTGCGTGGCTTGCCGTGAATTCGCGCTTGTCGAGCTTGGACAACCCGGCTGGGTTCCAGTCGAGCGAACTGGCGTCGTCGGCCAGCGCCGTGTAGGCCCCGCCCATGCCGAGGCCTCGCGCGCCCACGCCGATGTCGAGGAACGACGCCGTCTCGGCCGCCCAGGAGGTCTGGGAGGCGAGCACGAACAGGGCGGCGAGGCTTGCGGTTCTCATCTATTTGATGACGCCGACCTTCCCCGTCTTTCGGACGTCCTTCTGTCCAGCTTTCTTGGCCGTCATCACGAAGGTGTAGACGCCCGAGCCGACGCCTGAGACGTCCCAGGTGTGGTCATAAGTGTTCTGCACGCCCTTGCCGTTACCGTCGTCGATCGCGCCCAGGAAGCGGAAGGCTGAGGACGAGTGAATCTTGCGGCCCGAGACATCGTAGACGCGCACCTCGATCGAGTCGACCGAGCCTGGCTGCATCCGGAAAGTCACTGCCGAGCCGCTCTGGGAAGGATTGGGGAAGGCGTAGCCGTCGCGCAGGCCGATGTCATCGATGGCGGCCACGCCGATGCCGCCGGCCGCGCCCATGGCCTGGTAGATCGAGAAATGGGTTGTCTCTGCGCTGACCGTCTTGGCCTGCTTGTCAACGGTCGAGGCCAACGCTTCCCAATCGCCGGCAAGCGCGTTCCAGTAATGGACCTTGATGTTGTCTTCATCCATGCCGCGCGCAGCGATGAGGATAGGGTCATAGGCGAGGGTGAGCGTCACCGGCTTATCGAAGCGAGTGCCTTCCGGGCCGTACTCCACTTCATCTGACGCGGCTGAAAGGCTCCTGTCGGTTCGCTTATCTTTTCTCTGCGCGGTATCAGAGTTATTCGTTGGAGTGGAGACGGTGATATCCAGAGCCTGAGCAAGCGCTCCGGCGGGGATATTCACGCTCATTCGATCGAAGCGCTTCACCTGCCCGCCGCTCGTCGTTATGTGCGATTGCGCACGCTTCGCTGCAGGGCCGTTCATATATTGCGCCGGAGTATTCCGCATTTGCGCTAGCATTTGGTCCATCCATATCGACCAGGCCGTTTTTGGCTGCGATATGCTCTCGGAGGCGTCGCTGGACGCGACAGCGAGAGGGCTTATGCTCGTGAAGGGGATAGGCGCACCGCTGTAGGAAGCGACAGCCGGACTGGGCAGGTCGCCCGGAGCAAAAAGCCCCGGCGTGTACGCCACGTATTCCCATATGCCATCGTAAGCAGATCCTGGCGGGACTTGCGCTCCGAAGAAAAGGGTGCTGTCGGTTGGAAAGGTGGGGAAAAATGGCGTAGCCATCGAGAGTGCCGCGGCACCATCGATATACAACTGCATCGTATTTCCGTCTCGTGTAAGTCTGTAGGTGTGCGGGACGCCAGGTGTAATGAAGAACATTTGGGGAGCGTTGGCCCCATTGACCATGGATACTCTATCGGCATGAATAAACACAGCGCCGAATCTCTGGTTGTTCCTGAAAAAGATATGCGCGTTTTCCCCGCCGCCCAGACTCGAGGGAGCCCCCACTCGCGTCTCCATTCTGAAATCAATGGTCAGATTCGTTGCAGCGAGGTCGGGGTCGGCCATGCGCGTGTAGTTGAAAGTTCCTCCTTTCGGAAAGGAGATATGCAGCAGGCCTGAAAGAATTTCCGTGACAAGCCCGGAGATGCGGCCAGTAATAATCTTTTCCCATGCGAAGCTGGCCGGGGTGATGGCGTCAGGCAAGAAACCGGCGTCATAGAGGTAGTTCCAGGGCCCGCCGAGCATTAGCGCAAACGAGTTGTCGGTCGCCGAAAAACCATTCGTTCGGGCCAGCGTGGTTGTTGCGGCGATTTGCACGCTGCCGGAGCTGGCCGAGGTGCCATAGGACAAAGGGTAGCGGATAGTATAAAAAGTTCCGGTCGAGGTCACGTTTGGAGCGGAGACGGAGACATTGGCGGGCACGAATGCCGTGTCGATGCCGGAGAAATCCGCCGTGACTCCACCAGCATCGACGGGGGTGCTCAGCGCAGCCCGCAGCTCAAGAACGGTGCCTCGTTGGACGGTGCTCGACGAAAGCTCGTTCTCAACCGTCCGGGTCGTTCCATTCGATGGATCGGGCGTGAAAGCGTCGTGAAATCCTGCGGCGATCCTGGAAGTGAAGGATTTTATAGCGAGATCGCGAGAGGGGCTGACGTTCGCGAAGGCCATGACGGCTTCTTGTATTTCGCTGGGCGACGGAGACGAGCGAGTGATCCCGAATGAGTTGGTGGAAATCTCCACGTTGACAGGGAGCACGGTTCCAGTGCTGGAAACCGGCAGCAGAATGCCGTGAAAATCCACCGGGCCCGGCACATTCGTCGTAGTCAGAAGCGCACTCGGACGATCCAGCAGCGAAGGCTGAGCGACGGTGACATAGCGCGAGGACAAATGGTCGATCGGCGTGGACGGGAGGGTGAAGCTGTGAGCATTGGCGTCCGTCTGCGTTGATCGGGCGACTTGCGCGGCATCTGGGAGTTGGGAGGCGCCGTCATCTGAAAAACCCGAGGGTCCCGTTTTGACCACTGCCGCAGCTGTGAAGTCCGCATAAATGTTGAAAGGGGAACGGCTGCCGGTGGCCGTCGTGATCGCGTCCCCCAACGCGGTCAAAGCCTTGGCGTTATTGGGAGCGGCCAGCCCCAGCGCGGAGAGATTTTCAAACCAATTGACGAATGCTGATTCCGTGTTCGGTCAGATATTTGTAAAATAACATTGGGCCGTAGTGAACTGGGCCGCCGACGCGTTGGTCAAGCGAAATCTCCGGCGAATCCCAAAAAAGACGCGCATAGCCCTCGTGGCTATCCAGGTAGGTGTTTATCGAGTCAGTCTGAGGGAATTCATCTTCAATCCAAGCCCCGGTCCCTTCCCACACCCAGTTCATGGTAGTCGGCTGCCATACCGTCGTAGGATTGACATAAGCCTGCTGAGCAGCATGAAGGAACTCATGCACCAGTGTTGTGCGAAGTCCATCCGAGCCGCTGGTTGTCCAGCCATCCGCCGAAGCATAGTCGTCGTCGATTCGGATTCTCGGCGGCGTTGCCGCATTTGTTGAGCCGAAATCTCCGACGCCTCTTCCTTCAATCACAATCGGGATACGTTGTGTGTCAGCAGTTGAAATTGCGACTGTGCCCGGTGGATTTCGGAAGCCGCTCGAAATAACCACGAACGTCCAGACTTCTTCAGCCGTCGTGGACACCTCCGTAATATAGTCCGAGCTCGCGGCGGAGGTCGTGGTATCCTCGCAGATCAGAAAATGAGTTGTACGGATGCGCAGAGTTGTTGGGGTAGGGCCGATCGGTGGGCATTGCGCATAGCCGGATGAGGCTATGAACAGAAAAGAAATCGCGCTCAGACAGAATTTCATTTTCGTGTGATGGTGCCGTGATTTACGATGGAGAGTCGAGTTCTAAATTCATAGGGTTCAGGCTTGTTTTCAACTAGCCAGGAGAAGTCGACCTGTTTTGAACCCAAGGCCTTAAGTTCCTTGGCCAAAACAGATTTCGTGACATCGGAAATCATTTGCGTTGATGCGGCAGGCAAAGATTCTTGACGTTTGTCTGCCTTGTAGAAGAGACGGCCATCCGCGTTGAAGGACTGAATCTCCAATGGCAAGGCAGACCGATACCAGTCGAATTCTCCAGAGCGTTCGACTAGCCCCGGGCCATCGGTGGCGCGCTTCTTCTGCCAAAGTAGGGATTCCTTCTGGCTGCCTATGTCGAGTTTGTCGAGATCAATTTGAGCTGGTAGACTTTCCAGTCGTTGGCAGCTAATTTTTTCGGAACAACGGTAGTGGCCCTTGTACTGCGTTCGCCACCATATGAGCACCCTGGTATCGGGTGTTATGCTTGCCGCCGGCATCCGCATGATGTCCTCGGCCGTATAAGATTTATCCCATCCATAAAGCCTGGACATCTCGTCTTCGTAGCATCCCCACAGATCCTTCCCCTCGGCGCGTCTCTTTTTCACGTATTCGGGAGGAATGGATAGTTTATGTTTCTCCATAAACTGTCCAGGCAATGTATCCCAGTTCTCCTCAACGATCTCCAACACGAGAATGTTCTGATTGACCGCCGCGGCGCGGGCAAAAGTCACGATGGAAAACAGCATCACTACGCTGTAGAGCCGAAGCCAAGACTTTATCATGGAGTACCTCGCTCCTCGCATTTCAGTGCTGAGTATTGGTCCTGAGGCGACGGAAATCAAGGGCCCTTAAATTGCAATATATTGTAAACGAAGTGTTTTTGCCCATTTTTTACCTTCAACCTGTGTTCGAGTACGCCTCGGTGCATCTTGCCCTACAGTAAAAACGGGCGCATGGCCCAGGTCTCGGGAATTTTCCCCGAGAATGAGGAACCTCCGGAACGGCCCTAACAACGTCAGCGGCGCCGTCGTATTGTCGGCGCCGGGGTTTTCATCCCGCCAACGGCGGCGGGATGAAAACCTGTAACAACGACGCGGAAACTATCAACGTCAATTATGACGCGCGCTGGGCTGCGCTCGTCTGCGCCAATACTCTGGCCAACGCCCGTCTTCGCTGCGATGAAGCGCGCGTAGCGCAAGAAGGGCGGGATCACGCCAGACCATGCGGCAGAGATCGCCGCCGAGGCCGGATTTCTACCCGAGCGCGACATCAACGCTCTGCTCGAGGCTGTCAGCGAGACGCTGGCCGGTCGTCCTGTATTTTCTAAGGAGCAGGAGAGCGGCGCCATCCGCGAAGAGCGCGAGTCCCTGCTGGAGTTCGAGGAGTATCTGGACCGCCTCGGGCTCGACCCCTCCTCGATGGACAACGAGGAGATCAAGCAGGCGCTACGGATGGCCGAGACGGCGGAGAGAGCTACACGCCGGAAGGCTGAGGCGGAGCCAGCGGAGGAAACAGCGGCTCGTACCGGGCGACCTTCTCCTCGAGAGTTAAGCCAGGAGACACCCGAACCAGCTCCCGAAGACGATCCTCGCGCTCAAGGGTATCCATCGCTACCCCTGAGCGTAACAGAGAAACACCGACTTCGATCTGCTGTTTTCCGTGATGAAGAATCTCGCCGGGTGACGCGTTAA
>JBBTJN010000162.1:0-3793 GCA_038059415.1 Elusimicrobiota bacterium | reverse complement strand
ATGATCCTGGACCCGGCCTGCGGCTCCGGCGGCATGTTCGTTCAGAGCGCGCGCTTCGTCGCCGAGCATAAGAAAAATCCATCCGACGAACTGTCGATCCACGGCCAGGAGAAGGTCGAGGAAACGACCGCTCTCTGCCGCATGAACCTCGCCGTCCACGGGCTCGAAGGCGACATCAAGAAAGCGATCTCCTACTACGAGGACCTCCACGACGCGACCGGCAAGTTCGACTTCGTCCTCGCGAATCCGCCGTTCAACGTCAACGCCGTGGACAAGGAGCGCCTCGCCGCCGTCGTTGGCCCCGGCCGTCGCTTCCCCTTCGGACTGCCGCGCGCGGACAATGCGAACTACCTGTGGATTCAGCTTTTCTACTCGGCGCTCAACGCCAAGGGCCGCGCTGGGTTTGTCATGGCCAACTCTGCAGGAGACGCCCGCTCTAGCGAGCAGGACATCCGACAGAAGATGATCGAGGACAGCGGCGTCGACGCCATAGTCGCCGTCGGTCCCAACATGTTCTACACCGTGACGCTGCCGTGCACGCTCTGGTTCCTAGACAAAGGGAAGAAGAAGACGCCCCGGGCTGACAAAGTCCTCTTCATCGACGCCCGGCACGTCTACCGCCAGATCGATCGCGCCCACCGTGACTGGACTCACGGGCAGATCGCGTTCCTGGCCAACGTCGTGCGCCTCTATCGTGAGGAGGAACCCGACTTCACGCTCGGCGGGGACGAGGCGAAGGCCAAGCTCCAAGAAGTCTTCGGCAAGAAGATGGCCTACAAGGACGTGTTGGGACTGTGTAAGGCCGCGACGAAAAAGGAGATCGGTGCACAGGGATGGTCGCTCAACCCCGGCCGCTACGTTGGTGCCGCGCCCGGCGAAGAGGTCAGTGACGAGGACTTCAGGGAGAAGTTCGGGGTTCTGAACACAGAGTTGGAGAAGTTGACGGGCGAGGCCCACGATCTCGAAGCGACGATCGCCAAGAATGTGGCGGCGATTTTGGAAGCATAGGATGGAACTGCTACCGCTCCGGGTTGGGGATTTGGGACGCGTCATCACAGGTCGAACGCCACCGAGCGTGCGACCTGAATTGTTTGGTGATCTCCATCCGTTTCTTACGCCGACTGACATCGACGGCAGAGAGCGTTACGTCAATCCAGGTCGATTCCTATCTGAAGCAGGCGCGGTTGCTCACAAGACCACTGTGCTGCCAGCGAAGGCGGTTTGTGTGGTTTGCATTGGTGCGACCATCGGCAAGGTGTGCATGACCGATTGCCTGTCTTTCACGAACCAGCAGATCAACTCGATCGTCGTGAATGAGACCGAGCATGATCCATTTTTTGTCTATCACCTACTGACAACGCTTAGGGATGAACTCAAGGCTCATGCCGGAGGCGCCGCAACGCCAATCATCAATAAGACTTCATTTTCTGAGATTCGGATAAGTGTTCCACCGCTCCCGGCCCAGCGTCGTATCGCGTCCATCCTCTCCGCCTACGACGACCTGATCGAGAACAACCTGCGGCGCGTCAAGATTCTTGAGGAGATGGCCCGCGCCCTCTACCGCGAGTGGTTTGTTGAGTTCAAGTTCCCAGGACACGCAAAGGTTCGGCGAGTTGCCTCTGAGGTTGGCCTTATCCCAGATGGCTGGGAAGCTGTTTCATTCGACACGCTTCTTGTTTCGATGACCGGCGGTGATTGGGGTGCGGAGCAGGCAACTGAAACGGAGACTTCCGAAGTCGCTATAGTCCGAGGGACGGATTTCGATGAAGTCGCTTACGGCGGGAACCTCCGGTGTCCCTTTCGCTATATAAAACCGTCAAGCCTGAAATCCAGAGGGCTTCAGGCGAGCGATGTTGTTGTTGAAAACTCCATCAACGCCAAGAGCCGCTGTGTTGGCACCACACTTATTGTTGACCGCCACACCATGTCCCGGATAGGACGCGATTCTGTTGCGGCCAGTTTTTGCAAGGTATTCCGTCTGCACGATCCGCGTCTCGCGCCCTTGGTTCATCTCCATCTCCGCTATCTGCGCGAAGAGCATCGCATGGAGTATTACCAGAACGTCGCAGCCAACGGAATTGCCAACTTCCAGGCCCAGCGGTTCGCAAAAGAAGAACATCTGACGTTACCCGTAGAGCCTGCTCTGCGCGCTCATTTACTCAGGAGCCTCGGCTCACTCTTTGAGGCTATTGGCGTTTTGGCCTCTGAGGTTTCCAATCTTCGTAGAACCCGAGACTTGCTACTACCTCGACTACTTTCTGGCGAAGTTCCCATCGCCGATGCCTCGCTCGTCGCATGAACCCATACAACGAAGAGCACCTGGTCGAGGCGCCCGCGATCAAGCTCTTCGCGGCGCTGGGCTGGCAGACGGTGGCGGCCATGGAGGAGGTCTATGGCGCGGGTGGGACACTCGGCCGCGAGAACTCGGGCGAGGTAGTGCTCCTACCCCGCCTGCGCGCGGCGCTGGAGAAGCTGAACCCCATGCTCCCGACCGGAGCGATCGACGCCGCCGTGACCGTGCTGACGAAGGACCGCTCGACCCTCAGCGCCGTGGCCGCGAACCAAGAGGTCTATGAACTCCTGAAGGGCGGGATCACGGTCTCCATCCCCGACATCAAGGGCGGGCAGAAGACCGAGCGAGTCCGCGTCATCGACTGGGAGTCCCCTGAGGCAAATGACTTCCTCCTGGTCAGCCAACTCACCGTAACCGGCGCGCTCTACACCTGCCGCCCGGACCTGGTCGGCTTCGTCAACGGATTGCCCCTGATCGTCATCGAACTGAAGAAACCTGGCGTGCCAGCGCAGCAGGCGTTCGACGGCAACATAAAAAGCTACAAGCACGAGCAGAACGGCATCCCTCAGCTATTCTGGTTCAACGCCGTCCTCATCGCCTCCAACGGCACGGAGAGCCGCATCGGCTCGCTGACGGCCGACTGGGAGAGGTTCTTCGAGTGGAAGCGGATCGAGCGCGAGGATGAGCCCCGGCGCGTGTCGCTAGAGGTATTGATTCGAGGCGTCTGCGACCCGACCCGTCTGCTCGATCTGGTTGAGAACTTCACCCTCTTCTCGAAGCACAAGCTCGGCACCGTCAAGGTCATGGGCCAGAACCACCAGTTTCTGGGCGTGAATAGCGCCCTGACCGCGATGCAGGCCGCGCGCGCGGCCGGGCACGGGCGCGGCGGCGTGTTTTGGCAGACGCAGGGTAGCGGGAAATCATTTTCGATGGCCTTCTTCGCCCAGAAAATCCTCCGCAAGCTCAAGGGTGACTGGACTTTCGTGATCATCACTGATCGCGTTGAACTCGATGACCAGATCGCCAAGACGTTCAAGGCCGTCGGTGCCGTCAGCGAGCAGGAGAGCAAGGTCTGCCACGCGGAGAGCGGCGAGAATCTACGCGAACTCCTGCGCGGTAACCATCGCTACGTCTTTACCTTGATCCAGAAGTTTCAGACAGCCGAGGTGCTCTGTGACCGGCGCGATGTAATCGTGCTCGCGGACGAGAGCCACCGGAGCCAATACGACACCCTGGCACTCAACATGCGCGCTGCGCTGCCCAACGCCGTGTTCATGGCCTTCACGGGCACGCCGCTGATCGACGGCAAGGAGCGCACCCGCGAGGTCTTCGGCGACTACGTCTCGATCTACGACTTCCAGCAGTCGGTCGACGACGGAGCGACCAAACCCCTCTACTACGAGAACCGTACCCCCGAACTGCGTCTGGAGAACCCCGACCTCAACGAGGACATCTACAACCTGATCGAGGCTGCCGACCTCGATGAGGGCCAGGAGCGGC
>JBBTJN010000161.1:0-3729 GCA_038059415.1 Elusimicrobiota bacterium | reverse complement strand
AACTCGTACACCATGTCCACGAAGGCCAGGAGCACGAGCAGATAGATGAAGTCGCGCTGGGCGAGCGCGTTTTCCACGCGGGAAAGCTTAGATTCGAAGCCGTCTCCCTCGGGCTGGTCTACTACGCCTGCTTCGGAGCCGCGGACGCTCTCGTCGCGGCGTGCGCGGCGGTACTGCCAGGCGGTCCAGGCTGAGGCGAGGACGCCCGCGTCAGCGACCGCCGACAGGACCAAGGTGTGGATACCATTTCCAGAGAACCAGAAGCCGAGGCCCAGGCAGGAGAAAAGCGTGAAATGCACAAGGTTGTCTCCACAGAAGTCGAGGTCGGAGCCGAGAGGGCTTTCCTGGAAGCGCACGCGCGCGAGCTCGCCGTCGCAACCGTCGAGTACCGAGTGCAACCAGACCAGGAGGGCGCCCGTCACGTAGCTGAGGCGGGTGTCGCCCAGGAAGAAGCCTGCTCCGATCATGCCGAGAATCGTGCTGAACACGGTCATCTGATTTGGCGTGATTGCGGTGTCGAGCAAAGCCCGGCTGGCTGTCAAAGACAGGTGCCGATCGAAGTGGCGGGCCATGAAGCCGTCCTGCGGTTTGGGTCCCGCCACCATGAGCCAGTCTACGATAGAATCCTGGGAGAGGGGGGCTTCGAGGCGTTTGTAGGAGCCCTCGGGAAGAGGCTGTCTAAGGCGGGAGATCGTGTCCTCGCGGGCGAGGACGACCTGGATGACGCTCAGGTTGGAGGCGTCGTCGTAGCTGATCGAGGAGGGAAAGTTCTGGCGGGCGACGAAGGCCAAGGTCTCGACTCGGATAAAATGGTCGGCGGAAATACCCAGGTAGGGCGGCGCGCACTCAGTCATCGCCGCTCCGTCCTTGGGCACCCAGCGCAGCTCAAGCTTGGGCGGCAGGCGCAGGGTTGCGAGTTGGTCGTCGTCCGGCTCCGGCATCGCGACGAAGATAGAGTTGAGGCCCGCGCGCGCGGCGGTGAACAGTTGGCGCTCGAGCACGTTCATGCCGCCGGTTCGCTGCCAGAGCAGCTTGGGATGGGCGACCCAGAGGATCGCGCGAGTGAAGATGTTCGCCGGATTAGTCACGCGCCGCGGCCTCCCGAGCGCCATAGGCCGCGAGGATCGTCGCGAGGCAGAAAGCGGCCTCGGATAGATTCTCGCCGCGTCCGCGGCCCGCGCATTCGTTCTCGAAGGCCGGCCACATCGCGGCGAGCCAGTCGGGGTGCGCGGAGCCACCAGAGAGTTTTTCCGGGAAACGAGTCGTCTCCTCGATGCCGGCCACCTTCACGGTCAGAGAGTCGTCGCGCAGCTCGGCCGTACCTTTCTCGCCCACGACGAAGGCGAAGTTGGAGCGCTCACCCGCGCGCCAGGAGAGGTGGATCATTCCCGAGGCGGCGGGTGCCTGGAACAGCGCGGTCGCGACTTCATCGACGGCTCCGGCGGGATGTAAAACCGTTGAAACGAGCTCCAGATCCGCGCCAAGAAGACGGCGCATCAGGTAGAGGTTGTGCCAGCCGTGGTCGACGAAAATGCCGCCTCCGGAGATAGCCGGGTCCTTGCGCCAGTCGCCGGGAAGAGCCGAGACGGACGGCTTCGTGCGGAGGACGCGAATCTCGGCGTGACGCACGGCGCCGAGACGGTTCGACGCGGAGACCTCCAAAAGACGGGACCATTGAGGTGAAAAAGCCCAATTATTGATCGAATAGACACAAACATTCCTAGCGACGGATTCCGTTTGAATGACGGCGAATTCTTCCGGGTTCAGCGTCAGCGGTTTCTCGCATAAGACGTGGATGCCGGCGCGAATGCCGGACAAAATTCCGGTGCCGTGAAAACTTGGCGGGGAACAAACGATGAGAGCGTCGAGTGACTTCTCCTCCGACAGCAACGCATCGAGCGTCTCGTAGACGCGCGCCGACGGCAACAAACGGATCGCCGCTTCGCGGCGGACACGAGAGGGATCGCAGATCGCATCCACGACGACGCTGACCGAGCGCAAAGCGGCAAGATGCGCGCCCTCCGCGATGGCCCCGAAGCCGACTAACCCGGCGCGACGGATCTTTCTCAGAGTGAACGCCTCTTGGCGACCACGGCCATGGCCTCGGCCATGAGGTCCAAACCGTTCAACGCCTGTTGCTCGGTGATAACGAGAGGCGGGTTTATGC
Organism: Elusimicrobiota bacterium; assembly: GCA_038059415.1. Classification (GTDB taxonomy): domain Bacteria; phylum Elusimicrobiota; class Elusimicrobia; order UBA1565; family UBA9628; genus GWA2-66-18. The sequence continues at coordinate 1,562 of JBBTJN010000161.1, read as the reverse complement.
GGAGCGAGGGATTGTAGGCCATCGTCAACACCCCTCGTTTTAACCCCTCTTCAAAGATCTCTCGACAAATAACCTTGTCGAGGGGTTTTTTATCCTTCGGATTGACGAGGTCGACGCCGATCATCAAACCGCGACCGCGGAGAGAACCGATCAAAGGTTGGTTTGTCCGGTTTTGTTCCAGGCGCTTAAGCATGGACGAGCCTACCATCGCGGCGTTTTCCACCAATTTGTCGCGGAGAATGATTTGAAGAGTGGCATCGCATGCCGCCGAAGCCAACGGGTTTCCACCGTAACTGGAAGATGAACCGGATGGATTTGACCACGGCTTGGAGATCGATATCTCGTCGCTGGTGACAACACCTGACACGGGGAATCCTCCTCCAAAACCTTTGCCAATCGTCATCATATCGGGGACGACGCCTTCGTGATCGCACCCGAACATTTTACCCGTACGGCCGAAGCCCGTGATCATCTCGTCTGAGATAAAGGCCGCCCCAATCTCCTTGGCTATGTCGCGCACGCCCCTGAAGAACCCGGCAGGCGGGATCACGTTGCCGTTAGTGCCTTGTATCGGTTCGAGGATGATCGCCGCGACGGATCCCGTCGTCTCGCGCTTAAGCTTCTCCCTCAAAAAGTCGAGGCTGTGCGCTCCGCAGTCGTGCGGCCCCTTCGTCCCGAACGGGCAGTTACGGCTGTCAGGGTAGGGCGAGAGATGCAACCCCGGAGCCATCGCGCCGTAGGAGTTCTTAAACCCATCATTAAGCAACCCCATGACGCCCATCGTTTTGCCATGAAATCCGCCCCAGAAACCGACAACCTCGAACTTTCCCGTCTTTGACTTCGCCAGACGCAGTGCGGCCTCTACGGCCTCAGCGCCCGACGAGTACAGTTGGCAGCGCTTGAGGCCCTTCGGTGTCACGGACGCCAAGGTCTTGAGAAAATTGACGCGGTGAGGCGAGGTGAAGGAGCCGACGGAGGTCTTCGCGGCTTGATCTCCGATGGCTTTCGCCCAGTCGGGGTGACCGTAGCCGAGCGAGGCGACGCCGATGCCTGCGACAAGATCTAAATATTCTTTGCCGTCGACATCACGCAACTTCGCGCCGTTGCCGCCATCGATGGCGAGTTGCGCGTATAGAGCGATTGTTTGCAGTCCGGGTGCGATGTACTCCTGCTCTTCCTGAAAGAGGGCTTTCGATTTCGGTCCGGCCGAATAGAGGGCGTCCTGCAGCGTTTGGGGCGTCATTCCCTTATCCTTTCCTGTCGGCGACCTGGCGCAGGCGCAGTCGCAGTCGGCGGGCGATCTGGACCGCGGCCTCGGCGCGCACGCGCGCGAAGCTCGGCCAGCTGTTGATGTCGATGATATAGATCATCCCGTCGGGAGTCACGATGGCGTCGCCGCCGAACACCTCTACCTTCACGGCCTTCGCGGCGAGCTCAGACTGGGCGGCGAGGTCCTCGAGCTCAAAGGGCAGGCGGCGGGCGGTGGAGGGATCGTGGTAGAACCAGGTGAACCACTGGCCGGGGCCGACGCCGTAGAACTTGATGAGGTCGCCGTCGGTGTG
>JBBTJN010000160.1:0-15368 GCA_038059415.1 Elusimicrobiota bacterium | reverse complement strand
GCCGTGTCCTCGACGGTGATGATGCGCTCGCCGTCCGGGATGAAGTTCGAGAGCATGTTCAGGAAGGTCGTCTTTCCGGTGCCCGTCCCGCCGGCGATCAGGATGTTCTTCTTGACGATGACCGCGGCGCGCAGGAAATCGATGAACGTGGGGGTGCAGGCGCCGAAGCTGATCAACTGTGTGTCGGTGAAGGGTTTTGCGGAGAAACGGCGGATCGTGAGCGTGGGACCGGAGACGGCGAGGGGCGCTATGATCGCGTTGACGCGCGAGCCGTCCTTCAGGCGGGCGTCGACGAGCGGGACTGATTCATCGATGCGGCGACCGATGGGAGCGACGATGCGCTTGATGACCTGCACGACCTGCTCGTCGTTGCGAAAGCGCAGCGGCAGCATCACGAGCTGGCCATTCTGCTCGATGTAGATCTTGTCGAATGCGTTGACCATGATCTCGTTGATGCTGGGGTCGCGCAGCAGCGCCTGCAGGGGGCCGAGTCCGAGAATCTCGTCGACGAGCTCGCCGGTAAACTGCTCCCGCTGGACGCGCGACAACCCCAGACTATGCTCGCGCTGAAGGAGGTTCTCGATGATCTGGGAGACCTTCGCGCGATTTTCATCATTCTGGTGCGGATCCTCTGAGATGCGAATGCGCTCGGTCTCCATCGCGCCGACGACGAGCTTGTGCATTTTCCCCTTGAGCTCGTCCCAAAACTCCGGCATCGGGCCGGTTGCTTTCGTAACATACTTCGACGCGACCCGCGGCCCCACGGACTCCGCGCCTGCGGCGGGCTGCCTCCAAAGTATGTCGGCAGATGACGAGAATTCGTCGGCTTCCATGGACGACTCCCAGTTCTTGGCGCAGGGCTTGATCTCCATCAGGCGGCCGAGAAGAATGCGCAGGGATTTGACCCAGTCGCTCTGGAGTTGTTCGACGACCAGGATTTTTTGGGTGTTCGCGTACTCGGGGATCAAGTCCTCCCAGGGGCAATAGGCGAGCACGCGCTTCTGGATCGCGCCAAAGAAGCGATCGACTTCCGTAGGCGCCAGCGCGCCAGGGAGGTTGGCCTGGTTGACGACGATCTCGAATTTATCGAGCGCGAAGTACAACGCCTTGAACTCGTTGAACAGCGAGAAGGTCGCCTCGAAGTGCGAGCGTTGGGGCAGGCAGACCCAGTAGATCAGGTCGGCCAGATCGAACGAGAATATCTGCATCGGGAAGAATGGATCCACGTCCAGGAACAAGTCGTAGGACTCGGCGAGGGATCCGAGGGTCTTGACGACTAAATTCGGCGAGAGCTTCTGGAACTCTGCGCGGTTGGCGGCAAGAGGGAGCAGACCGACGCCCCACTGAGAAATCGGGATGCGGCCCTTGAGCAGACGGCCCAAGCCGCCCGTCGGGTTCTCGCCGACGAGCTGGACCATGCTGGCCAAGGTCGGGGGATTGACGCCGAGCACGTAGCTCACGTCGTTGCGGCACATGGGGTCCATGTGCACGATGACGACCTTGCGGTTCTGGCTGCCGGCCCAAGCGAGCGCCAGGTTGAGACAGGTCGTGGTCTTGCCTACGCCTTCCTTGGGGCCCGTGAAAACGACGACGCGCCCCGGCTCCCTCGATGAGGTCGGGGCGGCGCTCGCCGTTTCCGGGCTCGCAGCGGCGGTCCCGGTCGCTTTCCACTCTCTCACTTCACGATCTCCATGGTGATGAAGAGGAACAGCGATTTCTGCTCCTCGATCATCGAGGTCGTCGTGAAGAGTCGTCCGAGAAGCGGTATGCTGCCAATGTACGGGATCTTGGTCTTGGCCACGGTTTTCGTGCTGGACTTCAAGCCGCCGATGACGAGCGTTTCGCCGCTCTTGATCTCGACGGCCGTCTGAATCTGGCGAGTGACGATCGAGGGCACCGACGTATTGCCGACCTGGACGACCTTGGAGAAGTCGGCATTGGACACCTCAAGCTGCATCTCGGCGCGGATCGTATCCTTCTTGTTCGGATTGATGACGGGGATGATGTTGAGGATCACGCCGAATTTCTTAAAATCAGCAGTGACCGTACCGTTGCCGTTCGCCGAGGGGTAAGGGATCTCGCCGCCGACGACGAAGTTGGCCTGCGACTGGGCTTGAACCACCACTTTGGGGTTCGACAGGAGCTGGGCCTTGCCTTCGGTTTCAAGCATTTTAAGCTGGGTCTGAAGCTGCGTCTGACGGGCGAAATCGCCGAGCCGATAGATGCCCGGGATCGTCTTCTCGGCGAAGCCGATTCCGGCCGCAAAAGGCGTCCACGAAAAACCGATGTCCCGCTGCACGGACCCGGAAATCTCAACGATATCGGCGGAAACGGCGATCAGCGAATCCTCCGGCTGGGCCTGCGCCTTCGCGGCCAGCGCGAAAACGAGGGCCGTCGCCGTCCACAGTTGTCGATTCATGGTGTCGAAACTCAGTGCGTCGGTTCAGTCTGGTATCAGCGGAAAAGCTTGCGGAAACTGGCCATCTCCATCGGATGCATCTCGGCGTCGCCGAGACCGCGCATAATCACCGTCGTGTCGCCCTGCTTGATGGCCAGGGCCAGATACTGCGCTTCGTTCGGGTTGAGAGCGAGGCTGACGGAGGCCTTTTCGGCGAACGAGGCCGCCTTGTCCTCCTTGTCTCCCAGGTTCTTGAACTGACGGGCGTTCATGCCCTGTCCGAGGTTGGTCCCGACCGCGATGACGAGTACGTTCTGTAGGATCGTCGCGGTAACCTTCTCCTTGCGTCCGTCGTTCATGAGTGCGTCGAACGTGACGAGCACGTCCACGCGGTCGCCGGGCTTGATGAGGACCTTCATTTCCTGGTCGATGGGCAGGATCGCGCCGCGGTAGCCGGGCGGGATCTTGACGCTGAGGCCGGATTCAGGCGAGAGCGAGATCAGCGACGACTGCGTCAGCTGGTTCCCCTTCGGCACGCGACTGCGCGTCACCAGATTGACGATGAGCTTCATGTCGCTCTGCGTCTTGATCTCGAAGGAGTCCTGCTGCATGAATTTTCGCGGAACCTCGATGGCCTCGACCATGTCCTCCTTAAGGACCGTGCGCTCAGGGATGTCGATGCGGGCGGAAAGCACCCTCGCGGTCTCATAGGCTCCGCGCAAGGCGCTCTCCTTGCTGCTGAGCACCATCAAATAGAACACGGCCGCGCCCATCGCGAGGATCATCGGAATCAGCACGCCTTTTTTTCCCATAGTTTATTCCTATTTTATGAGCGGCGACTCGATCGGCATTCGGACGACCGCCTGGATCAGCCGCGTGCCCATGCCCCGCGGCTGGGAGAGAATCACGCTGCTGATCGGAAATATGAGTTTGATCTTGTTGCTCCCCGTGATGATCAGGTCGGAATTGTCCTGCTGCGACTGCGGATCCGTCAACGTCTTTTCCGTCCCGCAGGAGACCGACGCCGACAATATGATCGTTTTCATGATTTCGTCGAGCTTGCCGCAGCTGTGTCCCGGAGGCGACGTCGTCGTCATGCCGCCGATGCGAGCCACTTCGTACGTCGCGTGATTTAAAAGGATCAGTTGGAACGAAATGTAACCGATCTCCATGATGGAGAAGATGATCGTCAAGAACACGGGCAGGATCAGCAGCATTTCGACCATGACCTGCCCTGAGCGCCCGGCCTTTTTCACAACGCTCCCCCCCCTCCCCCTGGCGTCCCTGGCCCACCGCGAGGCCCGGGACGAACCGGGTGACTTCTAGTTGCCGCCGCTGCCCATCTGACCCGCGGCGCCGGTGATCATCATCTGAATGTTATTGAACAGCGTCGGCATGAATTTCTTGAGCAAGGCGCCTGAAACGAGCACGACACCGACGACGACCGTGAGCATCAAAAGATACTCGACTGTGTTCTGACCGCGGCGGCACGCCGCCCGCGCCCGAATCCACGACCCCGTCCGAGACAGTTTCATGAGCATGTCATCTCCCCTTTCCAGGAACGTTATTTCGGATATGTGGACAAGATCTTTACGCCCGCGATCGTGAACAACCGCTTCAGCTGCCCCTGAAGGAACCCATACATCCCCGCAAAGACCGTGACCAACGCCACCGTCGTGAGCAGGTATTCGATGGCCGTTTGGCCATTCCTTCCTCTTACGATCCGGCGTAAAGAACGAGTCGTCATCCGTTCTGAGTGTAACACCCGACCTAAAGCATGTCAATATGTTGACCATTAAAATACTGTTAAAATTTCAACTTAACCGATATCTGGTCGACCGTGCCGAGAGCGCCGTAGGGAACGAAGGCGTAGTCCAGCGAAACGCCGTAGCCGAAAGCCTGAGAGGTATACATGCCAAAGCCAAAAGAAAGGTTGCTGACGCGATCCATGCGCAGGGACTTCAAAGTCGCGTCGGAGCTCTGTCCGAGATTGTCGCCGTCCCGGTAGCCGAGGCGGAAGCTCATCTGGCCGACGTCAAGATACTCCTCGGGAAGCTGGAACTCGCCGCCGAGGCCGATGCGCGCGCCGCTGTCCGAGGCCTTGCTGAGTTCGAGCCCCACGGTCACGAAGTCGCCAAGCCGCACGCCGGCGCCGACGCGGGTGACCCTCGAAACGTTGCCCGCGCCCGAGCCGAAATTCTGCGTCGCAAAGCCGAGCGACAAGGTCGGGTTCGGCTTCAGGATCGCGCCGAAGTCGCCGACAACGGTATCCGTGGCCGCGCCGGCGATGTCCTCGTGTACCACGCGCAGGGAGCCGCCGAGGAACAGCTTCTCGTACCAAAAGGATCGGGCGATCCCGACCGACATCAGGCCGTCGCGTACGCCCACCTCGGCGCCGGGCTGCGGCACGCCGTTGGCGTCGCGGACGTCAAAACCGCTGACGCTGATGTAGGAGAGGTTCGCGCCCCAAGTCGTGCGGCCCATCGGGTGCGCGTAGCCGAGGTAAAGGGGCGAGTCGACGCCCTGGATGTAGCGCAGATAGGAGAAGCCGAACTCCCGCTGCTGGGTCACGGCGAGCCCGGCCGGATTCCAGGCCATCGCGTCGGATCCCTCGGCAAGCGCCACGTACGCGCCGCCCAAGGCCATCGTGCGAGCCGAGCCCTGGCCAATCTTCATGAAGTTGGCGCCGTTGGCGCCGACGTTCGAATCGACGGCGCGCGCGGAAGCCGCCGCGAACAGGCAGAGCCACGACAGCGCGGCGATGGATCGGATACTCACTGGATCAGCACCTTTTTGATCGTCTGGAGGATATTCTTGCCGCCCTCCGTTTCCTCAACGCGAATCACCGCGAAATAGAGGCCGCGAGCGACCCTATTTCCGGCTTGGTTGATCCTGGTCCAGACGTAGGTCACCGGGCCGGCCTGGAAAGCGGGCGGGACCTCCCCGAAACTTTTGTCCAGGACGAGCTCGCCGGACATCGTGTGCAGCTTCAGCTTCACGATCGCGCGGAAGGGCGAATAAATCTGAAATGTCGTCGACTCGCCCGTGACCGGGTTCGGATAGTTGAAGCTGTTGTTGATGAAGTCCTCGTTGGGCGTCACCGAGCCGTTGCGCACCAGCGGGATCTCGTCGATCAGGCGATCGAGCGACAGCGCTCCGGCGTTGAGGACGTTGCCCGTGACGTCGTCGATCGCGGCCATATCGGTCGAACCCACGATCTTGAACTTATAAGAGCCGTCCTTGAGCAGCGAGAATTTAAAGTCCGTCCCGTCCCAGGTCTCATTGATCTGCGTACGGGCCGGACGCACGCCGACGATGCGTTTGATCAGCGACTGCGCCTCGGGAGGCGTGGGGTTGCCGGCGAGGTCGAAGCTCGTGCCCGATTTAAAGATCTTGATGGCGACCTTCATGGTCTCCGAGACTTGGTAGGAGAGTACGGCGGGCCCGGAGTCGAGGCGTAAAGGCGTGATCGCAAGATCGTAGATGCGCAGCGGGTCGTAGGCGATGGTCACCTGCGCGGTCGCGCCGGAGGACAGCGCCGAGGCGACGTCTTCAGCCACGATGCGCACCAGATAGAAGCCGGACGGCGGGAAGTTGCCCACATCGTTGCGCCCGTCCCAGATGTCCGTCTGGAGCAGGCCGGCGGGACGAACGGCGCCGGAGACGACCGTGCGCACAACCGTCGGGGAAACACCCGTGTTTAGGACCTGGATCGTCACCGACGACTGCCGGGTCAGCGCGTAGTTGATCGAGAACGGATGCAAGGTAATCGTGTTGCTCGAGTTGAAGAGTTGCGGCGAATCGGGCAGCACGCTGAACTGCGTGAAGATGATCGAGCCGCGCGCCACGGTGATGTTGCCGAAGACCTTGTCCGTCGCGAAATTCTTGGGCGTGGTCGTGGACTGGGCGGTGAGCGTGTAGATGTAGTTCCCATCCGGCACGAACACGCCGTCCGCGTCGCGGCCGTCCCAGAACTCGGATATCTTGAACCTGCCGGGGCGCAAGCCCCGGAAGGTCACGATAGGCGCGGCCTGGAGGAGGTTGGGCGTCAGGATCGACGAGCTCGTGCAGGCCGCCGGAGGGGATTGCGTCGCGCAGGGAGGCCACGCGGAGGTGCTGTTGACGATGACCGAGCCCGGGGCGTAGATGTTCCAGGCGACGAACATCGGCTGAGTGAGCTGGTAATTGAGGACGACGTTGTCCGAAGTCCCGGACAGAAGCGGCGTGACCGCGACGTCGGTCACCCGAAACATGTCGACCGGGAACATCGCAGTCGTCGTGGACACCTTGTCGGGCTGCGCGGGGTCGCTCGCCGTCAACTGGACGAGATAGGTGCCCGAGGAAACTATGTTTCCGGCGTCATCGGTGCCGTCGGACCAAATCTCGGCGTTCGAGAAAGCGCCGGGCCGGGTTTCCCGATTGACGAGCGTCTTAACCAAGGTGTTTCCGGTCGCGTTGAAGATCTTCATCGACACGCTCGCGTCTCGGGTCAGCGTATAGCGGAAGGTGAACGGATTGAGTCCGGCCACCGCGGGGCTTGAGCCGACCACAGTCGAGCTCGGCGAGATCTGGGTGATGCCGACAAGGCCGCGGAGGATCGGAATGAAGCCGACCCTCGCAACCGAGGTCCACACGCGTCTGTCGCTGGAGCCGTTGAGGCCCGAGCGGTACAGGACGCCGCGCTGGGAAGGCAGGGCGGCGTAGATCACGAAGACATAGTCGCCGTCCTCGACGAGATCGCCCGAGACGTCCCGTCCGTCCCAAAAGCTGATGACCTGAGAGCGGAGCGTTTTGATCTCCGTGATCGTCTTGACGGGCGCCACGATCGGGTCGCCACAGGCGCCGAGGGTGGCGCCGAACTTCTTGACGGGCGTGATCGGGTCGCTCACGAGGGGGTCGCCCAGCGTGGAGGACACTTCATTGAGCGTGGTGTTGGCGCCGGAGGGGCAGAACTGCGTCCCGGGCGGGTATATGTCGATATAGACCGTGGCCGCCTCGGTCAACATGTAGGACATCACGGCAAGAGAGGTCGAGCCGCCCACCAAGGGCTGAACGCGGATGTCGGTGATCTGCAGCGGATCGAGCGCCACCTGACGCGTCGTCGCCTGGGACAGGTCGCCGGACCCGTTGATGGTGCCGTCGAGCTTCGTGTACTGATCGACGGTGTTGGCCTGAAACACCGCGAGATAACCGCCGGCCGGCATGACGTTGCCGTTTTCGTCGCGTCCGTCCCACGAGTCGCCGTTGAGCACGGTGCCCTGGGGCATGCCTTCGCCGATCTTGGGAAGGCCGGGCACCACCCGGCGCAGTTGGTTATAGGGCGGATACGCTTCGTTGATGGTGAGATACATCGTCGCGTCCTTCGACAAGCGGTAGGTGAAATTATAAGGCTGAGCCGCGACGGCCGTGATCTGGCCGACCAAGGTCGGAGAAGAGCGCACGACATGGATATTCGTCACGTCGACAACGATCGGCTTCTGCGGGACGGCTACGAAATCTACGTCTTTCGTCGCCCCGGACGGGTAGGCCCGCGTCGCCGTGATCAGGATATTGCCGCTCTCGCCGACCTGGTTGGTCTTGACCGTGACGCGGAAGCCGTATTGACCGTTGGTCTTGCCGAACTCACCCTGTATGTTCGCCGAGCCGTCCCACATCACGCAGTATCCCTCGGTGCCGCTGTTCGGGACCACCGATGGGAGGAGGCCGCCGGCGGACTCGAGAGCGTCAAGAAAGAAGGTGCGCAGGGGCGGGGTCGAGGCCGGGTCAAGGGCGTTGGAGCCGTCCTGGAACTTGAAGAGCTCGAAGTTGATCTCGTCGAGGGAGACTTCGGTCCCGCTGGAGTTGGCCACGCCGATCTGGGTGCACAAGAAGATTTTGTCGTTGCAGAAGTTGGCGCCGATCGTGCCGTCAATCGGCCCCGCGCCGGTCACAGGCGTAATATTGCAGCGCTCCGGGCCCTTTTCTTCAAATTCGATATGCGGCTCGTTGGATATGTTGCCGTAGATTGTACCCGTTGAGAGCGGGCACTTAAATTTGAGCGGGACGCCGGCCCCGAAGCACCCCAGTGATGAATCGGGACTGGCGACGTACGCGGTGTTGATGAAAACCTGGACCGACTGCGCCGCGGCGCGCGGCGGCGCCAGCGCCAGGGCCGCGCAAAGAGACAGGGCCGCGCGCGTCAAGATTGAGGTGCACCGGTGTTTATTCATGCTGTGATTTTCTTCGTCACGTCTCTTCTCGGTCAAGAGTGTAGCGTACGCACGCCGCCTCCTGATTAAAGGAATGTTAAAAGATGGCGAAGGACATGCGGCGGCGCAGACGCAGCTTGAGAAGCGCGGGCTGAGATCTTTCAGCCGACGGGCCTACGAGAGCCCACACGCGCCGACCATCCTTGCCCGGCAGAACCGCGAAGCCGATGGTCGCTTTATCGGGAGAAGGATGATTTTCCTTCAACATGAATCGTCCGCCCTCCAGCGCGTAGACCAGTATGCGGCGCGACTTCGTGTCGTTGAGCCACAGCCGGTCGTCCACCCAGGCCAAAGCGTTGGGCGCCACGTCGTCGCCCAGAGGGTAGGACTGGTAGGTCGCTTCGTCGCCCGCGTGGCGATACAGCGCGCGGTTGGCCGCATCGTAGGACCAAAGGGCCGCACCGTCGAAGGCGAGGGCCGTCGGCGCCGGTCCCGGCGACGCGATCGCGGCGAGCACGACCTCCGGTCGCGCCGCCTTCGCGCGAATCAACCGCGCGCGCGCGGCGTCGAGCGTCCACATACGGCCGTCGCCGAACGCCAGCGCCGTCGGACGGAATATTCCGCCGGAGGGCACGGCGACTTCCTGGACGACGCGACGTGGGTCGACGGGATCAAGCGCGCTGAGGCGTCCCCCCCAGTCCGCGATCCACAGCAAGGTTCCGTCGAACGCAAGCGCGGACGCATTGGGCACCGCGACAGGGACCGTCGCCTCGGGCTCATAGCGCCATTGCGCGGCCCAACGCCAGGCGGGAATGGAGATCGCGATGACGACCGCGCCGGCGGCCGCCAGCGCGGCGGCGCGCAGCCGCCGCGCTCGCAGCGCCGTCGCGCGTCCGGCCGCGACGTTCGTCTGGGCCGAAACGGCCTGGTCGCGCTCCTCGCGATTCTCGATGCGGCGCATGCGCTCAGCGACCAGCGAAGCGGCGGCGGTCGTCTCGCGGAGCTTGTCGGCGAGGCTGTCGGTGAATATCAAGTGCGACTTTTCCTTTTCCTGCAGCTCGCCGTGCCACGCCTCGCGCTCGCGGCGCAAAGTCTCTTCCCACTGGGCGAACTCCTGGCGCTGAGCCTCCCAGGTCGAACGCTCGCGGTCCCAGAGCTCCCGCCACTGCGCGCGCTCTTCTTCCCATAAACGCTGGAGGTCTTTGAAATGGGCCTCGACCTCGTCGGTCTTCTTGAGAGCGCGGGCGCGCTCCTCCTCGACGCGGACGCGTTCGTGGCGCTCGAGGAGGAGCTCGGCCAAGGTCTTCTCGAGGGCGTTCTTCGCCTCGGCGAGGCTGCCCTTAAGCGCGCTCACGGCCTGATCCGCCTGGGCCGCCTCCTGAAGGCGGCGCTCGGCCGACGACTGAATATCCTTCAGGTCGATGAGATTCTGCGTCTCGCGCTTGGCCCAGAGAGCTTCCGCTTCGCGCGCGCGCGCGACTTCGGCCGCGATGCGCTCCCGCGACTCATCGAGGGCCGCCTCCAGCGCGCGGCGCGCCTCTCTCTCCTGCTCGATCGCGCGGGCCGCGCCCTCGAGACGCTGCCGGGCGTCGAGATGCTGGGCGTAGACAAGTCCGTCATTGGCGTCGACACGGGCGCGCAGTTCGGCGGTTTCACCCTGGATCGCCTCGGCGCGCGCGCGCCAAAGTTTGAGGGACTCTTCCTTGGCGGCGATGGCCTCATTGAGCGCGGCCTCACGGCGGCGGTGCTGGGTCTTGAGCATGGCCACCGTTTCCCACACGAGCTCCGCGCCCGCCGCCTGCGGGGCGACCGGAGGCGGCGACGCGAGATCGGAGACGGTCCCGAGGCGCGTCCAGAGACGCTCGATCTCGCGGCTCAAGTCTTCAGGCGGCATATTGCCCACGAGAGCCAGTGTAGCCCCCTGGCGGCAAACCCTAATTTCGAATATATGAACGATTCGCCGGGACCTTGGACTTTTTCTACTTCGCCCTCTGGAGGCGGCGCAGTTCCATGCTGGCGTCGCTCAAGTCCACTCCCGCGTCGCGGTATTCGCGCAGGATCCGGCCGACCTGCTCAAGCAGGGCGGAATCCGCGGCGCCGCTGAGCTTAGCCTTCTGGTAGGAGCGCCAGTCCTCCTGGAAAAGCGAGATCCGTATCCGGCGCGCGGCGTCCTCGCCATCGGCCTTCACCTTCTCGAGGGTCTCCGAAGCTTTCTGCCGACGGATCTGGAGTTCCAGGAGACGACGCTTGGCGTCTCCCTCGGAGGCGCGCTTGAGCTCGACTTCCTCGCGCATCCGATTTAATTCCTCGGTCAGCTTCAACTGCTTGACCGAGCTCGCCTCGAGCGCCTTTCCGAGCTGCTGCCGGTAGCGCAGCTCCTGGGACAGGAGCTTCTCATACTCCCCCTCCGCATCGACCCCGCCGAAGCGCACGCATAGGGAAAGTCCGTGGCCTAAGCGCAAGGTGCCGGTGATCGGGACCGTCATCGCATAGTCGAGCCGCGCGCCCCGCGCGCGCCATCCCAGTCCCCAGCTCCAAGTACGCGTTCCTTCGCCCAAGGACATTCCCGAACGCAGGGCGTATCGCCCCGCGTTCGCCGTGACCCACCACCTCTCGAAGCCGAGCGCCATGTTGTGACGGCCGTTGCCGCTCAATGACGACTCGCGCTTCGTGAGGTCGGCGGCGAAGATCATGCCGCGTATCTGCTCGGCCACGCCGATCTTGAGCGCCAGCGGCGCCCGGTCCCCCTTGAATTTAGGGTTGCCGAGATTGAGCAAAGAGGCCCCGAGCGCGTAGCGCTCGGAAAAGCGGTGGAGCGTTCCCACGTCGAGGGCGACGCGGGTTTCCGCCTTGCCGCCCGAGTCTAAAGAGCTCGTCAGGAGCTTCAGACCGCCTCCGAAGTCCACCGCCCCGCCCTCCGTCTCCAGGAGGCCGCGCGTACCGTACATGACGCCGATGGCGCGATCGCCTCCCACCTTCTCTCGTCGATCATAGCGCACGTCAAAGCCAAGCGCCCCATCCAGCATCTCCTGGCGCACGGGCACGATGACGGCGGCGCGGGTGGAATCGCGGTCCGACTCGCCGGACGGGATATGGAAATGCCGCAGATAGGCCATCGTCGCCTCGAGAGCCGACGCCTGCCCGAGGGACGCCGGGTTGTAGGCGATCACGCCCGGATCGTCGACGACCGCGGTGAAAGCCCCTCCCATCGCGATGTCCCAGGGGCCGAAGCCCGCGTCCTCGAACGCCGCGAGGGAGGTCCTCTCAAGGGCCAGCGTCAGAAGGACGGCAAACAGCGCCCGGATCAATCTCACCTCGCGAAGTATAGCTTTCATATTCGCCGTATTGATTACGGACGCGTGAACTGAAATGGCGGGACTACTCAAGCCGATAATCCTCGGGATCGAGCGCCGCCGCACTCAGGTCCAGGGCTTCCGGCGCGCGTTGCCCGCGGGCCTCCAGAAGGCGCGACGACGCCCAAGCGGCGAAAGCGTAGGACAGCTTCGCGTCGCGCGCGTAACTCTCGTCGCGGCGCCAGGACCCGCAACGACGCAGAACGAGCGGCGCCGGCGTCCTTGCCGGGCCGACTCGCTGCACGAGGCCCTCTGGCGTCAGCGCCGCGGCCGGAAGCGCTCCCGGGGCGAGGCCGGTGACGAACACGTCGCTACGGCCGGCCCGAGCGGCAAGCCAGGACCGCGCGTCGACGAGGCCGGCGCCCGTCACCTCGGACGCGGGCGTTCGCGGGGAGGTCAATTCGAGCCAGCGCAGGCCGAACAACGCGGTGTCGCCCGCCGCGAGCAGAGAGCCGCCGGGCGCAACGGCGCGGCGCAGGTTGCGGGCATAATCATAAGCGAGGAAATCGTCGCGGCGCTCGGGAACGGGAGATCGCAGCAGCAGCGCGGCCGCCGCGAGAACGAGACAGGCGGCGGCGCGGCCGACCGAGCCATGAGCCGAGGGACCGAGGCGGGAGACGGCGACGCCCGCGAAGACGGCCGCGGCGAGCGCCGGGATCATGAAGGCCGGCTCGAGAACCGAGCGCGCGACCCAATTTGAAACGTCAACGCTCGCGAGGATGACGAACAAAGGACCCGAAGCCACCGCTCCAAGCAGAAGGCCGGCGGCTCGGTCCCGGTCCTCGCGCCAAAAGGCGAATATCCCCAAGACTGCCGCCGCGGCGGCCGGAACGCCGACGCACAGAGCCCATGTCTTCAAAGACCAGTCCAAAAGAAGGGCCGCGCTCCGCGACGTCAACGGGCGGGCTAATTGGGCCGACAATGTTCCCGCGCCGTATTGCGAGCGCAGCGCCGTCGCCAGAGCGGCGCTCAAGGAACCGAGCCGCACCCATAGAAAAGCGTAAAGAGAAAGTCCCGCCGCCGTCCAGGGGAGAGCGGCGGCGGCGACGCGACCCAAGGGCGAGTTCCAACGCCGGCACTCCGAGCGCCACAGCAGGAGAAGGCCAGGCATAAAAAACAGCAAACTTTGGTGGTTCACCAAGCCCAAACCGGCGACCAACCCGCTCAGGCGGGCCCGGCGCCAAAAAGAATCCCGTTGCCCCTCGGACAGATAAAACAAAACGGCGACGAGGCACGAATGAAGCGCGTATTTTTCTTGAATCAACGCGAACTTCCACAGCGGCGCGCAAAAGGCGAGGAGGCAGGCCGAGGTCAGCGCGGCCCAAGCGCCGAAACGACGACGCACGCTCAGAAAGATAAAACCGACGGCGCCCGCGGCGGCAAGACACGACAAAACGGCGAGGCCGTAGGCCGGGTTGCCCCACGGGAAGACCGTCAGCCACGCGCGGCCCAATACGGAGTAAAGAGGATATCCCGGCGGATGGGCGACGCCCAGCGTCAACGCGGCCGCAGCCATGTCGGCGCAATCTCGCGGGGCGATCGCCGGCGACGCGCCCGCGAGGTAGAAGCCAAACGCGGCAAGGAATACGAGAGCGCTCATGCCCAGCTTCGCAGCGGCAAAGAGGGATCGCAAGGCCCGGGGCGAGCCGGGCGGCCCGCGGACAAGCGCCGAAAGGCGGCATGGGCGATCATCGCGGCGTTGTCGGTGCACAGCGCGCGCGAGGGCAGGCGCGCGGCGAAGCCCGCGGCCGTCGCGCGCTCGGTCATCAGCACGCGCAGACGCGAGTTGGCCGCGACGCCTCCGCCAAGAACGATGTCCTTCGCCTTATACTTCTTCGCGGCGGCCAGGGTTTTGTCGACGAGCGTTTGCGCGACGGCCTCCTGGAAGGAGGCGCATAGGTCCGAGAGCTCGCGGCCGGCCGGCTTGCGGCCCTTGAGGAGGTAGAGCACCGAGGTCTTGAGGCCGGAGAACGAGAAATCCCAGGTGCCGGGCATCGTCGGCCGAGGAAAGGCGACGGCGTCGGCCTTCCCTTTGGCGGCGCGCTTGTCTATTTCCGGGCCGCCCGGATAACCGAGGCCGAACAAGCGCGCGACCTTGTCGTAGGCCTCGCCCGCGGCGTCGTCGCGCGTACGGCCGAGCACGCGGTACCGTCCGGGGCCCTTCGCCAGGACGAGGTCGGTGTGCCCCCCCGAGACGATGAGCGCCATCACCGGCCAGCGCAACGTATGCTCGAGCTCGGCGGCGAGGATGTGCCCCTCAAGGTGATTGACGCCTACGACAGGGACTTTCATCAGGCGCGCAAGCGTCAGCGCCGCGACCTTGCCGATGAGCAACGGGCCCATGAGGCCCGGGCCGCGCGTGTAGGCGATCGCGTCGATCTTCCCCGAACCGGCGTCCTTGAGCGCGCGGGCGACCGCCGGCATCAGGTTGTCGAGATGCGCGCGCGCCGCGAGCTCGGGCACGACGCCCCCGTATGGGGCATGAAGCGCCGTCTGCGAGCATAGGACGTTTGACAGCATGCGCCCGTCCTCGACCACGGCGGCCGAGGTGTCGTCACAAGACGTCTCGATGCCCAGTATTCTCACCCTTCGCGCTTGAGCGCGGAAAGCACGTCGCGGGCCTTCAACAGCTCGACGGCGCGCTCAAGCGCCTCATCTCGCACCATCTCTTCTGTCTTCACCGCGGAGCGGGGCTTCTTGTCCTTGGCATAGATCATCTCCCATTGGGCATAGAGCTTAGCCTCGGCCTCCTGCGTAACGGGCACGACGATGTCAGGCATGATGCCGCCGGTCTTATTCTTCTCGTCACGATGGATCGAACGGCCCGAGGGCGTGTAGTATCGCGCCACGGTCAGGCGCAGGCCGGAGCCGTCGGGCAAGGGAATCAGGGATTGAACGCTCGCTTTGCCGAAGCTGCGCTCGCCGACGACGACCGCGCGTTTATGATCCTGCATGGCGCCCGCGACGATCTCCGAGGCCGATGCCGAGCCGCCGTTGATGAGCACGACGAGGGGCAAGACCGGATACGGGGCCTTCGCCCCGGTGGTGAAATCCTGGCGGCTGTCGGCCTTGCGTCCCTGCGTGTACACGATAAGCTTAGCCTCACCGAGAAATATCGACGCGACCTCGACTCCCGCGGACAGGAGACCGCCTGGATTGTTGCGCAGATCGAGGACGAGACTCGTAGCGCCGTCCTTCTTGAGTTTTTTGAGGGCGTCGCAGGCATCGTCGGAGGTCTTGGCGCTGAATTCGGCGATGCGCAGATAGCCGACCCCGCCATCGAGCGTCACCGAAATTGTGGATTCGATCTTGACGAGCTCGCGCGTGATTTCAACGGCCACCGTCTTCCAGTTTCCCTCGCTTCCGTCATCCGAGCCGCGCTCGAGCTTGAGCTTCACCTTGGTGCCGGGCGCGCCGCGCAAGGTGCGC
>JBBTJN010000159.1:0-2041 GCA_038059415.1 Elusimicrobiota bacterium | reverse complement strand
GCGTTGGCCGCGGCGGCGAAGCCGAATCTCGCGGTCGTCGGCGCCAAGGCGGAAATCACGAAAAACTGCAAAGGACCCTCGCCGGCGATGATCGCGGTCGTGACGCTCAAGAACTCAGGGGGTGCGCTTGCGGCCAAGAAGGGTCAGGTTTTCCTCAAGGAGTCCGGCGGCACGGGTCTGGAGGGGGCGGCCGCCCTTCCGGCTTTCGGCGCCGGGCAGGAGCAGAACGTGAATGTCCCGGCGACGTCGCTCCAGCACTTCTCGAAACTCGCCGGCAGTCACCAGATTCAGGTCATTCTCAAACCCGTGATCGAGGGCGGCCAGCCCAGCTTCAACAAGCCGGCCGATCCCTACGTGTTCACCGCCGTCTTCCCGGCGGGCCACTGCGGTGGCGGGGCGAAGGTGCCGCCGAAACCGAGCGCGTCCACTCCGAACGAGCAAACAACGGACCCGGCGGCGCTCAATCCGCAACCGGAGGTGCCGTCGAAGCCGAAGAAAAAGTCCAAATCGGAACGCGAGGAAAAGAAGCTGCCCGCCGTGCAATAGGCTGGCGGCAGGTTCGCGGGAACTTTCACAAAAGGAGACAGCAGATGGAAAAGCATGGACGGAAAGGGATGGTCTGGCTGGTCGTCTGTCTTGCTCTTGGACTGGTTCTTCCCAACATTGTTGACGCCCAAACGCCGCCCGCGCCGGTTCCTGGGATACCTCAGGTAAAGAAGCCTCTTGGCAAACCGGATCTGAGAATCGGGGCCGTCAAGACCAGATGGAAGAAATGCGGTCCGGCGTACATTCCTTTCGATCTGGTCGTTGAGGTGGAGAACATCGGGACGGCGCCGTCTCCGCACATTCCCGGCGATAAGGGCGTTCGAGGCCAAGACACGCATCCAGATGGCGGCTGGTTGAACGGTACGGCTCTGCCTCCGATTCCGGCCGGCGGCCACAGGAAGGTCACGCTTTCCTTCTCGCCCCACACCGGCCACATGTTGGAGAGGGCGCCCCATCCCTGGCAAGTGCGGGTGGATCCGGACGGACTTGTGAACGAACTGAACGAAGGAAACAACGAGAAAGTGGTAAACATCACAGTGCCCAGCAAGGTGTGCCCCAAGGTGCGGGCAAGGCCCGACCTGATCATTAACTCGTTCAAGTTGAAAGACACCGGGCCATGCGCGCCCGGCACTACGCCTATGTGGACATTCGAAGTTGCCGTAAAGAACCGGGGGACCGTCCCGGCGGGGCCGTCCGTCGTCAAGGTCAAAGACACGCACGGGGGGATCGACTGGGCGAACGGCGCGGCCATCCCGGCTCTTCCCGCCGGCGGAATCGCCACGGCGGTCGTCCCCATCTACTACGTGGCAGGCATCGCCCATCACATCAAGTTTGAGGGACCACACTACTTTGGACCGGTGGCGGATGCAAACCATGCGGTGGACGAGTACGACGAGCTCAACAACAGCCCGGGAACGGCCGTAGTCGGTGTCACGCCCACGGGGTGTCCATAGCGGAAAGCGGAAAGGTGCCGGAGCAGGGCTTGGTCTTGATTCCACAAGGACCGGAGCCGCGGTCATGGACGGCGGATAAAAGGAGCAAGAAGGATGAAACAAGTGCGGCCTGGCCTGGGCGTGACGGGGATCACGCGTTGAACCTTTCAAGGGATGAACGCGACAGAGCCGGCAGGAGGGACCGAATAGTTCGGCCATCCAAATCGGAACGCGAGGAAAAGAAGCTGCCCGCCGTGCAATAGGCTGGAACGGCGCGTGCACTGTCGGAACCCGATAGAGGAGGCGGAGGCGTGAACCGAGCAAGATCGTATGCGATTGCATTGATCGCCGCCATGGAGAAATGTGAAAAGAAAGGGTTCGGAATGGCCGTCCTTGCGCTTTGGGCCGGCCTCCTGCTGCTGTTGCCCTTGAATCAGGCCGCTGCCGACCCGCCGGGGGCGCCGGGGGTTCCGGTGCAACTGGACCCGAAGAAGCCGCTTGCGTGGGGGCAGATGCCTGGAGGTCTCGCCCTTCTCTCTCCGAAAAAAGGACGGGAAGCACAA
>JBBTJN010000158.1:0-4871 GCA_038059415.1 Elusimicrobiota bacterium | reverse complement strand
CCTGGGTCTTATCTCCGGTACGCCCACGGCAGCTGCGACTTCCAATGTCACCTTGGGCGCCACCAACGCGGGCGGAACGGGCACGAATACGTTGGTCTTGACCATGTATTTCGCCTGTGACCTGAACCAGGATGGGGCGAGCAACGTGGTGGATGTTCAATTGCAAGTCCTTCAGGCCCTCGGCGTGAGTCTTTGCACGTCGGATTTAAACTTCGACGGCGTGTGCAATATCGTCGACGTCCAAAAAGATGTCAATGCCAGCCTGGGCAGGCAGTGTCTCCTCGGCCCGTAGCCGGGGTTTGCCGGACGGATTACGGCGCGGCCGTCTTCTGGCAGCTCGGCTTAAGCTCCTGGAAGTATTTATTCCCGACGCTGGCCCCGCCGCCGCGTTTTTCAGCCACGAACGCCATGAGCGGATCCTGCTCCATCAGGAAGAATCGCCGCAGGGGCGGCTTGCCCGGACGCGGCATCACGACGACGTTGAGCGAGAACTCGCACAGCAGCTGGTCCTCGGTGCAGTCGGTCTTCTTCTCGATGTACTCCTCCTCCTCGGGCTCGATCTCGACGTTGCCGATGATCATAGACATCACACGCACGCCCTCGGCACCCGAGTAGCGCTTCGGCTGGCAGGCCGCCGGAAATCGGAACGGCCCCTTTTTTTTACCCTTGTGAATCTTGACGACCGCGTCAATTTCCATCTGTTTGCCGCGCGCCTTGTCCTTGAGCCTCATGGGCAAGGTCGCCGTGTCGATCGCCATGAAGCCGGCGACCACGGTGGGATCGGCCTCGTTGAGCGGCGTCTTGAGCATGTACTCGACGGCCTTAATGCGCGTCTGCTCGTTGGGTCCGGGGGAATCGGCCGCGGCGGCGAAGCCGGCCAGGCAGGCGATCAAGGCGAGGGCCTTCACGGCCATAGTATAGCCTAGGCCGCCCTTATCCGCGAGGATGATGTTTGGAGTGGGCGGACTTGAGCGCCGTGGCGTCGAGGTGCGTGTAGATCTGCGTCGTGGCGAGATCGGCGTGGCCCAGCATCTCCTGCACGGAGCGCAGATCCGCGCCCCCCTGCAAAAGATGCGTCGCGAAGGTGTGGCGCAGAAGATGGGGATGCAAGCGCTGCTTGATGCCGGCGCGCGCGCCGAGCCCGCGCAGGCGCCGCCAAAACTGGACGCGCGAGAGCTTTGCGCCGGTCCGTCCAAGGAACAGCTCGCAGGCGGGGTTCTTGAAGCGCCGTTCGCGCTGCGCGAGGTAGATCCTGACGGCCGCGAGCGCGCGCGGGTGCACGGGAACCATGCGCTCCTTGTTCCCTTTGCCCAGCGCCCTCACCCAGCCGTCCTGAAGATTGACCGATTCGGGTTTAAGAGACACCAGTTCCGAGACGCGCAGGCCCGAGGCATAGAGGAGCTCGAGCATGGCGCGATCGCGTATATCCTCATAGTCCGCCGCGTTGGGCGCGGCAAGCAGGCGCGCCGCCTCCTCCTTCGTGAGATGCCTGGGCAGGCGCGCGGGAATGCGCGGCGTGCGCAGGGCCTGCGCCGGGCTTTCTGGCAGGCGCCCCTCGAGCGTCTCGAAGGCGAAATAAGACTTGAGCGACTCGACCTTGCGAAACAGAGACGCGGGCTTAAGCCCCCGCTCGCGCTGCGACCACAGGAAATCGTCGAGGTCGCCGCGCTGCGCCTTGAGCGCGTCGAGCGCGCGCTCATCGGCCCAGACGAGAAACTGGATAATATCCGAACGATAGGCGGAGACGGTCCGCGGGGACAGACCTCGTTCCAGGCTCAGATAACGGGCGTACTCTTCTATCCTAGGATCGCGAGACACGGCGCATTGTATGACATCTCCCTGCCCGCCGTCCGCGGCGCTATCTGTAATCCTGCTCCCATTGACCGTACATCAGTCACGCGCACGCCTCGTCGGCGGTTTGCGGCTCATTGTAGGCCTGCTCGAGGATGGCGCGCATCTCGACCTCGATGGGCTCTCTTTTCTCGCGGAACAGGCGCAGCAAGTCCACAAAAAGAGGCGCCGCCCGGCGCGCGGAGGCCGCCCATGCCAGGCGAGCTTCGTCCAAACCGGGGAAGCCGCCGACGAGAGGATTGCGATCAAGGTCGCGCATTTCGGCGGGATCTTCGTCGGCTTCAAAGACCGCGAGCAGCTCCCGGACAAAGCCGATGTCGAGCGCGTGCATGGCCGCGATCGCCGCCTTGCAGCGGCGGTGGCTGACCGGGTCGAAGGAATGGCTGGTCTCGGACATGCGATAAAGCTGGATGAGCGGATAGCGCAGGGGCAGCAGTTCGCGAAACCAGTCCTGCGCGACGAGAGCCACGGCGCCCATGCGGGGATCGGCGAACTCGACCCGGTAGAAAGTCAGGTTCTCCTCGAGGCCGCGCAGCAGGCCTCGCCTCTCGAGAAGCCGCTCATACGGCGTGTTTCTCTGGACGCGCATCACGTTGATCGGGCTGGGCACGAATTCGTAGAGCGGCCGCCCGCCGACTTCGGACTCGAGAAAACGCAGGTTCGCCAGCGCTTCGGCGCGCGTGACGAACGCGTCGAACGCGATGAACCCGACGCAGGGAAGAATGCCCTCTTCGAGGAGGATGCCGATCGCGCGGCGATTGACCTCGACGGCATAGCCCTTGCCGTAGCGGCGCAACTGGCTCTGCGTCCCGGACTCCGCGCCCACGAAGAGCTGCTTGAGACCGGCCAGAGACAGACGACGCAGCACGCGGCGCCGGTAGGCGAGCTCCCGGGCCGATAAGGTCGAGCCCCATAACCCATCCAAACGCATCGAGACGTTGAACGTGATGGCGTTGCCCTGAGCGATCAGCAGCTCGGCGAAAGCCTCCATGAAGCGAAAATCGGTGTTCGCGAATTCGTCGTCGGCCAGATTGACGTGCCGGACGCCTCGTTGCTGCAACAGCGAAAAGAGGCGCGCCGTGCGCCGCGGCGGATAAGATCGCCAGCCTATGTCCTTGAGCCGGCCCGAGTCCTGAGTCTCGAGATTGACGGCTTTGATCGAGCAAAACGTGCAGGAGGCCGGGCAGCCGGTCGTGGCGCGCACGATGATGTCGGCCCGGCGCGCGATGGCGGTCTCGAGCATATCGAGCGCGGGCAGCCAGTCGACGCCCGCGCAATCGAGCGTCCGACGCGCGGTGCGCCTGAGCTCCCCGTCGCAGCGGAACGCCGCGTTCGGGATATCCTCCAGCTCCAACCGGCCCCGCTTGAGCGCGGCATAGACGCCCTCGAGCATCAGCTCCCCGTCGCCGACCGCATACAAGGCCTCGGGATGGCGCTTGGAGAAAACGTCATGCGAGAACGTCGACAGCACGTTGCCGACGATCAGCACGCATCCCTGCGCCCAAGGCTCGGTCCGCAAAGCGCCCATCAGTCCAAGCAGGTGGGCATGCGAGCCTATCTTCGCCGAGATCCCTAAAATATGGGGCTTGATGAGGCGCAATGCCTCCAAGCAGTAATCGACGCTGCGGCTTAAACTCTCGGTGCGCGAAAGGACCACGTCGGGCTCGATGAAGCATATGCCCTCCTCGAGTTCCGGATGGACATGGCGCAGATAGCCGACGAGCTCGGCGCTGGACAGATTGAAGCTGGCCACGTCGTAATCCGGCGAGGGCAGGACGACGAGCGCCAGGCGCGCGGCGCCCTCCGCCTGAAACCGCTCCGAGGCGCGCGCGAAGCGTTCCTGTATCACGAGGTCCCCATCGGTTTGCGCGGCCAAAAGTGGATCCAGACGCCCCAGCAGGCCAGTCCCGCCTGGATGGCGCCGGCCGCCGCGGAGCCGGCGTACAGGAAGTTCGTCGTCAATCCATGGCAAAGATCGACGAGCGTCGAGATCGTCACGCCCAGGGCCTGTCGATCGTGGCTCGCCACGGAAAAATGTTTGTCCAAGAACAGGCGAAGCGCGCCCTTCGATAGTGTGTGGGAGATGGACGTCCAGACGATGCGGCGAAGGCTGATCTCGAGCCCGGCCGCCGGGCAGATGACCAAGGCCATCAGCGCGACGCCGTGCACGCCGTCGGCGGCCATCGCGGCCGCGTTGCCCGCCGGGCCGTTGCCCAAGGCAAAAGCGATGCCGGCGCGCGCGCGTCCCAAATAGCGGCCGAACAGGCCGTAGATGAAGCCCAGCGTCGGCGCGATCGGATGAAAGCCCAGCGCGAAAGAGAACGACGCCGAGAAGACCGCCGCTCCGAGCAGGCCGTTGCCGAAGTCCCGCGGCATGAGGAGGCGACGCGGCAGGTTGATCGGGAAATAAAGCTCCCGGGCAAGGCTTTGCTTTGGAGAGAACATCGAGGACTCTCCGCCCGCCAGCAGAGCGGCAAGCTCGTCGATGACGTCATCCTCGCAGCGCTGGATGCGTCCGCGCAACCCGGCGCAGACCCGGACCTCGCTCCAGCCCCGGCAGTCAAGCTCCGCCTGGAGGGCCGCAGCGGCGCCCTCAAGCTCGGCGCCGGAGCGCCGGGCGTCCACCAGAAGAGCCGTCGGGCCGGCCAGGGCCGGTGATGCGCCTTCGGGCAAGCCCCAGCCGCCGATCAGGATCACGCCCACTTCAAGACGCCGGGCTTGTCCCTGCAGGAATGCGACGATCTCGGGACCGCCTCCGCAAAGAGCCAGGCGCCGTCCGGAACCGGTGCGGATGACGACGCCTGCGCGCGAGCCTCCGTCGAGGACCGCCTGCGTGAGCACCATATTCGTAGTGTATCACCTGAAACTCCGGCAGGTCCTGGGCCTTGCGGGTTCCGGGCGCTGATCAATGGGCCTATGGACCGGCGGGCACTCAGGGCACCATCGCCCCGCGGTCAACTGAAATGGGGCGCATGACCCAGGTCTCGGAAGTTTTCCCCGAGAATGAGAACCCAACGGAA
>JBBTJN010000157.1:0-14828 GCA_038059415.1 Elusimicrobiota bacterium | reverse complement strand
TAACGGTTAGGACGCGGCCCTTTCAAGGCTGAAACACGAGTTCGATTCTCGTAGGAGGCATGCTCTAAAAAGGCGTGTTCATCGACGGGGGCTGCCGCGAGGCGGTCCCCGTCTTTATGTGTGCCCCAACATAGCCTCCACGAGTCGCAGACGGCGATCGCACGCTCACTATTCGATTCCACGTTGGAAGGGCGGGCACGGCGGAAGCATGGTTGCGAGGCTCAATCGCTATAACCAAGCCCGGCGCGCAAAACCTCTGCTATACTAGGCGCGTGAAGTATTATCTTTACGAAGACGCCAAGCCGATCGGTCCGTTTGAGCCCGGCGAATTGGCGATGCGCACGGGCTTCCACAAGGATACCTTGGTTTTCCCGGCCGGCGCGGTCAGCCAGGACGCGTGGAAACCCGCTTCGGCCTTTCCCGATCTGATGCTCGCGCTGACTCCGCCGCCGCCGCCGCCACCGCCGCCACCTCCTCCTCCTCCTCCTCCTCCTTCCCCTCCTCCGCCCGCCGCGTCGCCGCAGCCGCCCGCGGCCGCCGCGGCTGCGGCGTTGGCGGACCCGAAAGACAAGCTCATACTGATCGTGGACGACTCCAATCTCGTGCGCACCTTCATGACCGAGACTCTGAGCACCATGAATTTCCGCGTGATCGCTGCGGAGAGCGGCCTCGATGCCGCCGCCAAGCTGCAGTCGCATATACCGGACCTGATCATCACCGATCTCATGATGCCCAACCAGGGCGGCTACGAATTCATCCGCTCGCTCCAGGGTTCGTCAAGCGCCCGCATCCCGATCTTCGTCGTCACCGGCAGCGCGATCAACTCCGCGACGGTCATGATGATTCGCGAGGAGGCGAACGTCGTCGAGTTCTTCTCCAAGCCGCTCAATATACCCAAGTTCACCAGCGCGATCCACAGGACCCTGAACACTCCGCCTCCGCCCCGCCGCAATATCGGTTTTTAGGTCACCGCTCCGGTGCGGTCGCGTTTCAGCTTTTTTGACCGGCGACGCCGATGAGTTTGGCGACCTCATTGCGCAGTTCGCCGATGCCGGTGCCTGCCCGGGAACTGACCCAAGCCATGGCCTGCGGGGCCATGCCCACGGCATGCGCCACCTCGCGGCGGCGGACCGAGGCGCGCGAGGACTTGACCTGGTCGGTCTTCGTCGCCACGACGCGCCACGGCAGGCTCTCGGCCTGAAGCCAGCGCAGCATATCGAGATCGAGCTTCGTCGGGCCCAATTTCGCGTCGACGAGCACGAAGACGGCGGCCAAGGTCTTGCTCCCCATGAGGTAGCCCTCGATCATCGCCCCCCAGCCCGCGCGCGAGGCGGCCGGCCCGGCCGCGAAGCCGTAGCCGGGCAGATCGACGATACGGCGCCGGGGGGCCGCCTCATACACGTTGATCGTGCGCGTGCGCCCGGGCGTGCTCGACGTGTTCGCCAGGTCCTTGCGGCACAGCGCGTTGATCATCGTGCTCTTGCCCGAGTTCGAGCGCCCGACGAAGGCGACCTCGGCGAGGCTGGGCCCCAGCTTTCCGGGGTCGGTGTCGCCGAGCAGGAAGCGGACGGCGTCGAGAGCGTGGGCCATCAGTCGTCTCCTTTGACGCGGCCGCGCCGGCCCTTGACCAAGGAGCGAAGGCGCTTGTTTTCAATCATGCGGGCCTTGGAATTCCTCGAGCGACCGCGCTTGGTCCGGCGCGCCTTTTCGGCGTCGTGCCTCAGGCGCGCCGCGAGGTCGCGAGCCCGTCCCTCCAGGCGGTCGGCCAGCCGCGCGCGCGCGATCAGGCGGTTGCGGCCCTGGGAACGCTCGTCGCGGCAGCGTACGGCAAGGCCGGAGGGCAGGTGGACGAGCAGGACGGACGTTTCCACCTTGTTGACATTCTGGCCGCCGGCGCCGCCGCAGCGCGTGAAGCTTTCCGCGAGGTCGCCGGGGCGCACGCCGAGGCTGGCCAGGCGCGCTTGAACTTCGTTCCAGGAAGGCATGTCTGATTCTAGCGAATACGATCGAGGGCGGGGTGCTTGCTCGGCGTCGTGGAGCGGTCGGTGAGCACGTTGGACTGGCGCAGCAGGTTCTCCTCGACTTCGAGATTGCGCCGGCCCAACTCCGTGCGCACCGCTTTTTTGTAGTCCTGGGACAGAAGCTGGCCCTCCCCCGTGCCGTCTCCGGCGCGGACCTCTATGTAGTCGTTGAGCGTGCGCCAGTCGATGCGGCCGCCGTGGGACAGGGTGTACTCCTGGAACGCCGGGTCCCGGCGCATCTTAAGGAAGAACTCTCGTTCCGAATATAAATACAGCGAATCGGCTTCGAACATGTTGCGAAACACCGTTTCCTTGCGCGCGGTCTCGACGTCCATGAGCAGGGAGAACTTGCGCGGCGCCCCGTTGAGCGTACGGCCGGTGTCGATGCGGCCCATGGCCTGGACCATGTGGATGGACGACATCTCCTCCGGACCGAGCACGAGCATCTCGAAATTCGTGTAGCCGCGGAAGGCGTCGGACTTCGTCGAGTTGCGATCGCCCTTGAAGTTCAGGTCCAGACCGCGGCCGCCGACGCGCGTGTCGAGTATGAGGACCTTGACTTTGCCGGTGGTCAAGCCCTCGATGTTCATCTGCCCCAGGACGTTCGCCTCGGGCACGTTCTGGCGCAGGTATTCGGTGTCGGCGAACACCTTGGCGATCTCGCTCTGCTCAATGCCGGATTTCCTCAGCTGCTTCTCGACTGTCCGAAGCGCGCGCGTGTCGGAGACGCTGAGCACCAGCAGGCCGGTGTTCTTCTGCGTGCTGCGGATGCTTTCGAGGTAGGCCCGGCCCGCCTCGCTCTCCACCGCGCTGATCTGGACGACCTGAGGCTCGCTGCGCTTCAGACCGCGGTCCTTCATGTACTTCTCGATGCCCGGCAGCGCCGCGTCCGGGATCGCGTCGGTCACGCGCAGGACGGCCTGGTCGCTCGTCGCCTGCAGCTGCGCCTTCTGCGTGCGCATGACGCGCGCCAGCCTCTGCTCGGGGGTGGAGACGACCTCGAGCAGGACGTTCTTGGGCGCCGCCGAACCTTCGCCGACGAGGGAAATCTTGTTGGCGCGCAGGTGGGCCTCGAACTTGTCGCCCGTGGTGCCCGACAGCGAGATGAAGTAGGACTTCTTGTTCGTCGTGACGTCCCTGATCGTGCTCATCGAGTTGTGGGTATAAGGCAAGGTCAGGTCCGTGCCGTACTCAAGCTCCCACCAGCGCCGCGAGGCGTTGTCCATGGACTCGAACCACTGGCCGTTGTGCACGACGTTGAACTTGCCGGTGCGGTTGTCCACGCGCACGCCGGCGGCGCTGTCGTGAAAGCCCTGGACCATGTTGATGATCTCGGAGCGGACGTAGGAGCCGCCGCCCAAGCCCTTGGGCAGCAGCATCGAGCCGAGGTAGGACCACATCAGGTTATCGCGCTGGTGGGGAGGAATCATCGGGTCCTTGGCGAGGGCTTGGAGCATCTTCGCGGCGTGATAGCGCGTCAGGCCCATGCCCTGCGTAGGCTCCGCGGGCAGCTTGCCGGTGAGCGTCTGCCAGAGGAACTTGGGCATGCTGGGAAGGAATCTCAAGAACGAATCGCCGTTGATGGTCTTGAGGTGAACGTCGGCCATGTGGAAGCCGTCGGCCTTCAGCAGCTCGAGCTCGAGACTGCGCATGCGGTCGGACGCCGGGAAATATTCCCGAGCCTCCTTCGCCTCCGACAGGCCCTGGATT
This sequence comes from Elusimicrobiota bacterium, assembly GCA_038059415.1. Taxonomy (GTDB): domain Bacteria; phylum Elusimicrobiota; class Elusimicrobia; order UBA1565; family UBA9628; genus GWA2-66-18. The sequence goes on along the minus strand of JBBTJN010000157.1, from coordinate 11,097 downwards.
TCCGCGCGTGACTTCATGAGCCGCAGCTCGAGCGTGCCCGCGCCGCCGCCCCTCGGCTTCACCTCGATGGCGCGGGCGCGGGCGATGAGGAAATCGACGCGCTTGAGCATCGCGCCGGGCGACATGCCCTCGCCGCCCGGAATTTCGTAAAGCTCCTCATTGAGAAGGCGCGGATCCTCGCCGATGGGACGAACGCTCTCCTTCATCTTGCCGTAGGCGCCGTACATGGCGCTTTCATCGCCCGCGTAGGCCTCCTGGAGAGCCCGGCGCCTCTCGAGCAGGCGCTCGGCCCGGGCGTCCCAGCCCGGCTTGCCCTCGCGCGTCAGCTTGACGATGTCCGAGCCGGCGTCGTCGAAGCGCCGCATGATCTCGCTGCGGGCCTCGCGGCGAAGCGTCAGCTCTTCCCGTCGCGCCGTCTTGAGATCGGCCTTGAGGCCGACCGCGCCCTCGCCTTGCGCCTCGCTCGCGGCGATCCGGCGCTCAAGACGTCCGGCCTCGGAGGACAGCAATTCGATGCGGCGCAAAGTCCCGCCCAGATCGCCCTTCGCCGGCGCGGCGCTGAGGTCAAGCTTGATGGAACGCAGGCGAGCGCGGACCGTCGCGCGCTCGGACTCCAGGCCGGGGCGGCTTGCCGCGTTCGCCTCTCCCATCTCCGCGCTCAGCGCGTGCGCGCGGTCGAGCAAAGTCCGATATTCCTGATGCGCCGCGCGGCGCTCCGGCGTCATGCCCGACTCGAGAGCGCGCGCCTCGCCGACGAGCGCGTCGAGCTTCGGCGTGGATTTAACCGCGCCTAGGTTCGTCTCGAGCGCGCGCAATTGCCCCTTGACGGCCTCCCGGCCCGCGTTGAGCTTGCTCAGGCTCGCCTCAAGGGCTGCGACGGGCTCATTGGCCTCGTTGGCGGCCCGCAGCGCCGTGCGCGCCTCGCCGATCTTACGCTCGAGTGATAATGCCTCGAGCGTCTTTATGCGGTAGGCCTTCAAAACGGAGGCGTCGGGCGCGCCCATCGACTCGATCATCCGGTCGATGCGGCCGTCGACGACCGCGCGTCGAGCCGTCGACTCGGGCGTCGCCTGCGCCTCAAGCTGGACGGACTCGCGCATGAGGCGGGCGAGCTTGGGGTTGATCGTCAGGCGCTGAGCCGGCGTCTGTCCCGCGCGGATAGACGAGATCCGATCATCGATGCCGACTAAGCGCGCGGAGACGTCCACGCCGTCGAAGCGCTCGATCATCGCCTTCTCAAGGCGAGCAACCTCGAGACGCTCGCGAAGGATCGTCACGCGTTTGCCGGCGTCGAGGCGCGCGGAGGACTTGGCCGCGTCCAGTTCCTTGCCGAGGTGCTCTATCTTGACCTCGAGGGCCATGCGCGCCTTGCGCGCCTCGGCCGGCAGGCGCAAAAGGCCCTCGGCCGTGCCGGTCAGGTCCATCAGCCGGGTCTGCTCGGCGAAAGCGTCCTTCATCTCCGCGACGAGGCCCGCGCGAATTTTAGGATCGGCCGAGGGATGACGGGAGAGCGCCTCCTTCATGATGGTGAGCCCGGAGAGGATCGTGTTCGCGGCCTCCGCCTCGGACGCCGGCAGGGCGTTGCACAGACGCCGCAAGGCGGCGCCGCCGTCCCTGACGGCCTCCTCGGCCAGGCCGATCTCGACGGCGCCCTTTGCCCGCTTGAGCCGGTCGACCGCCTTGAGCACGCCGTCGGCGGCGACCTTGATCTCAACGATGCGCTCGCCGTCGACATGCGCGCCCGAGATGTCCTTGGCCGCGGCCTTGATGCGCTCGGCCTGGACGTCGGCCGCCTCGACGCGGACCTTGTTGAGGCTGTTCATGCCCCAAGCCAGGCCCGCGTTGCTTTCATTGAGCGCGGTCGTCTGGCCGTTGAGGCGCGTGACGCGCCCCGACACCATGCCGATCGTCAGCGCGGGCTGCTGGCCGGCGGCGTCCATCTCATCTTGCAGCAGCAGGTACTTCTTGACGACGTTTTCGCCCTTGGTCTTGCCTTCGGCGATCATGGTCTTGAGGCCTTCGTAGGTCTCGAACTTGACCTCGGAGCCGAGTTTGTTGAAGGCGAGGAAGTCGAACTCCGCCTGCGCCTGCAGCTTGGTGTTGAAGGTGAGGAACATGACCTTGCGGCCGCTCGCGGCCGCCTCCGCCTCCAGATACGGAAGCAGGCCCTCGTAGGCAATCAAGGTCTTGCCGATGCCGGTCTGCGCCTTGACGTACAGCTGGACCTGTTTGCCGTCGCGCCCGGAGTTCAGTACGCCCCTGTGGAGCCCCTGGCGGTCGAGATTGGAGATCGACGACACCATGTCCTGGAACGCGCCGTTCTGCGTCGGCGTCAGACCGGCGGGGGCGCTGTTGAGGCGCGCGTCGAGCTTTTCGACGAGGGCGGACATGCCGCTCGCCTCCAGCTTCGCCACCTCCTTGGCCGGATTGCGCGCCGTCAGCGCCGCCTGCGTCGCCGTCTCGCGGCCCTTCACCCAGCCCATGACGTCGGCCTCGACGCCGTCGATGGCGCCGAGCATCATGGGGCTGGCCTTGTGCTGAGCGCGCATGTCCTTGAAGATTTCCCCGGTCGTCGACTGGACGGATTTGGAAAGGCTGCCCTCGCCCAGGAAGGTCTGCATCAGACGCACGTACTGCGTCGGGCGCCAGGACGTGATCGGGGCGCCCTTGGCGTCGCGCACGACCCAGGCCGAGGTCTTGACGGACTTCAGGCAGGCCTCGAGCGCCGCGCGCTCCGGGGGTCCGAATTTCCCGGGGGCGGCCATGATCCTCGCCTCCAGGTCTCTCTGCAAGCGGCCGACGAGCACCGACAGCATGCCCGCCTCCGTGGCCGCGGCGCCGTCGGCGGGCAGGCCTTTGGCGGCTTGGCCGTCGGCCCATGTTTTGACCTCGCCGCGGTAGGTCTCGATGAGGCTCAACATCTCCGGATGATTGGCGTCGGCATATTCGGTGCGCAGGGCATTGAAAATCTTTTGGGCCCGCGCATTGACCCCCTCAGGGTTGTTGAAGCTGTTGAAGCGCTTGTCGCTGGTGATGATGTAGTCGTAGAGGGCGGTGAGGGCGCGGGCCTCTTGAGGCGAGAGCTCTCGGGCGTTGAGCTTGTCCACGGCGGACCGGCGCAGAGATTGCGTGAGCTCAACGTAGGTCCCCTTCCCCTTTGGGGCGGACTCCCAGGCGAGAACGGCCTCGATGGCCTCGGTCTGAGCCGCGTCGAGCCGGGGAGAGCTGGCCGGCAGAGCCACCACCGCGGCGCGCAGGACCTTGCCGGCCTCTCCGATGGGAAGGTTCGCCAGCAGATGGTCCTTGAGCACTTCCCGGACCTTCATGCTCACCTCGGGAGGCAGCTTGCGGCCCAGGCCTACCTCGGCGCGGTACAGGGCCTTGGCGATATCGATCTGAGACTCGGGGGTGATCTTGCCCCAACCCTTGACGGTGCCGCCGGGCTCGATGGACAGGGCCTTCAGGGAATTCTTCGGTTGGGCGACGAGCCCCTCCGTGGCGACATCATAGGCGACCTTCTGGACTTCCTCGGTGACGTGCAAGGTGCGGAAGATATCGCGGCCGGCCTCCATGTCGCGCACGGCCATCAGCTCGATGGGGTTGACGACGCCGCCCTCTTGGGCGAGGCGCCTGACCTCCTTGAGCTGGCCCGCCTCCTTGGCCTGCTTGGTCACGATCCACTCGGTCGCCGGCCGCTTGCCAAAGAAGCGCGCCTCGAACAGGCGCTGTGACACGGGAGGCTTGACGGGCTTGAGCGGCAGCTTGGTGTCGACGGGGGCGTTGGCGTACTCCTTCGTCCGCGGAGGGTAGGACTCGTCGTACTGCCGCATGCCCTCCTTCGTATACCTGTACGGGCCGGCGTCGCGGGCGCCGTGAGCCGCGTGTGTCGGGAGCATCAGCCACGCCGGCGACTCGAGCCAGGTCCTGCCGACGGTTTTGCTCCGCTTGATGCGGCGTTCGATATCCTCCTCGGGAGCGTTGACCGCGCCGACGAAGGGCAAGGTGATCGACGGGTTGGTATGCACGTACCAGGCGTATTTCTCGCCGAGGAAGCCGGTGGCCTTGCTGAACAAGGCGTATTTGGCCACGTTATCGGCCATGCTCAGGCCGAAGGCCAACGCGGGCTTGCCCGTAAACCACCTGGCCTCGGTCAGCCTCTCGAGCAGCCCGGTCTTGCCGCGCGCCGCCGCGGCCTCGACGGCCGCCGTGCCGCGCAGGCCCGTCAACGCCGAGCCGACCACGCCTCTCGAGCCCACGATGTCCATGGCCCCGGCCAGGCGCGTGCCGCTAAAAACGGTCGAGGGCATGCCGACGTAGCCCAACATGGGATGGAAAGACTCGTTGGCCCACCACACCCCGCCCTTGAAGCCGGCCAGGGCGGCCTTGCCGATTCCGCTCCAGTCCTCGGAGAACATCGAGTGCCCCGGTTCTATGGCCTGCCAGCCCGCGATGTTGACGCCGCCCGCCCGGGCGGCCGCGACGTCCCACAGGTGGGTGCCGGCCGTGAACGCGGCCGAGATGCTGCCCGAGAAGGCCGTGAAGGTCGCCTGTCGCGTCCCGACGCTGAGCGCGCGCGCACCGCTCGCGGCAAGATACCGAGCGACCACGTTCTCGCCGGCGACGGCCTTGATGCGGCCCGCGTCGGGCTCGAGCGTGTCGAGGCGCGCCGCGCTGTGCCTGGCGATCTCGCCGACTGCGAAGAGCGAGCGCCCCGCGGCGCGCATGGCCAGACCTCGCGTGTACGCAACCATTCCCGGCAACTTGCCCACCGCGACTCCATGATTGATCAGGCCCGTGCCCACGACGCTGAGCTTGCCGACGCCGTTGAGCGCGGCGCGCGCGACCGGTGCTAGGAGCGCGATGCTGATCGTCCAGGTCGCGAACGTCGACGCCGCGTCGAGCGACTTGTTCGTTTCGGTCACCGCGCTGATGCGGTCGTGGTTGGCCTTCAGCGCCGCGCTGATGCGCACGGCGTCGTTGACCTTGGACGCGTCGCCGCCGGCCGTGCCGCTCATCGAGTATTGGGCCGCGTTGGGATTCATCTCCATGATCCAGCGGCGCGCCGAAACGAAGTCGCCGCCGGCGACCAGGGCCGAGATGCCGGTGTAGGCCTGCGCCATCGAGGGCGTCTTGCCGTCGCCGTTGATCGCCTTCATGTTCTCGGCGTACTTGGCGCCCCACCAAGGCAATATCTTGTAGCCGCCGCGCAAGGTCGCCGAGAGGCCGTTGTAGATCTGCCCGAAGACGTTGTAGGCCGCGTGGCTTTGCAGGGCCTGGCCCTTCGCGAGGAACGCCGTCGAGGGCGCCTCGAGGTAAATCGCGTAGTCCAGGGACAGGTCGCCCAGCTCCTTCTGGGTCGCGGCGAGCGCGGCCTGCACCGAGTCCAGGCTCCCCGCGTAGTCGGCGTCGCTGAGCGCCCGGCGCGTCTTGTCGAGGATCGCCCGGAGCGCGTCGAGGCGCGCCTTCATCGCCACGCCCTGCCCCTTGTAGGCCACCTTCTGGTCGTGCGTCATGTCCGACTTGTCGATGATCTTCATGATCGCCTGCGCGTCGGGTGAGGTCGGATCGACGTGTTCGCGCTGATTTTTTACGTGGAACATCTGCGTCTCGAGCACGGCGAGGCTGAGCCAGCGCAGGGCGTTCTGCTCATCGAGCGACATCGTCGCCACCTGCGAGTCGGTGATCGTGGCGGCGCCCTTGAAGCGGTTCATGTCCGTCTCGAAGCGCAGGACCGCGGCGTGCGCTCCCTTCAGGTAGGCGCGGCGCTGGGCCAGCTTGCTCTCCACGATGTCGAAGATGCTGTAGGTCTCGCCGTGGTGGTCGTAGGTCTTCGCCTTGGCCTGGCGGATCAAGTCCTCCTCGAGGCCCTTCTCGTTGAACCACATGTCGGCGGGATACTGCTTGCCCAGTAACTCGGCGAGCCCGATCATGCGGTCGATGCGCGTCGCCTTGAGAAACTCCGTTTCCTGGTTCTTGAGGCGGAAGTAGCTGTACTGAAGCATCTCGTAGTTGTAACGGCCGGTCTCGGGGATGGCCTCCACCTCGACCGGCCGGCTCAGGTTCATCTGCCGTTGGTTCTTCTGCAGCTCGCGGTTGTAGGTCGTGACCTGATTCTTGGTCATCCGAAACGCGACGCCGTCCTTGTCCACGAACTTGTATCCGTCCTTGACCTCGACCTGCATGTAGGCGCCGGCCTTCGGCGCATCGGCGAGCGCGGCCCCGCTCATCAGCGCCTCGCGCAGACCGCCCAGGCGGAAGGATTCCTCGACGCTGCCCTGCGGGGCCGAGTCCAAATCCCCGAACTTGTCCACGAAGAGAGTCATGGCCCGCGCCGCGCTATCGCGCCGCGCCGGGGTGTAGGCGCCGTTCTTGCGCAGGCGCTCTAAAATGGGCTGCATCGACTCGACCTCTTCGGACGCGTTATAGCGCGTCTTCAACGAGAGGTACATGGTCTGGCCGATCGGGGTGAGTTGGCCGTTGGAGATCAGGTAGGACTTCAGCGGGTCGCCGTCGTCCTTGTACACGCCCAAAGCGCGCAGGTAGCTCATCGCCTCGACGGGGTTGGGCGCGGCGGCCCGAAACTCGGCCCACGCCGACGTCGACCATTGCGCCGCGATCACGGCGGCGCAGATCATCGAGGCGACGGCGCGACGCGCGATGGGTTTCATGGGGAAGCGGCCTGCTTTCAGTGTAGCAGAGGGAGGCCCTCGTGTCAGGGCCTATGGACCCCCTAAGAAGGAAGGCCCGGGACCTGGGCCCTATGGGCCTTAGGTCCCAGGCGTTACGGCGATCACAGCTTGTCTTTCTTGCAGGCCTTCAGAGCCTCGTCGCGATCGAGGCCCCACCAGATCACCGGGCCCACGCAGTTGTCACCGCCTTGCTTCGCGCCCGCCGCGCCGACCTGCTTGTTCTGGAACACGGCCAGCACTCCCTTATTCTTCGTGCTGCCCGTGACGAACTTGTAGCCCGAGGCCACGCGGTCGAGCACCACGTCCCCCTCGGTCAAGCCCTGCATAGAGATGCCTTTGACCGGATAGGGATTGGCCGCGTTGAACACCTCAAAGGGCTTATGGCGGAAAGTTTTGATGACCTTATCCCCCTTGGGCTCCGTGGGGACTTGCGCATCATGCGCCCGGTACCGGAACATCACGAAATACCGCTTCTCCGTGTCCTTCCCAATCGGGTCTATGGTCTCATAGAGGGCGATGTTCTTCACCTGCGCATTCGCCTGAGTTCCCATCAACCGCGCCTTGCGCTTATCCGCCGTCTCGAATTCGGTTCTGAACTCATCATCCACCGAGCTCACATCCCCGTCCATCGCGTTGGCCGGCCCGCTCAGGCTCGTGTACGGGGCGGACGCCGGGCCTTTCGCCGGGGGGACAGCGGAGTTATTCTCCGCGTCGACTGCGGGCCAGATCATGCCCCTCTGGGAAGAGACCACGAGCACGCCGTCGGCGAACCCGGCGGTGAGTTCGTAGGGCTCGCCGCCCAAGGATTTCTTGACACGTCGAGGAATCTCCGTCAAGGCCGTGGCATCGTTGACGCCCATATAGCGCTTGAGGGCGTCGACGAGCGCGCCCGCGTCGCTGAATTTCGACGCGCTCTTGCTCTTGCCCACGACGAAGCCGGACAGCGCGAGGGAAGGCTTTCCGTCGGCGCCCTGCTCCAACTTCAGCAGGTCGAGGTACTGCTGCTGCTCGGCGAACTCCAGGACCAGGTAATGGTCGAAGAACCGGGCGCTCCTGAGCGAGGCTTTATCGCTGCCGTATCTCAGTTGTTGGTGCGGGTACTGAGCGCTCTTGGGGACGAGTATGATCTGATCGTCGCCGCAGGCGACGATCGCGTATTTCCCCTGAAGATCGCGCGCAAGGTCCGCCGTGGCCGCCGTGTTCTGCTTGCATTCCGGCAACTCGGACAGGGTCCTCGCGATGAGGTCATTGATGGGCATGCCGTCCGGGAGCGGCTTCAGGCCGGCGTCGGGCTTGATATCAGGTTTTCCGCCGGGGCTGCCATCGGGGTTGCCATCGGGTTTGCCGCCGCCGTCGCCCGTCGTGGGCTTGTCGGTTTGCGGCGGGTCGCCGGCGCCCTCCTTGGCCTCCCAGTATCCGAGTTCCTTGTTGTACTCGAGATGATATGACGCATTGCCGACCGTGCCCAGGTGCGGTTTGCCGGGGAGGTTCCGGTTGCGGCCGTTGGGGCCGCGTTCGCCCACTTCGGCGACAAGCTCGGGCTCAAGAAAGCGCGGATCGCCCTTGCCCCGTCCGTCGATGACCTCCTTGCGGAACATCACCAAAGCGCCCTTCGCGCCGCTCTGGGGCAGGACGTAGAATTCCTCTCCGCCGACGTCGAGGATATGGCCCAACGCAGCGGCCTGATCGGCCCGCATGTTGAACAAATCCGAAGTCGAGGTTTTCAATACGCCGTCGCCCTTTCCTCCCGGTCTCGAGAGGGTGATCTCCCGATTGCCGTTCTCATCGGGCGGGCCGAAATCCAACTCGTATTTCTTATTGCCGGGCGTGCGGTCGTCGAGGACGAACTTCTGCTTGCCGACGCCGATCTGGAAACGCCGGCCGAATATATCGTCGGGGCTGTCGGAGAGGTCGAAAATGCCGATCTCATTGACGATCTCGCCGTCGACGCGCTTCGTGTATAGCTTCATCGATATCCTGCGCACGCCCCCGTCGCCGGGTCCGCAGACGTCCCGAACCACCGCCCCGTCCTCAAACATATCGGCCAAAGTATACTGGCTCGTCACGGCGTTGCGCCCCGTCGACGAGTTGCGGGTCTTGTCCGACTCGCCCTTCACGCCGCTCCCGTCGTCGGCGCCGCTCTGGGGTATCTTCTGCTTGCGTGAGCTGGAGAACACGGTCTCGGCTTTCGCCGCGGCGTCCTTGAGGAAATCCTCGACCTGGCTGATTTGCGTGATCTGTTTCTTCCCGGTCCAATCGGCGAGTTTTTCACGCAAGCTATTTTCCCATTTCATCCCGGACTTGAAAGTCCCCGAAAGAACGGCGTCTTTCAACGCCCACGCCGGCACCTCCGGCCCGGGCCCCATGACGAAATAGAGCGCGGCAACACTTCCCCCCGACTCGCCCCATTGGCGCGCCGCTTCCCCGAGCCCGGCGGCGTCCGCGCCGGAGCCGACGAAACTCTTCCCGCCGGAGCCGTCCAGGAGGAATCGCTCGAAGCGCTTGCCCGCGTCCGCGCGCGCCGCGGGGTCCTTATCTAAAATTTCGGACAACTCGTCGATCGGGTTCTTAGCCTCGGCCGCCGTCACTGGAGCGGCTTTGACGCCGCCGGCGGCGAGCGCGCGCGAGGGCGAGGCCCCGGCGGACGCGATTGCCAAGACGGCCATGATGGCATTGAGGGGTTTCATAGCTTCTCCGATCCTGCGATACGGCTGACGCCATTATATATCCGCGCTCAACTCCGCGCCTGGGTCTAAGGGCCTATGAGCGGCCTCTCTTTACTGGGCCCCCTTGATCTCGATCTTATTGATCTCTATCCCCAGCTTCGTCGCCTGATCCTTCACCTCCTCCTGGGCCGCCGTCACCGCCTTCTTGGCCGCCTCGCGCTTGTCTCTGACTGCCTTAGCCTTCTTATCCGCGGTGAAATCCTTATCGGTATTCTTAGTTATGGTATTTTGGAGGTCCCCTAAGGCTTGACTTGCTTCAGTCTGAGCCTTCGTGCTCCCATCGGGTATACTGGCAACAGAGGGACCCGCATCCTTCATCAAGTGGTCCAAGGCTTTATTTAAGTCGTTCTGATCCGGCAAAATCCCGATAGGCTTGCCATTCTCGATCTTCACCAACGGCGTAATATTGACGATTTCGTCCTCCAACTGCTTGGCGGATTGACGAAGCTCTCTGATAATCTCAGTCACCCGGTCGTACGCTATCGTGACTTGTAATTGCGCCTTGGTCACTTCTTTCTTGTCATTTATATCTTCGAATGACGGGACCTCCTTGACCTTCGAACCCAGGACCTTCTCCCCTTCATTGATCCGCGCTGTGGCCTCGTTGATCTTGTTCGTCGCGGCGGTGAGGGCCGTTACCGCATCCTCTGCCTCGCTACCGCCTGTCTGATTTACGCCCGCAATGATCCGACCGATGGCATCCTTGACAGTAGCATTGTTCCCTATCCCCGGCGCCGCGTACAGCATAGCCTTCGCGTCGTTGAGCATCTGAGACGCCGCCACGCCCATTGCGGGGGCGGGTGATGTGCATTTGCTGTCGCCACCGATAAGGCTATTGCGGGCGTCCTCCGTGTTCTTCGCCGCAGGCCGCAGATCATCCTTAAAATAGCTATCTGCGCCGCTGGACTTGCCCTCTCTCAAGTTCTCGTCGATCCTGGTGCAGACTGCACCGACGCCCGTCAAGTCGGGGGCGGCGGTCTCGGTCTCCTTTCCAGAGCCAGCAGAACTGCCTTTCTTTTTCACACAGCTATGCGACTTTCCATCATAGTCGTACCATCGATCGCCTGACATGCAGTTCCTAGGCGTTGTGCCCGCCGCGGTGGAGCATGGAGGCGTGCTCTTCCTGGGAGAGTAGCCGCCCTCGCACACCCAACTGTCGTCCGAGTGCGTGTCCGGGTCCATGAAGTCGGTGATGTGCTTGGCCAGGGACTTGGTCATCTCGGCCGCTATGGCCTTGATCGAGTCGTTGCGTATGGCGTAGAGCAGAAGCTCCGGGTCCTTGAGCTTCCTCTTCTCGAACTCAAGCTTGAGATTCTCCATCATGCGTTCCTTCGCCTCGATAAACGCCAGCGATTCCCCCACGCTCTTGCTTCCCGCCGGGCCCCCCCCGCCGCCCGGCTTGTCATTTGCGCCCGCGCCCCCCTGCCCGACTCCATTGAAGCCCTGGCCGCCGGTGGGAATCTGCTCGTTGGCCGCCGCGTTCAGGCCGCCCAAGGCGCTGCCCGCGCGCGAAAACGCGTCGCCGGCGTTGGCGGCCGCCTTCTTCGTGCTGTCAAGGCCCGTCGGGCTGTTGCCCCGGGGGCCGACCGCGCCACGGAAGTTAGGGTTGGAGCGGACCAGGTTCAGCCCGCCGCCGCCCGTGCCCGCCTGGCCGAGGTTGCCGCTGTTGATGGGGCTGAGGC
>JBBTJN010000156.1:0-12922 GCA_038059415.1 Elusimicrobiota bacterium | reverse complement strand
TTGCCGCGGTGTCCCGGCTGTGCTCGGGGCGCCCTGCATTCGTGACACAGTAGTACTATATGGTTTGGCAGAAAATCCACCACTAGACCACCAGTCAAATAGGCGGTTTCCAACCAAAGGCATGGTTGCGAAATAAAGTGCTGCGCCGAGGGCGGTTGAAAGCAGGTTCGCAGCGAAGGATTGAAATAGGATCGAACGCAATTTGCCGCCAAGTAATCTTTGAAGAATAACGCCTTCGATAATGATAACCAGCGGTAACAGAAACACCTGCCCCCACGGTACGATCATGTAGGGGATAATCGCATTCGCATGTGCGCCCAGCGGAAAAAGCATAAGTTGAATGACCAACCACCAGCGCATCCCTGGTTGAGTTTTTTTCATTGTGCTCCTAAGTACGCATAACGCCGAGGATCTGCCGCCGCGGCTACTGGAGCTCCTACTGGCCGCGGTCGGCAGAATCCCATGGTTAGCGCGAAAACAGGTGCCCGCAGTCGTTTTTCATTCAAGGGTAGTTGGATCGAGCAGGCGTGCCCCGTGATAAATGGTCAATAGCTCAATCAGTTTTGCTTTGAATCGATAAACGAGGCGGTAATTCCCAAGGATGACTTCACGAACGACGGGATCGTTCAGCTCGGGAACTATGCGACCTGATTTGGGGAACTCACTCAGGCGTTCAACCGCTTGGAAAACATCAGAAACGAAGAGGCGGGCGTACTGCGGAGAGTCTTTGGAGATGAATTGAGCTATAGAATCAAGATCGTCGGTAGCCTGAAGCGTCCACCTTACTTCAGCCATCGCTTCATCTTCTCTTTGACCTTGCTGTGCGTAACAGTCTGCCCCGCATCGGCTTGCTGCAAGCCGCGCTCAACTTTCGACAAAAACAGAAGGCGCTCCATCGCGTCCTCGTAAGAGGCGTTTTCGGGCAGGCCTTGGACAGCCTGAATAACCTTCTGCTTGGTCGTCATATACCTAGGATAGCGGGACTTTCGTCATAATTCAATGGCCTGTCGATTCGACGTTCCCTTGAGCGCTAACGCAGGGGATGAGCCGCGGGCGCTCTAAGGCGCTCCTCTCTCGCGCCCGGCGGCTCTATCCGATGGTTAGGCATTAAGCGTTTCACTTATAGATCTCTCGTCGGTGCCCAAGATCAATGACGATTACGAGCAACTCGCCGTGCTGCACCTCGTACAGGATCCTGTAGCTGCCGAAGCGGTATGAGCGCAATCCTTTGAGCTCCCCATGAAGAGGCTTTCCCTCTTCCATGGGCTTTCGTGAGATTGTCTGAAACGCGTTTATGAAGCGCTGATAGAGTTTCTTATCAGAGCGAAAGACCTTCTCAAGGTCCTTTTCCGCTTGCCGGCTCAGTTCGACTCTATACACCTTCTAATCGGCGCCGAAGCGCTTCCAGGGAGACAGTCTTGCCCGCACGCGCCTCTTTCCAGGACTTGCGGATTCGCTTGGCGGCGGATTTATCCGAAAGCACCTCAATAGTCTCAAGCAGCCCTTCATAGTCCTCGGGGCTGATGAGCATCATTACGGGGTGCCCGTGCCGAGTGACGATGTAGCGGTCCAGCTTGGACTCAATGGAATCCGCGACCTGCGGAAGCTCCGGGCGAAGCGCTTTGAGAGTAATGGTTCTAGTCATGAATTAAGTATACACCTAGGAGTATACTTTCGCAAGACCCAAGAAAAGCTGGTCGTTTGCCGTTTTGCGGGTAGAGATGCCTAACGCAGACGATCTGCTGCCGCGGCTATATGGAATCCATTCCCATCTGAGGCCGCGGTCAGCAGAATCGAATGGTTAGAGCGCGCCACCCTTTCTTTTCCGTTTGCCAAGTGCTTGTCTAGGTGAATCAATCTTTTCGTCCAAGGACAAATCCGGTAGACCATTATGTCTTAGCTCAGCTAGCGGACATCCTCGAGCGAGTTCCAGTAGTAAGGCTTTTTCCTCAACCATCATGGCGCGTGCTTTTTCGAGAACCGTTTGAGATATTTGTTTCAGCGCGTGCGGCTCATTCAGCGAAAGTCCGACAACGCGTTTGTGCATCGTATTGATGCTTCGTATTTCAGTAGACGAAACATAATGATCGCCGATCTGAACAACAACTTCGTTTTCCTCCAGATTGTTGACCGAATGCGCCACATGCTTGCTTCTAAGGTCAATAAATCTGTCGTGTTTTTTAGCAAGATCGTTGTCCGTGTTAAACAGCTCTCGGGTTAGAGCATCTCTGACCCCTGTTGTGAAACAGCGCGCGTATCGAACTATTGCCGCTGCCGAAATCGCTTCCCAAACCAGAGCATCGAGCTTCGCGATATCGCTGCGCTCAATAAGATAATCGCAGTAAGAAATCACCCCGAGCAGGTCCTGCTCGATACCAGTTAAGCTGGCAAGCCGGTTCGCCTCTGCGATTGGGAAACGATAATTAGAATAATTCGCCATTCAATTCTGCAGCTGCTGCCTAAAGCAGTTCTCAAAGCTTGGCGTCATTTTTCGGAACACCTTCGCAGTGGTATGCCTTTGCGGCCACGTCCGTAGATCCGTGATGCTGGGGGATAACGATCCAAACCACATCCGTCGCCCCCAGCGTCTTTGCTTTTTCAAAAGCTGATGCGCGGGCATTCGCCAAACCCTTTTCGGTAAATACGCCGTACCAGCCGGATGTGCCGTATACGGTATCCAGATACTTGCACTGTGATATTCCAGATTCATCTGTAGACTTTATTCCCGCGACTCGTAACACGTTTCCGGATGCGCAGGCAGTAAAAGATGCAACGGAGCCCAGAAAAATTAGTCCTTTGAGATTCGGCATTTAATCTCCTTGTCCGTATTGTCGATGCGCCCCGGCGCTCTAACTTTGAATTCACTCGGTCGGGCTAACTCCGGATGCCGAGGGTGTAGATTCGAAATTGTAGTGCAAAACCCAATTAATTGCCATGGATATCGCATTGTGCCTTGACCCTGAAAGGCCGCGGGTTCGGTCGGCCTAAGTCGGGCGTTCCTTCTCGGGAGCGACGTTTATCCGGTCGGCTGGGCTCAGAATACCCCTCCCCCCGCGATTCAGAACATGCGTGTAGATCATGGTGGTGCTGACATCGGTATGACCGAGCAGCTCCTGAATCGTGCGAATATCATATCCGTCCTCCAAAAGGTGCGTCGCGAACGAGTGGCGGAGCGTATGACAGCTCGCCGGCTTGGCGATGCCCGCCCGCAAACGGGCCGCATGAAATGCCTTTTGCAATACGGACTCATGAAGGTGATGGCGACGCCTGACCCCCGTCTCTGAGTCCACATAATGAGAGGTGGCGGGAAAGAGCCATTGCCAGCCCCACTCCGTCGGCGCATTCGGATATTTTCGAGCGAACGCGTCGGGAAGAGCGACGCTGCCAATGCCGTTCTTGAGGTCGTCGGCGTGCTGCTTGCGAACTCTCACGAGATGGCGTTCGAGCTGTATAACAAAGTGGCCATCAAGCGCGGCGTTCCCGACATCACGCCGAGCACCGAGCCGACCTCATCGCGAGAGAGCACGACAGGCAGACGCTCCGGTCCTTTCGCACGGATGAGGCCCTGCACCCGATCAAGTTCCTGCCCCAAGACCTTCTGGTGATAGAACAGGAGGGCATGAAGCGCCTGGTTCTGGGTCGAGGCGGCGACGACCGCTTTGGTCGCGAGCTCCGAGAGAAATCGCGCGATCGCGACCTCGGGCTCCTTAGCCGCGGGTCCGGCCTGCGCGAGGTAGCGCCGGATCCAGCCGAGATACGCCTCCTCGGTTCGCGGGCTCATGTGGCGCGTGCGCATGGCCTCGCGTGCGCGTACGAGAGGATCGCCTGACTGCGGGAGCCGCTCGGACGGAGGCAGGGCGGCGGCGGCCGCCGCTAGACCGTCGAACACGTCGCCGGGAAAGGCGGACTTCAGCCGCACAAGCAGGTCCGGCGCGTCAGGAAGAGACCAGACCTTCTCTGCCGGCAGCCAGCGACGATCAGGAAACGACTTGATGGCCGCCAGGCGCTCCCGGGAGTAAGACATGCGGACCTGGACACGCCCAGGCTCACCGGGACGAACGACGATAGTTTCGGAGGGCACACTATCATACGATCGAGCCCCCCAATTGTTCCCTGTCCATATTCCCGGCATATCGACGGAGGTCGCGCGCCGTTGAGCTGGGAGGTAGGGTGGGCGGACGCTCCGCAGGGAGCCGGCGCGCGGTCGCCGGGCCCGGAGGAGCGTCCGACCGCACGCGACTACGCCAGCTCAAACGAGGCGCGACCGCCAAAACCCCGAGAACATGGAGGCGCCGGGCCCGACGCCTTTACAGGTTCGGCACGGCGGCGAAAAGCTCTTCCGGGGTGGCGCCCAACTTGAAGCGCGTCTCGAGCCAGAGCCGGCGAGCGACATAGGAGAATGGTCCGCTCGAGTGCACATGCCGGGCCGCCGGACGGAGGCGCTCCGGCAGCAGCGCGATGCGCCCGCGCGCGGCCAGGCGCCGCGAAAATTCCATATCCTCGAGAACCGGGAACTCGGGGAAGCCGCCGACGGCCTTGTAAATTTCGGGCGTCGTGCAGATGCCGTGATCGGAGGAGGCCAGGCCCGAGCGCACACGCGCGTTGGACCACATCGCCAAAATGGAGAGCCCCACGCCCGCGCCGTACGCGACCGAGAACGCGGTGGCGGCCAGGCCATCCGTCGCAGCGGCAAGCCAATAGTGCTCGAGCGCCTGCTGCCAATTCCCCGGCGGCTGGGCATCGGCGCGCAGGAAAAAGAGCAGGTCGCCCGTCGCCTTCTGCGCGCCCGCGTGCCACTGCGCGCCGCGGTTCGGTTTGCCGAGGTCCGTGACCTCGTCGGCCCACCTGCGCGCGGCCTCCAGCGTGCCGTCGTCGGAACCGCCGTCGATGACGATGACTTCCATCGGGCTCGTCTGGGAAACCTGACGCAGGCGCTTCAACGAAGAGCCGATCTGCGGGCCCTCGTTATAGGCCGCGACGATGACGGAGAACTTCACTCGGCGTCCAGCGGGCGAAAGACGAGACCAGTCGAGATCTTCGGATAGAAGAAGGTGGACTTCTGCGGCAGGAGCCCGACGGCCCTGGCCGCGCGACGAACCTGCGCCACGGAAAAAGGCTTAACGAGCACCGCCGCGCCGCCCGCCGCCTTCGCCTTCTTGAGCGCGAGCGCCGCGTCGGGCGTATAGCTCATCTCCTCGGGAGGAATCTGCGACAGCAGGTTAGAGCCAAGCCACTCTACGGCGAGACCGCTCTTGCAGCCGTTGGGCTTGGGCGCGCCGAAGTAAAAGCCTTTTTCGATCAGGCCGAACGCGTACGGGTTCTCCGACCTGGCGATGAGCTTCTCGAGCTCGCCCAGATTTCGGGCTTTCTTAAGGGGAGTGAACGCGCTTGCGCGCCTCAACAAACTTCTTCCGGCGATGCGGTGCGTGGGCAAAACGACCAAACCCGGGTCTTCGTCCGCAACAAGGTAGGCCAGCACGGCGTCGGTGCCCGGCCCTTTCGTCCTGGCATGATGGTCGCGGCTTACGCAATAACGGTGATGCCCATCGGCGATCAAAATCGAGCACGGCGAGAGGGCCGCGCGGATCGCGGCGATGAGCTTCGGTTCGTCCACGACCCAAAGCCGGTAGTCCACTTTGGCGTGCGACTGCCCCGCCGCGTCGGGCCTGCCTTTCATCCCGGCTGCGATCGCGCGCCGCGCAGCGCCGGAAGGGTCGGCGAAAACGCCGAAAATGGGGCTGCTATTGACGCCGACGGCATCGAGCATCTTCAGGCGATCAACCTTCGGCTTGGCCAAAGTTCTTTCGTGAGGTATAATCGCCACCGCGGCCTTGGGCGTGGCTCCCAACGCCGACAGGATGCCCCGACGCACGCGGGTTTCCCCGCTGAGCCTGTAGCGCTCTTCAATCGCGTAAAACGCGGGCTTGGGATCACGCGCCAGCGTCCCGTCGACGGTCCACCGTCTCCATAGCGCTGCGGCGCGGGCATATTTAGCGGGCGGTGTGCCCTGGGGCAGCTCTAAAAATACGGCATTCGAACGCCGCCGTCGCAGCGCGTCGGCAAGCTCCGGTCCGATCACGTCATAGGGGGGGCACAGCGCGGAGTCTAACCTGAAGGAGGAGTAACGAACACCGCGGAAAGGGCGGATATCAGCCATAAACCATCATCCTGTTTCCATGCTCTCATTGTCAAGGCGCTCCGAGGGCGGTAGAATGAAGGTCGACATGCGCGTCCTCATCTTCGGCGGCACTTTCGACCCCCCCCATCGCGGCCACGCCGCGCTCCTTCTCGCCGCTGCGAAAAAAATACATCCGGACAAGATTCTGATCGTTCCCGCCTACCAGGCGCCGTTAAAAGGCGCGCCGCGGGCAAGCTCCAAAGATCGTCTGGCCATGGCCCGTCAGGGCATCCTGAATGCTCTGCCGTTGCGTTGGAAAAAAATCTGCCGCATAGACGCGCGCGAAGCGCGCGCGCGCCGTCAGGTCTTTACCGCCGAAACGCTCGGCGCGCTCAAGGGAGCGGAGCTCCACTTCGTCTGCGGCCAAGACTCCGCTGTTTCCTTCCCCAAGTGGAAAAATCCTTCCCGTTTGAAATCCATGGCCACGTGGTGGTACGGAGCCCGCCCCGGAGAAACGTCCCGCCCCCCCGCCCACTTCCGCCCTATCCCCGGAAGGTTCCCCTCGATTTCCTCGACGGAAATACGTTCGCTGTTGGCGCTCGACCAAGAGTGTTCCAAGGACATGTTCCCCTCCGTTTTGTCGTACATACATAAGCGCCGTCTTTACGGCAAGGATGTCCTTTCCGTTCTCAAGTCGACGTTGTCCCCCAGACGTTACGAGCACACACTCAACGTCGCATCGTTGTCTGAGTCTCTGGCCCGCCGCCATGGCGCCGATCCCTTGAAAGCCCGCCTCGCCGGCCTCCTGCACGACGCGGGCCGGCGTTACTCGCCCCCCCTGCTGGTCGCCTACGTGCGCCGCCGGCGCCTCAAGGCGCCCCTGAGGGCGGCGATCCTCGCGTCGCAACCCATGCTCCTGCACTCCTACGTCTCCGAAGATCTGGCCCGGCGCGAATTCGGCGTTTTCGATCCGGAGATTCTTTGTGCCGTCCGGCGACACACCCTAGGCGACCGTCATTTGAGCCTTCTCGACCGCATCCTGTACGTCTCCGACGCCTGCGCCTACGACCGAACTCACGCGACCTCCGCCTCCACCCGCGCCCTCGCCTTCGTCGATTTGGACGCCGCCCTCAAGCGTTGCGTTTGCGAAAAGCTCATTTGCGCCATCTCCCGCGAAGCCTGGCTCCACCCCCTCACGATCGCCCTATGGAATTCCCTCGCTCGACTCTGAACATCCAGCGCGGGCTCGCCCTGCTCATGATCGCCTCCGTTCTCGGCGTCGCCGTCGTCGAAGGCGGGTCCCCCTTGTCGTCGCGGCTCAGGTCCAACAGCCCCTGGCCGTTTTGGCTGTCCGTGCGCGATCCGGGCGGCGCCACCGTCACAATGCACCTCGGCATTTATAACCCGCTGCGCCGTACCCTTGTCCTAATCCTCATCCCCGAAACGACCAGGCTCCTGGGCAAGCTCACCGCCGCCCGCGCCTACACGGACGCCCTGCGCGCCACCAACGACGAGACGTCGGCGTCGCGGGCCGTTGCGGACCTCGCCCAGATCAAGATATCGGCGTTGTCGTTGGAACCGATATCGTGGGAAGGCGCCGGCCACCTGACCCTGGAACTCGAGGTCGGCGAGAAAAACGCCGAACCCGCCGTCGCCGCCGCCCACGCCCTCAAGGCGCGGGGGCGCTCTGCGCGCGCCTTGTGGTCCCTCGCGCGGCACGCCATGGCCGGCCTCTCCCGCGGCGACAAGGCCGCGGCGGACGCGCTGCTCCTGACGCTCGAACTCCGCCGTATCCCGCTCGAAGGCCTCGAACCCGCCTTGCTGCCCGAAGACGCCTACGCTCCCGTCTTTCTGACCCACGCCTTCACTTCTCAGCCCGAACCCCTGAGCAACGGCAAGGCGATCGTCGTCGAGGTGCTCAACGGCGCCGGCACCGCGGGCCTAGCGGCTCAGGCGGCTAAAGTTCTAAGATCAAAGGGCGTGGACGTGATGGCGCTGGGACAGGCCTCCCGGCCTCGTTCGCGGACGGTCATCTATGACCGGACCGGGAATTTCAGCCGCGCCGCGCGCGTCCGCGCGGCGCTCAGTTGTCCGGCGGCGGTCACGGCGACCCGCATCGACGCCCTGCGCGGCGTGGATGCCAGCGTCGAGCTCGGCGGTGATTGTTCTTTTTAGGAGAAACCATGGAACTCGTTGAAATACTGAAAACCGCCGTAGAGGCCGGATCCAGCGACATCCACCTCGTCATCGGCAAACCGCCGCTGATGCGCGTCAATGGCGAGATGACCGAGATTCCCGGTTTCGCCAAGATCATGCCCGATGAGTCCAAACGTCTCATTTACTCGATCCTGTATGAAGAGCAGCGCGCCAAGTTCGAGGAAACCTGGGAGCTCGACTGCTCATTCGCGGTGACGGGCCTCTCACGCTTCCGCGTCAACGTGTTCCTGCAGAAGAACGGCGTCGAAGCCGTCATGCGCGTCATCAACTCGAAGATTCCGACCGCCGAACAGCTGCGCCTCCAGAAGTCCGTCACCGACCTCGCCGACCTGCCGCGCGGCCTCGTGCTCGTCACGGGCCCCACGGGCTCAGGAAAGTCCACGACGCTGGCCGTGCTCATGGAGTTGATCAACAATAAATATTCGGACAACATCCTCACCGTCGAGGACCCGATCGAATTCGTCTACGAGTCCAAGAAATCCATCTTTCGCCAACGCGAAGTCGGCCAAAATACGAAGTCTTTCGCGGCCGCGCTGAAGTCCGCCCTTCGCCAGGACCCCGACGTCATCCTCATCGGAGAGCTGCGCGACCTCGAAACGATACAACTCGCGATCACCGCCGCGGAAACCGGCCACCTGTGCTTCGGCACGCTGCACACGCAGGACGCGCCGTCGACGATCGACCGCATCATCGACGTGTTCCCGCCGCACCAGCAGGGCCAGGTCCGCGTCCAGCTCGCCGTTGTGCTCGCGGCCGTCGTGTGCCAGCAGCTCGTGCTGAGAAGGGACGGTGACGGCCGCATCGCCGCGCGCGAGATCATGATCATGACGCCCGCGATCTCGAACATGATCCGGGAAGGCAAGACGCACATGATCTACGGCGCCCTCGACACCGGGGCGAAGCACGGCATGATCCCGATGGACAAGTCGCTCGCCGAGCTCGTGCGCACCGGCTTGATTTCCGCCGAGGAGGCCCTCCAGCGCGCCAACAACCAGGAGACCTTCAAGCAGTTGGCCGGCATCACGGGCCGTAGCGGCGCGTCGCTGATGTGAATATGGCCGATCCCGACCGCATCGCCCAGCTCCGTTCGCTCGAGCTTTTCGATCAATACCCCGAAGAGCGCCTGCGCGCGCTGTCCGTCTACCTCGAGCCGTTGTCGTTTGCCGACGCCGCCGAGATTTTCGCCGAGGGCTCGATCGGCGACGGCCTCTACTTCGTTCTCTCCGGCCGCGTGCGCGTGACCAAGAGCCTGGGCGGCGGCGGGCGCAAGGACCTGGCCTCGCTCGGCGCGGGCGACTGCTTCGGCGAGATGGCCCTGCTCGATGCGGTCGCGAGGTCGGCCGGCGCCTACGCGTCCGGGCCCGCCGAACTCCTGCGCCTTAAGCGCGACGACCTTAAGAGTTGGCTTTCCGCGGACCCGAGCCTGGCAATTCAGTTCTTCGCCGAGCTCGTCCAGATTCAATCGCGCCGCTTGAGGCGGACTTCCGCGGAACTGGCCTTGCTCTACGATCTCTCGGTTTTACTGACCTCTCCGGCCGCGACCGCGGCCACCTTGCTAGAGCGCGCATTGGGCCGCGTCCTGCCCCATCTCGACGGCGACTGGTCGGCCTGCGCCTACACCTACAATCCCTACAACGAGGAGATGGACCTCGCCGGCGCCGCCGGCCCCGAATCCTTCGGCCCCCAGGCCGGGGCCTTGCCGTCCAAAACGGCGCCCGAACAGGACTGGAAGGACGATCGCACGCTCGTCCTCGTTCTACGATCTCCGGCGAGGCTGCTGGCGACCTTGCACTTGCGCGCCGCCGCCGCTCCCAACGAGGGGCGCCGCGCCGAAACCCTCCGCACGCTGTCCGCCGTCGCGCGCCTGCTCACCTCGGCGCTGGAAAATATTGATTCCCGCGCCGACGAGACGCTACGCCGCCGTCTCAAAACGAGGAATGATGTCCAAAGCTTTTAAGACGGTCGCCATCTCCGCCGCCCGCGCCATGAACAAACATAAGGCCGGGGACATTCTCCTGCTCGACGTTCGAAAGACGAGCCCGCTGTCCGACTACATGATCATCGCGACCGCGCTGTCGAGGCCGCATCTCCAATCGCTCGAGGACACGCTCGCAGAGGCGCTCGGGAAGGTCGGCGTCCGCGTCCACCATCGCAATCGCCCGCAAAGCGACCTGTGGCACGTGCTTGATTTCGGCGGCCTGATCGTCCATCTGATGGTCGAGCAAGCGCGGGAGCTGTACGCGCTCGAGCGGCTGCACGACGGCGCCAAGGAGCTTGCATGGCGGCACTAACCGAAATCCTGACGCAGACCGCGCGCCTCGGCTCCAGCGACCTGCACATCGTCGTGGGCAAGCCCCCGATGGTGCGCCGCAAAGGCGTCATCGAGCCGCTCCCCGGACTGCCCGTTCTCAAGACCGAGGAATGCGAACGCATGATCTACTCGGTACTCACCGAGGCCCAGCGCGCGAAGTTCGAGGATAGTTGGGAGCTTGACGGGTCGGTCTCGCTTCCCGGCGTCTCCCGATTCCGCCTCAACGTCTCCCGCCAGAAGAACGGCGTCGCCGCCGTCTTCCGCGTCATCTCGGCCAAGATCCCGACGCCGGCCGAACTCGGACTCATGCCCTCGATCGTCAACCTCATCGACCTCCCGCGCGGCCTCGTGCTCGTCACGGGCCCCACGGGCTCGGGAAAATCCACAACGCTTGCCTGCCTCATCGAACAGATCAATCAAAAGCATCCCAAAAAGGTGCTGACCATCGAAGATCCGATAGAGTTCGTCTATGAAGATAAGCAGTCCCTGATTTTGCAGCGCGAGGTCGGCTCGACGACCAAATCCTTCAGCGAGGCCCTGCGTCACGCGATGCGCCAGGACCCCGATGTCATCCTCATCGGCGAGATGCGCGACCTTGAGACGATCCAGCTCGCGATTTCCGCCGCCGAGACCGGCCACCTCTGCTTCGCCACGCTTCATACTCACGACGCCGCGACCACGGTCGACCGCATCATCGACGTGTTCCCGGGACACCAGCAGCAGCAGGTCCGCATCCAGCTGTCCACCGTCCTGCAAGGCGTCGTCTGCCAACAGCTCCTGCCGCGCAAGGGAGGCGGCGGCCAG
The DNA here is from genome assembly GCA_038059415.1 of Elusimicrobiota bacterium. GTDB lineage: Bacteria > Elusimicrobiota > Elusimicrobia > UBA1565 > UBA9628 > GWA2-66-18. The sequence goes on along the minus strand of JBBTJN010000156.1, from coordinate 1,472 downwards.
GTCTGCGCCCGCGAATTCATGAAGATCACGTCGGGCATCGCCAGCCTTATCCGCGAGGCCAAGACCCATCAGATTTACGGGGCGATTGAGGCCGGAGCCAAGCACGGCATGATCACGATGGACCAGTCTCTGGCCTTCCTGCTCAAGCAAAACCTCCTCGAACTCGACGAAGCGCTCGGCGCCGCGCACGACCCCGACACCGTCAAGCGCCTGATGGGCATCCCCGTCCGCGCAAGCCCCGAAGTCACATGATCGTCGCGGCCCTTCGCAAGAAGCTCGCCTCTGAGGCCCGTCGATGGGCGGCTGACGCGGACGTCACTCTTCCCGAGAACCTCGCGCTCAGCGCTCCTCCCGCGCATGTGAAGGCCGACCTCTGCTTGCCGTGGCCGTTGGCCGCGGCGAAGGTCGCCAAACGAAATCCGTTGGAGTTGGCGAAACTGCTGGCCGCGCATCTGTCCAAGGTCCCGGAGGTCGAGAACGCCCAAGCAGCACCTCCCGGCTTCGTCAACATCATGATCAAGCAGACGGCCTTGTGCGCCAATCTCAAGGCCATCACGCTCGCTCCCAAAACTTACGGTGAAGATTCTGGCGGACCCAAGACGAAGGTCCTCGTCGAGTTCGTGTCCGCCAATCCGACCGGCCCTCTCCACATGGCCTCGGGCCGGGGAGCGACCCTCGGCGACAGCTTGGTCCGCATCATGAAGCGGCTCGGCCGCCGGGTGGCGGCCGAATATTATGTCAACGACGGCGGCGACCGCGTCGTCCTGCTGGGCGAGTCGATCATGGCTCGCTACAAGCAATCGAAGGGTGAAAGCGCCCCGGTCCCCGAGAAAGGCTACCAGGGGGAGTACCTCGTAGACCTCGCCGCCGCCGCCCCCGCCGGCCGCGAGACGTGGGACGCCCAGGCCTGGGGCCGCTACGCGATGGACACCTTGCTCGCGTCCCATAAGGAGGACATGAAGGTCTTCGAAGCGAACTTCGACCGCTGGTATTTGGAAAGCGAGCTGTTTTCCTCGGGCGCCGTGCCGAAGACGCTCGAGTTCCTCAAGGGCCGCGGCATGGTGTTCGAGAAAGACGGCGCCGTCTGGCTCGGCACGCTCAACGCCGAGGGCTCGACCGACGACAAGGACCGCGTTCTCGTGAAAAGCACGGGAAAGCCGACCTATTTCCTCCCCGACATCGCCTACCACAAGGACAAGTACGACCGGGGCTTTGAGCGCGTCATCGACATCTTCGGCGCCGACCACCACGGCTACGTCGCGCGCATGAGGGCCGCGATCGGAGCGCTCGGCAAGCCGCCGGAGAGCTACCACGCGATCGTTCACCAGCTCATCCACCTTTTCCGCGGGCGGGAGGCCGTGAAAATGTCCAAGCGCGCGGGCGCCTTTATCTCTCTGCGCGAGCTCATTGACGAGGTGGGCAAGGACGCCTGCCGCTTCTTCTTCGCGCTGCGCACGCCCGACAGCCACCTG
>JBBTJN010000155.1:0-13697 GCA_038059415.1 Elusimicrobiota bacterium | reverse complement strand
GGCGCCGGGCTTGAGGCGCTTGTCGGCGAACTCCCGCGCGGAGTCGCGCAGCATCGCCATCGATTCGGTGAAGTTGAAATCCATGATTATTTTTTGGGGTACTCATAGAAGCCGGAGCCCGATTTGACGCCCAGCTTCCCATCCGCGACCATCCGACGCAAAAGCTCCGACGGTTTATACTTCACGCCTCCGAAGCCCTTGTCGAGAACCTCCATGATGGCGAGGCACACGTCGAGGCCGATGTAGTCGGCCAGGGCGATCGGGCCCATCGGGTGCGCCATGCCAAGCTTCATAATGGTGTCGATGTCTTCCTTCGTCGAAACGCCTTCCTGGAGGCAGAGGATCGCCTCGTTGATCATCGGCATGAGAACCCGATTGGAGACGAAGCCGGGAAAATCGTTGGAGACGGCCGGAACTTTATCCAGCTTAATCGTCAGCTCCTTGGTGACGGCGGTCGTCGCGTCCGAGGTCTTCTTGCCTCGGATGATCTCGACGAGCCTCATGACGGGAACCGGATTCATGAAATGCATGCCGATGACGCGCGAGGGGTCCTTCAGGGCCGCCGCGATGGCGGTAATCGGCAAGGACGAGGTGTTCGTCGCGAGGATCGCGCCCGGCGCACCGTGAAGCTCCAGCTCCTTGAACACCCCGGTCTTGATGTCGAGACGTTCCGGCACGGCCTCGACCGCGAAATGAAAGCCCGCGGCCTGCGCGACGGAAGTCGCGGTTTTAAGGCGCGCCCAGGCCGCGTCCTTGTCGACGGCGGTCATGCCGCCCTTGGCGACCTGCCGTTGCATGTTCTTGGCGATCGTGGCGAGAGCCTTGTCGGCGAGTTCCTTATCGGCCTCGACGAGGGTGACTTCAAATCCCTTATGGGCGAAGACATGGGCGATGCCGTTGCCCATCGTACCGCCGCCCACGACGCAGACGCGCGTAATATCCATGCGGCGAGTTTACCAAATCTCCCGCGCGGCGCGAACCGCGAAGCCCCAGTGGGCCTTTTACCGGAGTCACGGGGGGCCAGACGGCCTATAGAAACAAGGGCCTTGTATTCTAGAATACGCCTCATGAGCCACTGGGTGATCAGCGTCGTGCTCGCATGCGTTCCTCCCGCATCCGCCCTCGTCATTGCAGCGCCGAGACTCGCCGTCTCCCTCGGCGGCCTGGGCACGGTCCCCACGATCGCCTCCTCCGTTGCGCCCCCCGCGCTCTCGCAAACATCCCTTTCGACGCCGCTGATGTTGCCGACTCCCGCGATTGCCTCCCTCCTCGTTGCGCCGGACGCAAATCAAGCCGCCGGCCATTTGAAGTCCCCAGACGCACCCGTAACGGGCGCCCGGACGATGTTCGACGGCGACCGCTCCGGCGCGCCCAGCCCGGGCTGGATGCTCGAAGCCTTCGAAGGTGACGGCGGGGCCCCGATCCATTATAAGTGGCGAGCAGGGACCTCAGGTGCTACGGCGCGAGTATACATGGGCGGGCTCGCCCTCTGCGAGAGCTTTGAGACGTTCTTCGCCCGCGCGGATAAACCCGCCGGCAACGAGCTGTTCCTGTGGCCGCGAGGCCACCCGCCCTCCGAGTGGGCCGCGACCAAAACCCCGTTCGACGCCGACGCCTTAGATCTTTCGCGCGCGGTTCTCATCGCCGCGCAAACCTCGCCCGGCGGCAAGGTCGAACTCGCCCTCCATTCCTACGGCGTGCTCGTCTTTCAGCGCATGATCCAGCTTCACGCCAAGCCCGCCGTCGCCGCGGCTCTCAAGGCGCTCTCCGGCTCAACCGTGTTCCTGCTCAACGCGACGACGCACTACGAGGGAAGCGACAAGCGGCTGGGTCCCGACGCCGCACGCGTGGCCCAGGCCACGAAAATGGTGGTCGACTGGCTCAATATCGGAGACTTGACCGCCGCGCTCTGGCAATCAGCCGCCCGGATGAACCCGTTCCTGGCGCCCGCTACCGCCGCCGTTGTCGAGCAGTGGCGCGTTCTGCGCACGCAGTTCCTCGCACTCGCCTCAAAAGACTTCGGCGCCATGATGCGCGCCGACCTCCAAGTGCCGTGGGACAAAGACGTCGATTCCATCCGCAAGGGTTTCTTAAGAGATCTCCAGCGGGACGCTCAAAGTCCCGGGTGGCAGGAAGCCCTCCTGCGGCGCGCCAACGACACGTTCCAGCTTGAGTTCTCCACCGATGACGTGGCCCGCATCAAGGAACTCGGCATCCGCCTCGAAATCGTGCACGCGCACGGCGACAAGCTTCTGAGTTGGGAGAACGCGAAGATCCTCTTCGAGCGCCTCGGCATCGAGGCCCCGCAGATGGCGCCGCCCTCCGGCACCGTCCTGACCGACAAGACCGGGCGCTTGAGGGCCCGCATCGTCGAGGGCGACCACTACTTCCCGCTTAAGCACCGCGACGAACTGGCGAGAATACTCAAGCCGTGAGCATTCCCCGCGCCTACGCCTTCCGCGTGGACCTGCCCCGCGAGCCGGAAATCGTCGAGGCCGACCTGGCGGACCTGACCACCGCGCCGCAACGCGAGGGCGCAACGCTCGAAGCGGACGCCCTTCATATAGCACCGTCCAAGAGGCTTTGGACGCCGCTGCCGATGGCGGTCCCGGGAATGCTCGTCATGGGCACGCTTCCGCCCGAGAATCGAGCGCGCTTCCTCCTGCGCGTGCCGCGCAACTGGAATGGACGCCTCGTCGTCGCCGCGGCCTCCGGCATCGCCGATGAGAACACCTACGACCTGTATTTTTCCGATTACCTCCTCTCCAAAGGCTACGCCTTCGCCTCGACCGACAAGGGCGTGCGCCGCGCCGTGATCGACGGAGACACCGTCGTCATGCCGATGACCCCGGAAAGCTCCGTGCTCCGCTGGGCCGGACGCCTCGAGACCTTGGCCTCTACCGCACGCGGAATTCTCCTGCGCCGCCGCGGGGCCGAGCCCGCACGCGTCTACGCCGTCGGCCTCTCCAACGGCGGCTTCGTCGCACGCCGCGCAGCCGAAATGGGCTTTGTCGATGGCGCGGTGGATGTCTCCGGCGTGCTATGGCGCGCCGATAAAGGGAATCTCCTGCGCGAGCTGCCCGCCTTGCTCCGCGCAACCACCCGGGAGCCCTGGGACCAAGACGCGATCGCGCGCGCCGGCTTTCCCCGCGTGGACGAAAAGTGGAAGCCTTTGTGCGACCTTTACAAGAGCATCTACTGGGAATCGGCTCTGGGCCTGTTCCTCAGCGACCTAGACCCCTCCTACGGCGACGCGCCGGCCGACTACGACCTCGACAAACGTCCGCAAGCCCTTGCCGCGATCCGGAAGTTTGAGAACACGGGAGACTTGAAGTCCCCTCTGATTTCAGTCGCAGGCCGACACGACTATCTGCTCTCCTGCGCGGGCCACGCCGAGACCTATAGCGCGCTGGTGCGCGCGCGGGGCAAGTCCGACCTGCACCGATTGGTTATCGAGGACGACGCCGCGCACATCGACGCGAACGCGGACGCATTCCCCTTCGTGACGCCTCTGATGCCGCACGCGCACTCGGCGTTCGACGAGCTCGTCGCCTGGACCGAGAGCGCCTCGTCTCCTTGACGCGCGTGGACGGCCGGCGCCGCGCGACTATTGAGCCGTCCAGCCCCCGTCCACGCAGAGCGAAGCTCCGCGCATCTGGACCGCGGCGTCCGAGCACAGGAAGACCGCGATGCCTCCGATCTGCTCGGGCGTGGCGAATTCCTGCGACGGCTGCTTCTCGCAGACCAGCTTCGCCTTGGCCTCGATCTCCGTCATGCGATGACGCGTCGCAAGCCCGTCGATCTGCTTTTGAACGAGCGGCGTCAGCACCCACCCGGGGCAGATCGCGTTGCAGGTCACGCCGGTCGTCGCGGTCTCGAGGGCGACCGTCTTCGTCAGCCCGATGAGGCCGTGCTTGGCTGCGACGTAGGCGGCCTTGTGGACCGACGCCACGAGGGCGTGCGCCGAGGCGACATTGATGATGCGCCCCCAGCCGCGCTGCTTCATGCCGGGAAGCGCCGCGCGAATCGTGTGGAAGCTCGAGGACAGGTTGATCGCGAGAATCTGATCCCATTTCTCGACCGGGAATTCCTCGATCGGCGCAAGGTGCTGAATGCCCGCGTTGTTGACGAGAATGTCGATCTTGCCCAGATCCTCCTGCGCCTCGGCGATAAGTCGCGCGATCTCTTGCGGCCGAGACATATCGGCCGGGTGATAGGCCGCGCGCGCCCCGGAGAGGCGCTCCAAGCTGTCGCGCAGCGCCGAAATTTCCTTCACGTCTCCGAAGCCGTTGATCATCACCGAGGCACCCTGCGCCGCCAGCGCGTTCGCCACGCCCAATCCTATTCCGCTCGTTGAGCCCGTCACCACCGCCGTTTTCCCCTTCAGCATGCCCTGATTCTAGCGCAATTGGCGCCAGATCTGCCGATTCGCCGGAAGCCTGACACCATCTCGTCGCGTTTGCTAGAATCCCGATATGCCCAAGAAAGTCAAAGCGGACGTCTCTCGCCAGCCCTTCGAATACCCGTTCAAGCGAGAGTTCAAGGAACCGGAGTGGACGCGCCTGCCGGGCTATAAGGGCATCACCAAGCAGCAGTGGGAAAGCGCGTTGTGGCAGCGCCAGCACTCCGCCAAGAATGTTAAGGACCTCAAGGACGTGTTCGGGCCGCACCTGAGCGACGCGCTCGCTGAGGAAATCGTCAAGGACCAGCTGGAGATGGCGACCATGTCGCTGCTCATCCCCCCGCACATGCTCAACTGCATGGATGAGAAGGATCTGAAGAACGACCCGGTCCGCCGCTACATGATTGCGATCGTGTCGGACCGGCATCCGCAATGGCCCAACCATCCCAAGGCCAGCCGCGACAGCCTGCACGAATCCGAGATGTGGGTCAGGGAGGGCCTCACCCACCGCTATCCGACAAAGGTCCTGGCCGAGATGATCGCCACATGCCCGCAGTACTGCGGCCATTGCACGCGAATGGACCTCGTCGGGAACTCCGTGCCGCAGGTGACCAAGCGCAAGTTCTCGCTGCCGCCCAAGGAGCGCTACGAGGCGATGCTCGACTACCTGCGCAGGACGCCGAGCGTGCGCGACGTCGTCGTCTCCGGCGGCGACATCGCCAACGTGCCGATCGTGCAGCTCGAGTCCTTCGTGATGTCTTTGCTGGACATCCCGAACATCCGCGACATCCGGCTCGCGACGAAAGGTCTCCAGGGCTTGCCCCAGCACTTCCTGCAGGACGACGTGCTCGGGGCCTTCGACCGCATCGCCAAGCGCTCGCTCGAGCGGGGCGTCGACATCGCCGTGCACACCCACGTCAACCACGCCAACCAGGTGACGCCTCTCGTGGGCAGGGTCGTGCGCAAGATCCTCGACATGGGCTTTCGCGACGTGCGCAATCAAGGCGTCTTACTGCGCGGCGTGAACGCCACGCAGAAGGATCTCCTCGAGCTGTGCTTCATGCTGCTCGACCACGCGAAGATCATGCCCTACTATTTCTACATGGCCGACATGATCCCGAACTCCGAGCACTGGCGCCTGTCCGTCGCCGAGGGCATGCAGCTGCAGCATGATATCATGGGCTATCTGCCCGGCTTCGCGACGCCGCGCGTGACCGTGGACGTGCCGTACGTCGGCAAGCGCTGGATTCATCAGCTCGCCGAGTACGACCGGGTCAAGGGCATCTCCTACTGGACCAAGGGCTATCGCACCGGCATCGAATCCGACGACGAGGGCGCTCTGACGCGCCGCTACGAATATCTGGACCCGGTGTACACGCTGCCTCCCGAGGGGCAATCCTACTGGCGGAAGTTCCAGCAGTCCGCCATCTCCGTCTAGTGGCGCTCACCTTCAAGTCGTACGGCGGCCTCGACGGCCTGCTCCTCATCGAAGGGCCGTTCTTCCCCGATGAACGAGGGTTCTTCTTCGAGGCCTTCCGCGTCGACGATTGGGCCAAGGCCGGACTGCCGCCGCTCGTGCAGGACAACCTCTCGCGCTCCAAACGCGGCACGGTGCGCGGCCTGCACTACCAGATCCCCCCCAAGGCGGTCGGCAAGCTCGTGCGCTGCTCGCACGGCCGCATCTTCGACGCGGTCGTAGACCTCCGCAGGAAATCGCCGACCTACGGAAGGTCCGCCTCGATCGAGCTCGACGACTCGGGCAACCGCATGTTCTGGGTGCCGGCCGGGTTCGCTCACGGTTTTTGCGCGCTGTCGCAGAGCGCCGATGTGGCGTACAAGGTCACCGACTGCTGGAGCGCGGAGGTCGACGCGGGCATCCGTTGGAACGATCCCGCCCTCGGCATCATCTGGCCGATCTCCGCGTGCGAGGCCATCGTCACCGCGAAGGACGCCGCACTTCCCCTGCTCGCCGACGCCGCCGTCCATTTCTAGAAAAGATAGAATACGAGCCTTGCATCAATTCTCCGTTCCCGAGGGGTTCATGGCCGCCGCACCGATGCTCGTCGCTAAAGGACTGCGCAAGACATTTCACGGGCGGCAGGTGCTCAAGGGCGTGGACTTCGAGGCCGGCGCCGGCGAGCTCATTGTCATCGTGGGACGCTCCGGCTGCGGGAAATCCACCTTGCTGCGCTGCCTCAACGGCCTCGAAAGGTTCGACGAGGGCTCCATCCGCTTCGGCGACCTCACCCTCGAACACGGCCGCGACGATCGCAAAACCCGCGCCCTGCGCGCCAATTTCGGCATGGTCTTCCAGAGCTTCAACCTGTTTCCCCATCTCGACCTTCTGGGCAATCTCGTGGCAGCGCCCATGTGCGTCAAGAAGATGTCGCGCAAGCAGGCCGAGGACATAGCGCTCCCGCTGCTTGAGAAGGTGGGGCTCTCGGGACACGCCCGGCACTATCCCAGTCAGATGTCGGGCGGCCAGCAGCAACGCGCCGCGATCGCCCGCGCGCTGGCGATGTCGCCCAAGATCATGCTCTACGACGAGCCCACCTCGGCCCTGGACCCCTGGCTCGTCGACGAGGTCTTCGACGTCATGCGCAAGCTCAACGTCGAGGGCATGACCCAGGTCGTGGTCACGCACGAGACTCGCTTCGCGCGCGAAGTCGCGCGCCAGATCGTGTTTATGGAAGATGGCCGCATCGTGGAAAAGGGCCCTCCCGAACATATCTTCAATAGCCCGACGGATCCGCGCACGATCAGATACATGAGCAGGTTCGCCGCGTGAGTTTTTTTTCGGCGTCCCTGCTCCTGCTCGCCTGCGCCCAAGCAGCCCATGGCGCACCCATCAAGACCGCCGTCCTGCGCTGGGGCGCAGACTCCTCCGGAGGCGCGCCCTTCGTCTTCCAGGACCCCAAGGACCCCTCCCTCACCGTGGGCTTCGAGGCCGACCTCGCCGCCGCGCTCGCCGCCGAGCTTGGCCTGAGGGCCGAGTTCGTCCAGAATCAATGGGACAGCCTGATTCCCGGGCTCAAGCGCGGCGACTACGACGTCGTCATCAACGGGCTCGAAATTACCGCTGACCGCAAGGCCGAGGTGGAGTTCTCCGATGCCTACTTCCTGACCTACGAGGCCTTGACGGTTCCCAAAAACGCCTTCGACATCGCCGCGCCCTCCGACCTCAAGGGCCGCCGCGCCGGCACGCTCAAGGGCTCCTTGGCCGAGCGGCTGCTGGCCGAGATCGGCGGCGTCACCGTCGTCGGCTACGACACGCAGACCATGCTCTACGACGACCTGGCCAACGGACGCATCGACGCCGTGCTCCTGGACCACCCGGCCGCCGTCTATTACGGCATCGACCCGCGCCTGAAGAACCTCCCCGGCCAGTTCGGCCGGATGGCCTACGGCGTGGCCCTAAGAAAAGGCGAAGCCAAACTGCTGGCCCAGGTCAACGCGGCGCTGGCGCGCCTCTTGAAGTCGGGGAAGATTCGCGAGATTTACGAGCGCTGGGGCATCTGGAACCCCGTCATGGCCGCCGCTTTCATCGACGACCCGCCCGCCCGTCACGTCGAACCCACCGCCTACGCCGATTACCTCGCCGCGCGCGGCATTCATATCGGCCGGCGAGCGCAGCTCGCCAAATATGCCGGCTATGTGCCATTGCTCGCCAAGGGCGCGGTGACGACCGTCGAGCTCTCTCTGCTGGCGATGAGCCTTGCCATCATCATGGGGCTCACGCTCGCACTCATGAAGCTGTACGGACCGCCGCCGCTCGGCGCATTGGCCACGGTCTATGTGGAGTTCATCCGCGGCAGCCCTCTGCTCATCCAGCTTTTCTTTATCTTCTACGGCCTTCCCACCATCGGCGTCAAGCTCCAGCCCTTCACGGCGGCCGTCCTGGGTCTGGCGATCAACTACGGCGCATACGAAGCCGAGGTCTATCGCGCGGGCATCCAGGCCGTCCCCCACGCTCAGATGGAAGCCGCGTTGGCCCTGGGCATGACGCGCTGGCAGGCCCTGCGCCACATCATCATCCCGCAGGCGCTGCGCGTGGTCCTGCCGCCCACGACCAACGATTTCATCGCTTTGCTCAAGGATTCCTCTCTCGTGTCCGTGATCACCATGGTCGAGCTGACTCGCGTCTACGGGCAGCTGGCCGCGTCGACCTACGACTACATGGGCATCGGGCTGCTCACCGCCTTGATGTACGTCCTTATCGGCCTGCCGTTCGTGCGTCTCTCACGCTGGGCCGAGGCTAGACTGGCCGTGGAGAAGCGGCCTCTAAATCCCTAAGGAGAACAATCGACATGGGACAGGATCTGAAGGCCGCGAGGGAAAAATCCGCGTACGTGCTGGGACTGATCGGCAAGAAGACCCTCACCGCCGCGGAGAAAAAGAATGTCATCGCGGAGTCGGTCAAGTACTGGATCGATCACGTCAATGAGGGCTTTCTTAAATACCGCAAGTCGGTCAGCACCGATTATACGGCCGTCGAGTGGGAAGACGACGGCGCCATTTTTCGCGACATCAACGGCAAAGAGTTCATCGATATGCTGGGGGGCTTCGGGGTCTATGTCACCGGCCACCGACACCCGAAGGTGCTCAAGGCCGTCATCGATCAGTTGGGGCGCCAGGGCATCCACTCTCAGGAGCTCATCGATCCCCTGCGAACCTACCTCGCCCACCTCGTCTCGCTGATCACGCCCGGCGACCTCAATTACGCGTTCCTCACCAACTCCGGCACGGAGTCGGTCGAAGGCTGCTTGAAGATGGCCGTGCTCACGACCGGACGCCGCAAGTTCCTCGGCGCCATCGGCGGCTTTCACGGCAAGAGCATGGGCGCCCTGGGCGGCACCTCGAAGGCCGTCTTCCGCGAGCCCTTCCTACCCCTACTGAACTGGTCTCACGTACCCTTCGGCAACGTCGACGCGCTGAAGACGATGATGGAGTCCTGCGACTTCTCCGGCGACCGCGTGGCCGCCGTCGTACTCGAGCCCATCCTTGGCGAGGGCGGCATCGTCGTCGCGCCTCCCGGCTATCTCGCCGCGGCGCGCGAGCTGTGCGATAAGTTCGGCGCTATGCTCGTCTTCGACGAGATTCAGTCGGGCATGGGCCGCACAGGCAAAATGTTCGCCTGCGAGCACGACGGCGTCGTGCCCGATCTGCTGGCTCTGGGCAAGGGCTTCGGCGGCGGCATCATGCCCATCGGCGCCTGCGTGGGCACGGCCAAGACCTGGGAGCGCTACATCGACAACCCGTTCCTGCATACGACGACCTTCGGCGGCAATCCTCCCGCCTGCGCGTCCGCCATCGCGACGATCAACGTGCTCCTCGAGGAGGATCTGCCTCGCCAGGCTGCGCAAAAAGGCGCCTACATGCTCAAACAACTCAACGACCTGGCCGCGAAGTACCCGGAGGTCCTCGTGCTCGCGCGCGGACGCGGCCTGATGCTCGGCATGGAGTTCGCCGACAACGACCTCGGCTACGAGGTGGCCAAGCAGCTGTTCGGCCGCGGCATCCTGATCAGCGGAACCTATATCAACGCCCGGGTCCTGCGCCTGGAGCCCGCTCTGACGATCAGCCTCGCGCAGCTCGACGTTTTCTTGGGCGCTCTCGAGCAATCCCTCAAAACGGTGCGCAAGGCGCGCCGCCTCAAATAGGCGCGCGCAGGCGAAACATGTTCACCCTTCTCCTGCTCCTCGCGGCGGCACCCGCAGGTGGCGAAAACCTGCTCCAATCGCGCCCGTCCAGGGCCGTGCTCAACGAGCGCATCGAGCTCAAGCCCGTCCCGGGGCATCATTTCAACCTCGTTGCGCCGCAGACGTGCGGCGGCAGCCGGGCTGATGAGCTCACGCCGCGCGTGTTCCGCTGCCGGCTCGCGTCCTCAGGCGAAGTCGGGGTCGTCGCGAGCGTCTGCGACGACGCCAAAACTTTCTGCCGGCAGGAGCGCTTCACGGTTGCCGTCTCCGGACGCAAGCGCGACGCCAAGCGCGCGAAGCCGGCGCCCAAGCCCCATCCGTTCGCCGCGGGCTTTCTCGTCAATGATCTCGGCAAGGCCGTGACGCTGGCGCGTCGCCTCCATAAACCGATCTTCGTCCATTTCTATGGGATATGGTGCCCGCCCTGCAACATGCTGGAGGAAGGCGTCTATCCGAGCGAGACCTTCCTGAAGGCGTCCGAGGGCTTCGTGCTGCTGGCGCTGGACGCCGACGCGGAACTGTCCTGGGACTGGAAGGCCCGATTTCAGATCGGCGGCTACCCGACCTTGCTCGTCCTCGACGAGCGCGGCCAGGAGGTGTCCCGCGCGGTCGGCTACCGCTCGGCGCAGTCCCTAGTCGCGTTCCTCCAGGGATCAAAAACCCTCATGTCCGAGCCCATCGAGATCGCCGCCTTGGCCGTGGCGAAATCGAGCCCGACCGAGGACGGAGCGCGCCGCGCCCGCGTCGCCCGCTGGCGCATCGAGCGCGCGCAATACGCCGAGGCCGTGTCCGCCGCGGGAACCTCGCCGGTCTCCCGACGCGAGGCCCTGCTCGCGCGCAAAGAGCTCGCCTCCAAGAGCGACGACGCGCCCGGCGTCCTTGCCGCTCTCAAATCCCTGACCTCGCAATTCAAGGACTCCGCAGAATTCGCGGACTGGGTCGTCGATCTCGTTGAACTCGACAAGCCCGCCGCCGAGGCGCTCCACAACGAGGCGCTCGCGTCCACCGCGCGGTGGGCCGCAGACCCCAACCTCGGCGAACACGGCTACGTTCCCGGAGACATGCTCGCCACCGCGGCCACTTTGCTCCAATCCCTCGGCAGGAATGCCCAGTCCACGGCCGCCTGGTCCGCCGCGGCGGACGCCTACGCCGCCGACGCGAAAGCCTCGACACTCAAGCTTGCGCGCGGCGCGAATCTCGAGCGCGCCCACTGCCTGGCAAAGGCCGGCCGTCTCGACGAAGCCCGCGCCCTGTACGACGCGCTCGTCGGCGCCTATCCCGACGAATTTACCTTCCACCACGGCTACGCCCGCCTGCTATTCGAACAGAAGGAGTTCTCGACCGCGCTCATTTGCGCGCGCGCGGCGCTCAAGACCGGCTACGGAGACAACTGGCTGCGGGCGGTCGCCCTCGAGTCGCAAATACTCAAGGCTCTGGGACGCAAGGAAGAGGCGGCCAAGTCGCTCGACGCGGCGCTCCGCGAGGCAGCCGCCCCCAAGTCGGCCGCGGTGCGAACTCACCGCTACCTCGCGGAACTCCGGCGCCTGCGCGCCGAACTTTAAGTCGATCAGAGAGCCGGCGTTGCGTTACGCGCGCAAGCGCAGTATGACGCGGATGCCGGCGAGATTGACCTTCAACTCCATCAATCCGCGGACCTCGCGAAGACGCGCTAAATCGACGTCCGTGTAGAGGCGCTGCCGCCCCCCGGTCCGGGAGGGCCGCAGCAAACCGTGGCGCTCAATCCAACGCAGGGTCCAGATCGGGATGCCCGTCAGGCGCGACGCGGCCCCGATCGCGTAGACCGGGGTCGCCGTCGTGCGTTTGACCGGGCGGTAGAGCCTACCCACGAGGAGACCGTCGCAGCTTGCGCGCCGGGCGCGCGACGAGAGTCGGCGCGAAGCGTACGGCCTCCGAGCGAATCTTGACGTAGGGCGTCCAGGTCGAGGTTCTCTTCACGAACATCCAGGGCATCAGGTCCTTGGCGATCATCTCAATGACCTCCTTAGAAAGTCCGGCGCCACAAGCTAGTAATATATAATAGATTTCCTAATATAAGTCAATAGCTTATATATTATTCTTTATCATGGGGTTACGCAGCGGCGGTCCATTTGTTAGGATTTCGATGTGAAGACGCTGCAGATATACCTCGCTGACCTCACGGAGCTTCTGGAGAGCCGAGAATTCGTCTCGGCGCGTGCGCTCCTCAAAGAGATCAGCCCGATCGATCTCGCCGACGGCTGGGACCATTTCGACGCCGACGAGCGCGTCGCGATCTTCCGCCTCTGCACGCGCCAGAAGGCGATTCAGCTTTTCGAGGAGCTGGAATGCGACCATCAGGCGGCGCTCGTCGGCAGCCTCCAACGCCAGGACGCGCAGGAGTTGCTCAACGACCTCGATCCGTCCGCGACGAGCCGCATGATGCGCAATCTCCCCCAGCCGCTCGTGCGGCAGTTCAACGCAATCATGAAGAAGGGCGGGCAGGAGTGCGTCCAGCAATACCTCCAGCATCCCCCCGAGTCCGTCGGCGCGCTGATGCGCGGGCGCTACGTGACGCTCGACGAAAAGTGGACGACCAAGACCGCAGTCGAGCGCATCCAATACAGCACTCGTCTCAGACGCATCGAAGAGACGCACCTCGACACTTTGATGGTCATTGATTCCAAAAATAAGCTGTGCGGCGTCGTCGGCCTCAAGTCGCTCGTCGTGGCGCCCAACGACATGCTTGTGCGCGACTTCATGGATGCCGCGCCGCGCACGTTAACGCCAGAACTGGACCAGGAAGAGGCGGTCAAGCTTTTCATGAAGTACAAGCTCAAGAGCGCGCCGGTCCTAGACAAGGACGGCGTCTTGCTCGGCGTCGTGGTCTACCGCGACATCTTCGCGATCGCCCGGGAGGAGACGGAAGAGGACTTCGCGAAAATGGCCGGCTTCGCGCGCCCGCGCACGCGCTCCGTGCTCAAGAGCGCGGGCCTGCGCCTGCCTTGGCTCGTCATCACCTGCCTGGGCGGCGTCGTCGTCTCCCACGTCATCAAGAATTTCGAGCACACGCTCTCGCACATCATCGCGCTCGCGAGCTTCTCGCCTCTGATCGCCGGGATGGGCGGAAACGTCGGCTCGCAGACGGCGACGATCATAGTCCGCGGGTTGGCGACCGGCGAGATCGTCCGTAGCGAGGAGTCTCGAACCATCGCTTACGAGAGCCTGATCGGCCTGCTCCTGGGGATCAGCTATGGAATCGTCGTGGGCGCGTTGGCGGGCCTCGCCTATCACGACCGCTACGGCTGGTACTTCGGCCTCGTGGTCGGTCTCGCCATGACCTTCTCGATGACGGTGGCGTCCTGCATGGCGGCAATCGAGCCCTTCGTCCTGCGCCGCTTTGGCGTGGACCCGGCCACCGCGACGGGGCCGATGATCACGACCACCACCGACCTTCTCAGCAACGCGTTCTACTTTACGCTGGCAAGCTGGCTCCTCCTGGGCCGCTGAACGCAACCTTCCCCCGTGTTCTATACGGCGTCAGGCCGCCCATATTTTGCGACGCAATCGAGTAGGCGGGGCCTCTAGGAATCCCTAAAGGCCCCGCCTCTCACACCACC
>JBBTJN010000154.1:0-2369 GCA_038059415.1 Elusimicrobiota bacterium | reverse complement strand
AAATCGGCGCCCTCGCGGCGGGTGTGTGCGGCGCACGAGACCGTTCTTCGAGGAGTATGCGGAGCAGATGATTATGCGGATTCGACACCGCATCGCCCGGGTTCTCTCGTCTGGGTGACGCGATCGCGCGCATGAAGACCTCCGCATAATCGTGGGAGGTTGCGTCCTTCACCGGGCCACGTCTGGCCCAAGGAGGACGTCATGTTGGAAGAGTTCTACGAAGCGCCGCACATCTTGCGAGGCTTTCGCGAGAGTGCGGCAGGGCCATTGATCGAGAGTCTCGCCGCGAAGCTGCCGCCGCTGGGATACAAGCGCGATTTCGTGCAGCGGCTACTCCGTGGCGCCGCGCACCTTGTCGAGTGGTCGTGGCTCGATGTCACGGTGAAGGGCGAGATCGACGAGCAGTCACTCGATCTCTTCAGAGCCCACCTTGCCGTGTGCGCCTGTCCTCGAGGGCGTCGTGATCGGGTGGAGGATCAGCTCCGCGGTGCTCGAATCATGATCGACCACGTCCTTGGCCGAGCGATCGTGCGCCGCGACCCGATCCCGACCGTGTTGGTTGCTCCGGTGGTCGAGCAGTTCGACGAGTGGATGCGCCTGCAGCGTGGGTTGGTCGATGCAACGCGCCAGCACTACCTGCGCTACGTCAACCGGTTCGTAGGTGCGCACGGGGACGATTCCCGCGGATACGGCGCCGGTCTCGTGCGCGCCTTCGTGGTCCAGCAGGCCGAGGGAGGTGCCCGAGCCCGAGCTCAGGCCGCCGCCAACGCGCTTGGGTGTCCGTCTCATTCTGATGCCTCGGAACTCACGCCGCCTGGTCGAGCTGAACAATCCTCCGGAAGGCTCCCTTCGGTTCGATTGCCGCGACGGGCTTCTTGAAGCTGGATGAGACGAGTTTCCATCCACGGGACCATCGATCACTCTGCTGAAGACTGCGAATGGTGAGCACAGCTTGTTTGCCGTCCGCCCAGCTCATACCCGAGCGTTTCAATCGTTGGGTCGCGAGCGTTTTGCAGGCGGCCTCGACGACGCCGCTGCCGATGGGCAAGCCGAGCTCCTGATATCGCGCATAGTCCATGCGTTCGCGCTGGTTCTCGAAGTACGTTGCCTGCGCGACCAGGGCCTTTCGTCGCGTTTTGGGGCACCTGGACGGGAGCTTGCGCTCGAGCCTCTCGAGTTGCGCGATGACGTCGTCAACGCCACCGGCCTTGTCTCGCAGAATGACTTTGAGCCGCTCATACTCGGCCCGGCCCTCGACCGCATCCTGGCCGTAGTATGCGGCGAGACCCGCCTTCAGGTGCTCGCAGGCGTGGCCAATGTCGACGATCTTGGTCGCCTGCTCCCACTTCGGCCCGTCGAAATATCGCCAGTTCTCCTCTGCGCCATCGGCAAGAGCCACGCGCCGCAGATCCGGACGCACCGCGAGGATGGCGTTGATCTCCGAGTCGAGTTGCCTCGTGAGGGTGGCCTTCTTGGACTCGGGCTCGCGGCCGTATCGGACCGTCTCCAATCGCTCCGGCTTCCCGTCATCACCGGATGCGTAGAGGGTTACCGTGCCGCATCCGACCTCGCGGTAGCCGGCCGGACCGCATGGCCGTTTTTCCAGGCCCTTCAACGCAGCCCGCTCCCGTTCGAGTTTCGCCTCCCGTTGCCCTGCCTTATCCGGCACCATGACGCCGTCGAGGGACACCGCGACCACGGTGGCTTCCGCAGGAACCGCCTCTTCCACTCGAAGGGCAGACTCAAACAACTCGCGCTGCTTCTCCCAGGCGCCGCTCACGACTTTTGGCAACCTGTCGCAGGTGCTGGCCGACGGACCGGCTACGCCGAGTTCCACGAACACCTCGGCCGTGTCCGCCGACGTCATGTGGCCCATGAGAAAGCACACCTGCCGTGCCAGCCGCGGGGTCGCCACACCGCCTACGATGCCCGTGCGCAAGTCGAGCGGGCAGATACTCTTCGACTCCTCGCCAACCGCCCTGAAAAGACTCCGGGCCACCGTGACGGGTCCTGCCGAGGTCAGGTATTCTTTGGGCTCGTCGACAAGGACACGGCGCAATTCCTGCCCGCCCACGACGATGCGCTCTACCTCGACGTTGTACCGCGCCAGTTCTGCCCCGAGGATGTCTGCTTCAACCCGGCGCATCAGCCCGGCGACCTCGGCCTCGAAGGATTCAAAGTCGGCTGGCGGCTCGCCTCCTCGGGTCTCGAGAAAGTGCGTCAGCGCCCCAAAACTCGCAAACTTCGTCAGAATAGCATGGTAGTCTTTCATGGGGCGGTCTCCTGTGGTCGTTGGATTTCGGAATAATCTCAACAGCTTAACAGGTTGATCGCCCCACGTCTGTGTCATCAGGATGAGATCGACACCC
>JBBTJN010000153.1:0-7187 GCA_038059415.1 Elusimicrobiota bacterium | reverse complement strand
CGACGAGTTCGGGCACATGATCCTCAAGGCCCGCGGCGTCGCCGAGCGCCTGACCAAGATCATCGAGGACGAGACTAGGATCGAGACGCGTTTCGCCGTCATCGGCCACATGCAGCGCGGCGGCCCCCCCACTCTGTTCGATCGCATTTTGGGAACGCGGGTGGGAGTCCTGGCCGCGGATCTCGTTCATGCGGGGAAGTTTGGTCATATGGCGGCGCTCAAGGGCGATGCCGTAATCGCCGTCAGCCTCGAAGCCGCGACCGCCAAGCTCAAGACCGTGACGCCCGAGTGGCTCAAATTCTCGGACGATCTTCTATGACCTGACCGGAGAACGATGCCCGAAGAAGCGCGGTTCCAGCGGAAGACCGTCCTCGTCAAGCGCGCGCTGCAGCTCAAGTACATCGGGATGGTGTTCCTGAGCGTCCTCGTCGCGTCGATGATCGTGGGCGGAGACGTGTATTACTCCCTGATGCGCGTGATGCTGACGGAATGCCCCTCGGTCACCGATCGCGTCGTGCAGTTCAACACGGTCCTGCTTGTTAAGATAGCTCTGTATCTGGGCTTAATGCTTCTAATCTCGCTATACGTCTCACATCGCTTTGCGGGGCCGATCTACCGCTTCGAAAAGAGTTGCCAGTCCCTAAGCACAGGAGACCTGACGCACCGCGTCTCCTTGCGCACTGGCGACGAGCTCATGGAGCTCCAGGAGGAATTTAATATTATGACCGCAGCGCTCCAGGCCCTGCTCCAGAAGGACCGCAACCTCGCCCAACGTCTATCCGAGCGGGTCGAGGAGATAGCCAGGCACCTGCCGGAGGGCGCCGGAAGCGCGCGCGACGATCTGAAGGCGTTCAAGCTCGAACTCGACCATCTGACCAAGTCGTTTAAAATCTGACCGTTCCAGGCGTCCCTCCCATGTTCAATCGACTACTCGCCGCCACGCTGTGCCTCGCTCTCGCCGGAACGCCGTCCCTAGCATGGGCGCAGGGCACGGCGCGACAGGGCGCGGTCGAGCGCGTATACACGCTCGAAGAGACCCTGCGGCTGCTGCACAACGACCCGAAGCTCCAGTCCGCTGAGCAGGACGTCATCATAGCCGACGCGCGCGTCACCGAAGCTCGCCTGCGCTTCCTGCCCGAAATCGGGCTGCAGGCGAGCGCGACCAAGTACGACGCGCGCTATCCGTTCGCCCTCTCCTCCGAATTTCGCAACCTACTCCTGTTCCCGGGCGCGTCGAGCGAGAGCATCTACTCCGGGCGCGCCTATTTCAACATGCCGCTCTACGAGGGCCGACGCACGCTGAACACCTTGCGTCTCGCCCAGGCTTCGCAGAAGCAGGCCCTGTCCAACCGGGACTCGGTCAAAATGGACGTGACCTTGCGCGCAAAGGAAGCCTTCTACCGCCTCTTGCTGACACAGGAGCGCGCAAGCGCCTTTGACCTTCACCTCCAGACCGTCGAGCTCGCCGCAGCGGAGGGTGGGTTGGGGCCCTGGGAGCGCATCGAAGCCGAGTCGACGCTCGGCCTCGCACGCTCGCGCACGGCGGAAGCTCGGCACGCCCTCGACGGCGCGCGCCTGCAATTTCTCAACACCCTGAGCCTGGAGCTCGACACCCCCTTCCGCGTGCAAGGAGCCCTCGAGACCCGCCCGGTGAAGGCCGAAGTGGAGAAGGCCGTGATCTGGTCGATGGAGCTTCGTCCCGAGTTGCAGTCGCAGACCTACCGCGTGCAGATGGACGCGATCGGCGTGAACCTGGCGCTCGGCCGCCGCAATCCGACCGTGCTCCTCGCCGGCGACTACGAGTTGACCGCTCAACGCTTCCCGATCAAGAACAACAATTGGGACGTATCGATCGGCATCAGGGTCCCCTTTGCCTACGACTTCTGGAGCCAGCTCAAACAGAAGCGCGCTGAGCAGCGCCAGGGAGAGCTGACCCGCGCCGAGTTGCAGGATCGCGTGCGCCTTGAGGTTCGCCAAACCGCCGAAACTTTGCGCTGGTGGCAGGAAGAATGGCCGCGCCGCGAGAGCCAGTGGAAAAAGGTCTCAGCCCTTTACGAAGAGGCCGTCGGCAAGCCCGGCTCGACGCTTTCGCGCCTGAGGGCTCAAGAGGGCGTCCTCGAGATGCGGCTCGCCAATCTCTCCGCCGTCATGGAGCACATCCTGGCCCGCGCGCGATTTGAGCGAGCGGTCGGCCGGGAGTTCCCTCAATGAAGAGCCTGGCAGCGCTCCTGGCGCTGCTGATCGCGATCCCGACGTTCGGCGCTCCCGATCTGTCGGCCGAGTCGCTGCTTCGTGATCACCTATGGCACGAGGTGCGCCAAGCCCCGCCCAGCCGCCGCCTGAAAGTCGGGCTTGTACTCTCCGCCGGCTCCCTGCGCGGCGTCGCGCACGTCGGCGTGATCCAGGTGCTCGTGGATGCCGGCTTCCCGATCGACTCGGTCTCGGGCACCTCAATGGGCGCGGTCATAGGCGCTCTGTATGCATCGGGCATGCCCCTGAAGAGACTGCATGAGTTCGCCGCCACGATCAATGTCGGCAGCGGCAACAACCTGTCGTCGACGCGCCTGATCTCCCTCCTGCTGTTCGATAAGCTCCTCTCCTCCAAGAACACCGAGACCCTGCTACGCAAGAACATCGGCGACATCCGCTTCGATCAGACGCTCAAGCCGTTCGCCTGCGTGGCGATGGACGTATACACCGGCGAAGCCATCATCTTCCGCGAAGGAGATGTGGCCGGAGCCGTGCGCGCAAGCATGAACCTACCCGGGATCTTCCGCCCGATCGAGTACCGCCACCGCTTCCTCGTGGACGGTGGCGTCGTGGACTACATCCCGGTCGACGCCTCGCGCCTGCTCGGCGCCGAATGGACGATAGCGAGCGTGACCGAAACGGACTACACGACGGCACGACCGGGGAGCGTGCTCGAGTCCCTTCTGCAGGTGATCGATATTCGCGGCTCCTATCTCTCTCATGAACAGCGCAAGCAGGCGGACTTCCTCATCGAGTCGCCCGTCGGCGACATCGGCATGTTCGAGGATCACCGCATCGGCGAGGCGATCGAGAAGGGCGTCATCACCGCATCCTCACGTCTTGAGGCGGCGAAAGAAAATCTGATCCTGGCCTCGATCCCCAAGCTGGCCGCCAGCTGGGGCCTAAAGGCGGCTAAATGATTAGGGGAAGGGGTCGCTTACCAACTCGCCATATGACTCGGCCGACGTTTTTGCTGGCAATACTGCTCCTCGCGGGCCCGGCCCACGCCTGGCGCCTGTGGGGCGAGAAGTCGGATGGGAAGATCCGCCCGGTGCAGGCGCTGTCGGACGCGCGCAAGCCCGCCGAGGTCATCGCGGCGCTGACCCCCGACTTCCTGCAGACCCTGCGCGACACCGACCTGCGGCAGGCCTATATCCTCATGGGCGACAACCTCAGTCTACTCGGTCGCGTGGACGAAGCTCTCGGCGTCTACCAACTCGGCGTCAGAATGTTTCCCAAGAACGTGGACCTGCTCACGCGTCAGGGCGACATTCTCCATCGCACCGGCCTCGACGAGCAGTCCCGAATTTTTTATCAAAAGGCGCTTGTCTACGAGCCCCGGCACTGGGGCGCCCATCTGGGCCTCGCCGAAATCGACCGGCGCTTCGGCTTCCTCGACCGCTCGGCGTCGCATTACGAGGCTGCGCTCGAGGCGCTCGACGACCGCGCGGACATCTGGCGCGCCTACTCCGAAACCTTACTCGCCCAGCGCGACTGGGCGACAGCCGACCTGGCCATCGCGCGCGGGCTTTCTCTCGACCCAAAGAATCCCGATGGCTACATCCTGACCGCCTTCGCGCGCCGCGCGCAGGGCGACATGACGGGTGCGCTCGCGGCCCTCGACGACGCCCTGGCGTTGGGCGAGAGCATCGGCGCTCGGCGCGCGAAAGCCTTGTGGCTCATCGAGGCGAACCGCCCTCAGGAAGCCCTTGCGCAAGCCGACTTGGTACTCAAAGAATCCCCCGGCGACGCCGCTGCACTTTGGGCGCGCGCGCGCGCCCAACTCGCTCGAGGCCTTTCGGCCAAGGCCATCCTCGACCTCTCCCCGTTAACCGCCCCCGCGCGGCTCGACTTCTCCGCCCGCGCGGCCCGCAGCCTGAGAGACGAGTTCTCCACGGCATCGGTCACGAAATGAATATCCCTTTCTGGAAGCTCTCGGGCGCGGGCAACGATTTCGTTCTGCTCTCAGGACTGCCCAAGGGGAAATCCGGCGCCGCCCTCGCAAGAGTCTTATGCAGCAGGCGCCTAGGCATCGGCGCGGATGGCTTGCTCATCGTGACGCGTCGCTCCGGGAAGGTTCGTCTTGATTACTGGAACGTCGACGGGTCCCCCGCTTTCTGCGGCAATGGCTCCCGTTGCGCCGTCCTCTGGGCCGCGGAGAAGGGCTGGTTCAAGGGCAAAGAGTTCACTCTGGAAACAAACCGTGGGCCGCTAACGTCTCGTCTGACGGGCAAGGAACGGGCGGAAGTATCCATGCCCGCCCTCAAAGATTTACGGCTAGGCCGAATACTGAGCGTCGCGGGGCATCCGCTGCCGGTGCATTCCGTCGACATCGGAGTCCCTCACGCCGTCGTCTTTGTGCCGGCTATAAATAAAATTGACGCCGTAGGCGTCGGGCGCAAACTTCGGTTCCACAAGATTTTCGGACGCGCTGGCGCGAACGTCAATTTTATAGAAATCCGAAAAGATATTGTGTTTATTAGGACTTACGAACGCGGCGTCGAAGACGAGACGCTCTCCTGCGGTACGGGGATCGTCGCTGCGGCGTTCATCGCGCGCGTGCTCGGCTTCGGCGGTTCACCGGTGAAGGTCAAGGCCCGAAGTGGTGATATTCTTTCCGTTTCTTTCGACAAAGACCCCCGTCTCGAAGGTCCAGGCACGATGGTTTTCTCGGGAGAGGTCACGATATGAAGCTCGAAGGCTCCTATGTGGCGCTCGTCACTCCATTCGACCGAGAAGGACGGCTCGATGAGGACGCATACCGCCATCTGATCCACCGTCAGCTCAAGGGCGGCACCCGGGGCCTGGTGCCCTGCGGCTCGACTGGCGAGGCCGCAACCTTGATGCACGAGGAGTACCGCCGCGCCATCGACATCGCCTGCAACGAATCCCGCGGCGAAGTCCCCGTCATCGCCGGCGTGGGCACGAACGCTACCTGGAAGGCGGTCGAGACCGCGCACGAAGCCGAGAGCCTCGGCGCCGACGCCCTGCTCGTTCTCGCCCCGTACTACAACAAGCCGACCCAGGAAGGGATTTACCAGCACTTCCGCTCCGTCGCGCTCGCATCACGCCTACCAATCGTCGCGTACAACATCCCTGGCCGCACCGGCGTCAACATCCTGCCCAAGACACTCGCGCGCATGGCCAAGGATCTGCCGACGGTTATCGCGGTCAAGGAGGCCGCAGGTTCGCTCGACCAAGTCTCCGAGATTTTGACATTGACAAAGCCGGGCTTTACCGTGCTCTCCGGCGATGACAGTCTCACTTTGCCGATGATGTCCATCGGCGCGAAAGGCGTCATCTCCGTCGTCGCGAACATCGCCCCCAAGGCAAGCCAAGCTTTGTGCGACGCCGCCCTCAAGGGAGACCATAAGAAGGCCGCGACCCTCCACCTGAAGCTCTTCCCTCTGATCAAGTCCTTGTTCGTCGAAACGAACCCGATCCCCGTGAAGGCCGCACTCGCAATGATGGGCGTCTGCCGCCCGGAGCCCCGCCTACCGCTCACCACTCTGTCGATGGAACATCGCCCCACGCTGAAGAAGGCGCTCAAAGAGTTTGGACTCATATGACATCGACAACCAAGAGAGATGTCTTCCCTATTGGTACCGCGTACAACTACAAGGTTCGCGAATACATCGAGGACGGCTCGGCTCCCGTCGGCCGCTCGTGAAGAAACGCGCTCGGGCCGTCTTCATCGACCGCGACGGCGTCCTCATCCATGATGAGAATTATCTCGGTTCGATCGAGGACCTCGAGATTTATAAGGGTGCGCCGCGGGCGCTCAGAATCCTGCGAGAGGCGGGCTTAAAGATAGTGATCGTCACTAATCAGTCGGGAGTCGCCCGCGGCTACTTCACCTTGGCGGCCGTACACAGAATCCACGCCGAGCTCAAACGCCGTCTGGCGAAGGCCGGGGCGAAGTGGGACGCGATACTCGTCTCTCCTCACGGGCCAGACAGCGGACATCCGTGGCGCAAGCCGGGCACAGGCATGATTCTGGCCGCCAAACGGAGGTACGGCCTTGACCTAAAAAAATCGTTCATGATCGGAGACAAAACCTCGGACGTCGAATGTGCTCGCCGCGCCGGCTGCGCATCGGTCCTCGTTCTCACCGGGGATGGCGGGCGCGACAAGGTCTATAAAGTGAAACCCACCACCGTTCGTCGCGACATCCTGTCCGCGGCCCGATGGATCGCAGGAAAGAATTCACCGAAAAGGTAGAATCCCTCCATAAAGGAACTAGTCCGGAAGGCGAAGCTGGGCCTGACATCGGCGATGTTCGCCGTCGGCACCGCCTTGTCAAGGAAACCCGAGGTAAACTCGATGCAAGCCGAAAAGACGAAGGGCCGCATCTACGAATTCGAAATGACCACCATCGACGGCAAGCCGGCGAAACTGGCGAAGTACAAGGGTCATCCCCTGCTCATCGTCAACACCGCCTCCCTGTGCGGCTTCACCGCTCAATACGCGGACCTAGAGGCGCTCTACCAAAAATATAAAGACTCGGGTCTGCATATAGCGGCCTTCCCCGCCAACGAGTTCGGCGCGCAGGAGCCGGGCACCGACGCCGACATCAAGAGCTTCTGCATGACGAAGTTCGCTCCGACGTTCGACCTCTACTCGAAAATCTGCGTGAAAGGCCCCGCGATCCATCCGTTGTATAAATACCTGACAACGGAGGCCGGCTTTAATGGAGACCTCCCCTGGAACTTCTCAAAATTCCTCGTGGATAAAGACGGCTTGGTCGTCGCCCGCTTCGGCCCCGATGCCAATCCCGTCGGCAAGGAGATCACGGGGAAGGTTCAGGCGCTTCTGGCCCCATAAGCGCGCCGCTTTTCTCGATCATTCTCCCCACCTACAACCGGGCGCGAGTGGCCCGCACGGTAACTGCTCAGGTACGGTCGCGCCTCATTTGAGCTCGCGTAGTCGCGTCCGGG
>JBBTJN010000152.1:0-17626 GCA_038059415.1 Elusimicrobiota bacterium | reverse complement strand
AGTTCGGCGGAACCTTGTCCGGCGGCGAGCAGCAGATGCTCGCGATGGGCCGCGCGCTGATGTCGGCGCCGAAGCTCCTGATGCTCGACGAGCCCTCGATGGGCTTGGCCCCTGTGGTCGTAGACAAGATTTTCGAGATCATCGAGATGATCAACAAGGAGGGCGTGACCGTTTTTCTCGTTGAGCAGAACGCCAAGCGCGCCCTGCGGGCGTCCACTCGCGCCTACGTGCTCGAGACCGGCGAGATCGTGGCCGCCGCGGACAGCGCGATTTTGATGAAGGATTCCGTCGTGCAAAATGCGTATCTCGGTTTGCAGTGACGTAATTTTTGGTAAACTGCCTCCCGTCGCCGGGGTAGCTCAACGGTAGAGCAGCTGTTTCGTAAACAGCAGGTTGTGGGTTCGAATCCCGTCCCCGGCTAGATATGACGAAGCGCCCGTTCCGTGAAAGGAGCGGGCGCTTTTTTGCGCCCGGCGTCACGCAAATCAGCTATTTGCTAATATTTTCCTCGATGAATACGGCCCGGCGATGGCTGTTGGTGACGGCGCATTTCCTGTGCCCGCTGCTGTTCTTTACCAATCTCACCCGCAACCCCTATATTTCGCAGATCGCCATCCTGAACATCATGATCGCGCTCGCCTTCGCAGCTTGGGCGTGGAGAGAGATGGAACGTCCCGAGGGCGCGAAACTGCCGAGGCTCTCCGTCGAATGGCCACTGGCTGCGATCATCATCGTATGGAGCGCAAGTTGGCTGCGCGCGTATATAGGCCATGCCGCGTTCTTCCGCCCGTCGATCTCCGCGGAAGGCGCGCGCGCGGCGATGTTCCTGATCGTGAACTGCATGGCCGCGTTCTGGCTCGCCGCGTCCGTCGCCGCCGAGGACGACGGGACGAACGATATCTCTCTCGGCCCCTGGATCGCCTTCCTCTTCTTATGGGGCCTGCTCTGGATCGCGTTTCCGTCGGCGCGTATACGCATCGGCGCGCCCACCGAGGACTTCTTCGCGCTCGCCTGGGATCCGTATGGCGCCCTCACGTGGGTCGTGGGCCTCGGCGTGACATGCTGGCTATGTCGGCGCGGCCGCGTGATTGATTTTCTCCATCTGGCCTTCGCGGCGGGCTTTCTCGCGTCGCTGTACGGCGTGTGCCAATACTTCAATTATGAGCTGGTCTGGCCCAACGTCCTCAACCCCTACGGCGGCCGTGCGGTCTCGACCTTCGGCAACCCCAACTTTCTCTCGACTTACGACGCGGCGCTGGCGCCTTCCGCGCTCGCGTTCTTTCTCACTGAAAAAAACGTCGCGCGCCGCTGGGCGTACGGCATTTTGTTCCTGAGCCTCGCAGCGGCGCTGCTCGCGACGCTGACGCGCTCCTCGTGGGGAGGCGCCGCGGTCGGCATGGCGGCGCTGCTGTTTTCGCCGCGCCTGCGCGCGCGGATCAAGGAAGAGCCGCGCTCCGTCGGGCTTCTGCTCGGACTGGCTCTGAGCTTGGCTCTGGCCTGGCCTTCAAGCACGATCTCGGCGGGCTACTCGGCCACCTTCATCGGACGATTGACCGAATGCGCGGCGATAGTCAAGAGCGACGGCATTTACAGCCCGTGGCATCAGCGCACTCTGATCTGGACCGCGGCATGGACGATGGGCAGCGAGGCGCCGTTGCTGGGGAAAGGCGGCGGTCTGTTCGAGCTGTTTTACCCGTTCTACCAGGGCCTCTTGCTTCACGCGGATAATTCCTATCGCCTTTTGCGGACGCACGCGAATAACTCGCACAACGAAATCGTCGAGGTGTTCGCGCAAACAGGCCTCCTCGGTCTTGGAGCGTTTCTGTGGCTTTGGGCCACGTTTTTTCTCACCGCCAGGCGGTGGATGAAGACGAGGGCGGGGGAGGACCCGATCTGGATCGGTGCCGTCGCGGGAGCGGCGGCCGTGCTCGCCGACAATCTCTTGAACGTGTCTCTTCATTTCGCCGTGCCCGCGTTCATATTCTGGTGGCTGACCGGGACCGCGATGGGACGCGGCGCCAGGGACGGCGGCGCCTTTAGAATCTGGAACCCGGGCACGGCGACTCGACGCGCCGCCGGCGCCGCCCTGATTTGCGCGAGCCTGTTCGCCGCGTGGTGGCAGGTGCGGTTCTGGGAGCGCGAGGCCTGGTATTTCGCCGGATTCAAGGAGATTCGACAGGGGAACATGCCGGCCGCGACGCGCTCGCTTGAACGCTCCCGCGCGTGGGGCCCACGCGAGGTCAACGCGATCTATGAACTCGGGAACGCCTACGCGCGCTCGGGGCAACCGGCCAAGGCCGCGGAGGCGTATGAAGGCGCCCTGAAGGCTAACGCGGGCTATGACGAAATATATTTCAATCTCGCCACCGTCTATGCGTCGCAGCTAGGACAATCCGAAAAGGCGGGAGGGTTCTTCGAGACGGCGTGGGCGCTCAACCCCCTGTCGGAGTCGGCAGTCAACGGCCTCAGCGCATTCTACCTGCGAGATCCCGCGAAGAACAAGGCGGCCGCCGAGGCGCTGCTCACCGAGGCGACACAAATCTTCCCGGAAAACAGCAATCATTGGAACAATCTCGGATATCTGATGTCGCTGGACAAGCGCTGGACCGAAGCCGAGGCCGCATATACACGCGCCGTCGAGTTGCAGCCAGAGGCCCCCGTGCTCGAGCGCAATCTCTTCGCCGTCGCGGCCCAGTCGGGGCGGCCTAAGCCGCCGATTTTAAGCGATCTCGCGGAACTACGGTCGCTCGATGCGGATGTCGCGAAAGGCGACCGGTCTCAGAAGTCCCTCAATCGCGCCGCGCGCCTCGTGGCGCGCCGACCGTCTTTCTTAAAAGCCCGTTATGTTTACGGAAACCTTCTGCTCGCCAACGGGCGCGCGGCGCAAGCCGCCGTCGAGTTGGAAGGCGTCGTGGCTCGGGACACCCAACGATCGGCGCCGCGCGTGAGCCTTGCCGGGGCCTACCTGTCCCTGAATCGCCCGGCCGACGCGCAGGCGCAGCTGCGGGCAGCGCTGACCCTAGAGCCAGGGAACGCCTCTATACGCGCCCGTTTAACCGCGATGGAGCATGTCCCTTGAGATTAAGGCTGGTTTGGTGAAAATTGCGTAATAATTCAGCAATCGCGCTCCCTTATGATTGAACGTGTCTGGAACAAACAGCCCGGAACCGCGTTATTGCATGCCTTTGAAGAACATCGCCATCATCGCCGCCGTATTGCTTGCTCTGTGGAGCCCTCGCGTCCGTGCTCTGTCGGAGGATGTCGGCGCGGGCACGGGATTGAGTCGACCGATGCAGATCGCCGTGCATTTCTACGAGCAGGGCGAGGACATCCAGGCGCTGGACCGGTTTATTGAAATCATGACGAAAGGAGATCCCTCCGAGCGCTCGATGGCCAACGAGTACCTCAATCTGATCACGCACCGTATGAACACCAGCGGCGGCGCGGGGGGCGCGCCGGCCCCGAAAATCGGGGCGGCCGTCTCCGAGCCCCTCAAGTCGAACGAGGCGAGCCCGATTAAGCGCGCCGACCCGGCCGCGTCCGCGCGCACAGGCCCCGAGACGATCAGAGACGGCAAGGCCGCCCCATTCGGACGGGCGACCCGCATCGATTCGATCGACGACATGCCGGCGGCGAACAAGATCTTGATGCGCAAGGAGATCCGGGCCCGCCTGCGCAACACCATTGAGAAGAGCCTCGGTGACATGAAATCGATCGAGGGCGTGCGCGTGATCATGCGCGAGAACGGCGATCCCGAGGCGATCGGCATTGCGACGCCCCTGTTGTTCCAGACCGGCATCGCTTTCCAGGCCGGCGCATCGAAGATTCTTGATCCCCTGACGAGGCTCGTGTTCGCGCTCGGCACGACGCAGGCCGTGATCCTGCCCGAGGGCACCGTGCTCGGCGACGCAAAGGTGATGGACATGCGCCGCACGATGGGCATCTCGGCCCACTTCTTCAACGCGGGCGTGGCCCCGCCGCGCGTGCGCGTAAATCTGCTAAACACTCAGGTAGACGTTCCAAAGGGCCTGACGGACTTCAAGGGCGTCGTCATCGTGTTCGTGTACAACCAGCCGCTGCGCCTCGTCGTGGAGAGCGTGGTGGGCGACGAACTCGGGCCGCCCATCTCGCTCGGTGTTTACCCGCCTTCGTTGCGGCCCGCCCGAGGGCAAGGCGTTCTCGTCGAGTTCTCCGTTTCCGACCCGCCCGCCGGGCTCGTATCCTGGAAGTTCCAGATCCTTCGGCCGTCTCACGGCGGCGCGGAGCTGGCGCCGCTGCAGAATGTCGTCGGCGGCGGCCCCGTGTTCCACCAGATCTTCTGGAACGGCAAGCAGAACTACTTCGGAGAGATGCTGGCGCCGGGACGCTACGAGTGCGTACTGACCGCTATTGACGCGAAGGACCGCCAGCGTTCGATTCACCGCTGGATTGAGGTGCTCGACGACGGCCCTTCCGATAAGCTGCTCGCCGACAAGGCTCCGGCCGAGGGCGCGAAAGTCGGGGCCGCCGCGGCGCCCAGCGCCGATATGGCCGGCGCCGCAAAGAAGCCTCTCGTCAAAGGAGTGAAGGCGGCGCTGAACCCCGTCGAGTTGCCCAAGCGCGTCTCGGCCGGGCGCGGCAAGCGGCACGTCGTCAAACGCCCCGTCCGCGGCAGGGCGGCGGGGAAAGCGGACAAGGGGAAGGCCACCCGCGCGTCCGAGCCGAAGGCCTCGCAGGCCGCGGCC
The DNA here is from genome assembly GCA_038059415.1 of Elusimicrobiota bacterium. GTDB lineage: Bacteria > Elusimicrobiota > Elusimicrobia > UBA1565 > UBA9628 > GWA2-66-18. The sequence continues at coordinate 12,902 of JBBTJN010000152.1, read as the reverse complement.
GACGAGTGGGCTTTAAATTTTAATCAAGGGACGTACCAACTGACGTCGGAAGCGGAGAAGCTTCTGGTGACGATCGCCGCGGCTATCCCGATGCATCCGCTTGAGAACTTGCGCGTGACTGGACACAGCGCGGCGGCGGAAGCCGACGGAGCGGCGCTTGCCGGCAATCGCGCCAAGATGGTCGCCGGCATTCTCGTCAACCGCTATCAGGTGGATTCCAAGAGAATCTTCATGACCTTCGCCGCGTCCGGAGCCGGCGCGAAAGTCGATCTCGCGTTTGCGAGGACTCAATGAAAGCCGCCGTCGACCAGATCATCGACTCTTTGGCCTTCGGCAAGGGCAAGCCGCAGACCGGCCCGTGCCTCGGCCTGTACCTCAGCCCGGAGATGGTGTACATCGCCGCAACGCGGCTGGGCAAGGGCGAATGCGTCACCGTCGATCATTTGGTGCGCATCCCCATTCCTCTCGACGGCAAGGCGACCGGCGGCACCCTGACGATGAGCACGAACTTTCTCGCCGACCCGCTCAAGGTCGGAGGGCTGATCCGGCAATCCATGTCCCAGAGCCGCTGGCACACGAAAAATGTGGTCGTTACGCTCTCTCACCACCTGGGACTGCTGCGTTATTTCCCGATGCCGTTGTTGGCCGAACGCTTCCTGGCCGGCGCGGTGCCCATCGAAGCCAAGAAGTACATTCCGATCCCTTTCGACACGCTAACCTACGACTTCCAGGCGGGGACGATGCCGTCCGATGCGACCGGCAAGCCGCGGATGGGAGCGCTCATCGCGGTCACGCAGAACCAGAACCTGGCGAACATCTCGGCGTTGATCACGTCCCTCGGGTTGAATTTGATCGGACTTGAGGTGGCGCCCTGCTCCGTTCTGCGCCTGTGGCAGGGAGTGGAGCCTGTAAAGGGGCCGCAATCTTTCATTCAGGTTCATTTCGACGACGGCAACATCCGCATAATGGTCTGCGACAACGGATTTCCTGTCTTCTTCCGCGAGCTATTCATGGGCGCCGTGACCTCGCTTGCCGACCAGCGCAAGGTGGACATGACGGGCTGCCTCTCCTTCGCCCGCAAGCAACTTGGGCTGAGCGGGATATCAAAGATCAAGCTCAGCGGCACGCCGGCGACGCTCGGACCATGGAAGGAAGCGTTCACAGCCGAAACCGGCATGCCCGTGGAGATACAGGACACCGCGAAACTCCTGTCTATCAAGGGCGGGGACTGGGGCGGCTACGCCGCCATCGGGGCGTCCGCGCGCTCGTCGCTTCACTGCGCGGTCACCATCGACCTGGCGACGATAAACCGCATCAGCGTCGACGAGCGTCATGCGGCGCGCGACATTATCGCCGCCGCCATGGCGCTTGCCGTGTTCCTCGCGGGCGTCGGCCTCTTCAAGATGACAACCTACAGCTATCGCGCCAGGGAGCTGAGCAGATATGTCTTGGCGCCGGAGGCGCGGGCCGCGGTCCAGGAAATGAGTGCCGCTGATATCAACCTCAAGCTGATCGATATGAGGGAACAGTTGGCACGGCTGCGCGGGGTCACCGGGGGCAAGCGCCTGATGCTCTCGACGCTCCTGCGCGAGTTCGTGGAGATCATGCCCGTCAACGTGTGGCTCACCAATATATCCGTGAACAATCCTCTGTCCACCGACCACGGCGAGCTCGTGCTCACCCTGGAAGGACGCGTCGTCGCCGCGACGGGCGCCGAGGAGCAGGATGTGGTTTCCAAGTTCCAGGAGACATTGCGCCGCGACCCGCACTTCGGGCCGCTGTTCGACATGCAACTGACCCTCCAGGCGAAGGCGCCCGAGCAGGATCGCTCCGCCAGCGCCCTCGCGCCTGAGGCTCTGGCCAGCGAGATCGAGGGGCGTACACAGTTCATCCTCGAAATGAAGGGGCACCGATGATGGACCTCAATGCCTGCCTGAAAGCGGTCAAGGCCGAGGCCGACATGGTGATCGCGACGCTGCGCCACAAGGGCTCCAAACGGTTCGAAAGGACATTCTTGTTGAGCGGGATCTTGATCGCCGGCGCCTATTACGCGATCTACAAGCCGCCGCAGAATAAGATGTCCCAGTTGACGACGCAGATTAAGGAGGCGCGGGCCATGTCCGAGGCCAGCGCCGCGTATCAGGAGGTGCACAATCAGCTTATGAACTCCTACGATACGTTGCCGCTTTTGAAGGACTCGAAGCAGTGGCTCTCCAACGCGATGCTCGACTCGCTGCGCGCCGACAATCTGACCCCCGAGGTGTTCCGGCCGATCGTGGAGACGGAGGGCGGAAGCCTCCTCTTTCAGACCTCGACCGTCCAGCTCACACTGAGGTTCGAAGCCCTTTACTACTGGCTCCTGCGCCTGGAGAGCGCGACGCCCCTGATGCACGTCAGCGTGCTCTCGATCAATAAGAAGTCTTCCCCGCTCGCAACGTGCGGCGTGTCCGTCTCTGTGATGACCGTGATCCCGAAGAAGAGGTTGGAGTGATGGCCGGCACTAGAAGCGCGCGCGGCGGTCTTGGCTGGGTGATCCTCGTGGTCGTCTTGGCCGTGCCCGGCGTGCTCTTTTACAACTGGTGGTCGCACTTGAAGACCGATCATGATAGGACGGTCGCGGCCAAGGCGCGCGGCCGCGTGCCTGAGGGGGGGATGTTCCCGTCTTCACCAAGCGCCAAGCTCGTCAACCCGATGGCGCCCGCCGTTTCGACGGCGGTCCAGACGCCGTCGATCACGGCCGCCCCCGCCGCGCTCGCTGATGCCCCGGCCGCCCCCGCCGCCCCCGCCGCGCCCGCTGATGCCCCGGCCGCGACGGTGGACCTGACGACGGCGCCTGCGCCCGGAGAGGACAAGGCGCCCGCCCTTTCCTCGGCGACGGTGTCGGCGCCCCCGCTCGCGCGCGATCCCACTTTGTCGCCGTTTGATCGGGCCCGAATCGCCGAGAATGAGGAGGCCAAGCGCAAAGCCGCCGAGGATCTCGAGAACATGAAGCGGGCGAATATGGACAAGAGGTCGAGGAAGGTCAAGGCGGTGAACCCGACGACCTTGCTCAATTTACAGGGCATCGTCAGCAGTCAGGATAACGTCTTCAAGGCGATCGTCAACGACGAGGTCCTCGGCTCGGGCGAGTATGTCGGGCGCACGAAAATCAAGATCGTCAAGATCAACTCAAGGGGCGTGACGTTCGAATATCAGGGCAAGAGATTCTTAAAGGGCATCAACCGGGATTAATGCCGCAGGAGGCATCATGATTCGCACGCACGAGAACCGCTGGAAGAAAATCGCGAGAGCCGCTCTGTCGATTCTCGTTTCGTTCGGCGTGGCGGCTGCAGGGCCGGGGGAGGCGTTTGCCCAGCGCCGCCGCGCGGAGCCCGAGGCCAATCCGCAGTTCGAGCAGAAGGCCCAGGCGCCCGGTGGAGGACCTCTCACGGAGGCCGACGCCGCAGTCGAGCCCGACGAAGCCGCGGCGTCGCGGCAGGTTCAGAGCGTGCAGATCGGCGCCGTCGCGCCGTCGCGCGGCGCCGCGGTTGCCTCTACGGCCCCTCTCGACATGCGCGTGACCGTGCGCGTGAAGGGCGCGCCGTTGGCGACCTTCCTCGATACGATCTCGGCCCAAGCCAAGGTGAACTTCATCATCACGGAAGGCCTTGAGTCCAAACGCGTGACGGCGTTCCTTCAGAACGTGACCGTTCGCGAGGCTCTCCAGGTCCTGCTCGAAATCAAGGGCCTGACGTATCAGCAAATCGGCAAGAGCAGCACCTACGTGGTAACGCCGCGCTCCAAGCGCGTGGAGAATCTCATCACACGCATCTACACCTTAAGCTTCGTCCCCCTCATCCCGCTCAGCGGCGACACGAGCGCGTCACCCGTAGGCGCAAGTCCCATGGGCGGCAGCGGAGGCGGCTCGGGCGGCAGCGGAGGCGGCGCAGGCGCGGCAGCCTCCGGCGGGGGCATCAACTCCTCCGAGGTGGCGATCATCAATGTCGTGCGCAGCGTCCTTTCCAAGTTAGGCCACGTCGAAATCGAACCCCGCACGAACGCTCTCATCGTCACCGACATTCCCGAGGTGTTCCCTCAGATCGAGCAGATCATCTCCGAACTTGACAAGAAGGCGCCCCAGGTTCTCATCGAGGCGCAGATCGTCGAGATCGACTCCACGCGCAGCCGCGAGCTCGGCTTTGAGTGGGGCGGACCCAACGGCGAGCTCGGGACCTTCACAGGCGGCCTACGAGACACGTCCTTCCCGCTCAACTTGCCGCTCAACCTCAGCAAAACCAGATTCTTCGACCCGCTCACCCCGGGCACCGGCATCATCAGCTCCGTCGGAAGCGTCGCCGCAACATCCACAGCCGACACGGCAACGGATGGAACGACCATGACCGGCTCGTTCCTCAAGACCAGCGTGCTCGACCTGACGTCTCTGAAGATCTCCCTGCGCGCGCTGATCTCGCGCTCCGAAGCTCGGTTTCTCGGCAAGCCCAAGATCCTGACCCTCAACAATAAGAGCGCCATAATTGAAATCAGCGCCAATGAGGCCACGAACTTCGAGGTCTCGCAGGCCGGCGCGTCCGGCGGCACCAGCTTACAGGTCTCCGGCGTCCACCGCGAGGCGACAGGGCTCGTGCTGAAGGTGACTCCGCAGGTCAACAAGGAAGGCTACATCACGATGCTGGTCCAGCCTTCCTTCACGGATATTCAGGAAGCGTCCCTCTCTGCATCGTCAAACCGGGTGTTCAATCCGATCAAGCGCGCGGCGTCCACTTTGGTCCGCATCAAGAACGGCCAGACCTTGGTTCTCGGCGGACTGCTGCGCTCGACGGAGTCCAAAGTCGTGCGCAAGGTGCCGTTCTTCGGCTACATCCCGATCATCGGCTGGCTCTTCACGAGTTCCTCGACTCGACGGGTCAACTCCGACCTCGTCATATTCATCACCCCGACCATCGTCAGCGATTAAACGTCAGGAGGTCTTGGGGTGAGCCGGTCTTGACAACCGCAGCAGGCGGGCTATACTCCAGCGAAGGAAAGGGGAAATATTCTATGTCGAATCTGGCCGAGATTCTCGTCAACAGCGGCGTCCTGACCGAAGATCAGTGCGAGAAGGCCCAAAAGGTCGCGACGCAAAGTCAGTGCCCCTTCGGTGAGGCGGCAGTCAGGCTCGGCTTCACGCAGGAAGAGAACATCGCCATCGCCCTTTCCAAGCAGTTTGGCGTCCCCTACGCCTCGCGCGAAAACAAGATCCTAAAGTCGGAGAAGGGGCAGGGCCTTGAGAAGGTCGTTCCTGAACAATACGCGCGCGAGAACCTGGTCCTCCCTCTTTTCCTTGATGAGAACGTGCTCGCCGTAGCGCTGACCGACCCGGACAACGTCCTCCTCATCGACAATCTCAAGCTTCTCAGCGGCAGTGATATACAGGCTTTCATTGCCACCAAGAGCCAGATACTGAAGTCCATCGACGAGTTCTACGTGGGCAGCAGCGCCATCGATGCGTCCCTGCAGAAGGGCCGGGAGGACGAGGTCGCTGTCGAGGAAACGACTCAGGTCGGCGACGAGCGCCTCAACCTCGACCGAGCCACCGGCGGCGAGGAAAGCGCGCAGGTCGTCACGCTGATCAACGCGATTCTCAAGCAGTCAATCCAGGAACGCACGTCGGACATTCATATCGAGAAGTACGATGAACGCGTCGCGCTGCGCTTTCGCATCGACGGCATTCTCTACGAACGCAGCCCCCCGCCGCAGCATCTGTTCGCGGCGATCATCTCGCGCATCAAGATTCTCTCGAAGCTCGATATCGCCGAACGCCGCCTCCCCCAGGACGGCCAGTTCTCGATCAAGGTGCAGAACCGCATCATCGATCTGCGCGTCTCGATTTGCCCGTGCGTGTTCGGCGAAAAGGTCGTCATGCGCCTGCTCGACAAAGGCGCGGTCGAGCTCGACATCAACAAGGTCGGCCTGGACCCGAGGCAGCGCGACGACATCATCGCGGCGGCCAACAAGCCCCATGGCCTGTTCTTCATGACCGGCCCGACAGGCTCCGGCAAAACCACGACGCTCGGCGCCATCCTCACCACGATCAAAAGCCCCGACATCAACATCATGACGATCGAGGATCCCGTCGAGCTCAAGATCGAGGGCATCAACCAGGTTCAGGTGCGCGCGAACATCGGCCTGACCTTCGCCTCGGCGCTGCGCTCGTTTCTGCGGCAGGACCCCGATGTCATTCTGGTCGGAGAGGTCCGCGACCAGGAAACCGCGCAGACGTGCCTGCGAGCCGCCCTCACCGGCCACCTGGTCATCTCGACGCTCCACACCAACGACGCGCTCTCCTGCGTCGCGCGCCTCATCGACATGGGCATCGAGCCGTTCATGCTCGCGAACTCGCTGCAGTTGGCGGCGGGACAGCGCCTCGTGCGCCTGCTCTGCCCGCTGTGCAAGAAGCCCGCGAAGGTCCCGGCGGACCTGACTGAGCAAGTCGTGCGCGAGGCGCTGCTCGCGCCGCCTCCGGACCCGGCCACAGTCGTGTTTTACGAGGCCCGCGGCTGTGAGAAATGCTCGCGCACAGGCTACGCCGGGCGCATAGCCATCTATGAAGTCTACAAGCTCAATGCCGCGATGAAGGAAATCATCTACCGTTACGGCGCGGACGTCGGAAAGCTCAAAAAAGCGGGGGAAGAGGCCGGCATGTGGACCATGCGCGCCTCCGGCTTTCGCAAAGTGATCAGCGGCTTGACCTCGATTGAAGAGGTGCTGTCCGTAACCGTGGCGGATTGACATGGCCCATAACACCTGTTACACTGGGACAGAATGACGCGTTATTCATACACGGTGCAGGACAGCAAGGGAGAGACCTCTTCGGGGGCTCTCGATGCGGGCAGTGAAAACGAAGCGATCAGCGTCCTTCAGGCCAAGGGTTACTTCATCCTGGCCATCATGGTCGACACGTCGGTCTCCTCGTCGGGAGGCAAGATCGGCGGCGGCGGCAAGCCGGCGCTTCGCGACATGGTCTTCTTCGCCGAGCAGCTCTCGACGCTTCTCAACGGCGGCGTGCCCCTCGTCCGGGCGCTGGCGCTGCTCGGAGAGAACTCGAGCTCGAAGCCCCTCCAGTACGCTCTCGCCCAGGTCACGAAGGACGTTTCCAGCGGCACGGCCCTTTACCGCGCCCTGGAGCGCCACCCCAAGGCCTTTGACACGATGTGGGTCTCTCTCGTGCAGGCCGGCGAGATGGGCGGACAATTGCCCAAGGTGCTCAAGCAGATCGGCAGCTACATCCATTCCCAGGCCGAGATCCAGGGCAAGATCATCTCGGCGTTGGCCTATCCCGGCGTGCTGATGACGGTTTCCTGCGGCGTCCTCCTTTTCTTCATTCTTAAGATCGTCCCCGTGTTCGCGGAAATCTTCGCCAGCTTCAACGTCAAGCTGCCGCCTCTGACCGCGGCCATCATTTTCGTCTCCAACCTCCTCGTCCATCACCTCGCCGGACTGACGGTCACTCTCGTCGCCATCTGGTTCGTCCTGTCCGCCTACGGCTCGACGGAGTCTGGCCAGGAATCCAAGTGGGCGCTGCTGTTCGGCTTACCCCTGGTTGGCGACTTCCTAAAGAACATCATGATCGAGCGCATGCTGACCACCCTCTCCACCTTAATCGAGTCCGGCGTCAGCATCCTCAACGCGATCGCGGTGCTTGAGGGCGTTTTTGTCAACAACATCATCTTCAAGCGCGTCCTCGCCTCTGTCAAGAGCGACGTCGCGAGCGGCAAGTCCATCTCGCAGTCCTTCAAGAAAACCGGGGCGCTTCCGCCGCTGGTGACCGAGATGATGTTCATGGGCGAGGAGTCGGGCAAGCTTCCGGACATGCTCGTCACGCTGTCCTCGTTCTACAAGGAGCAGATCGACCAGTTCACCCGAACTTTCAACGCGGTCATCGAGCCGATCATGGTCGTGGCCATCGGCATGCTCGTCGGCGTCATCGTTCTCGCCGTGTTCCTGCCCATCTTTAAACTGTCGTCCCTGGGGAAATCATGACCGGCAGACGCCGCCGCGGGTTCACACTCATCGAGCTTCTAGTTTGCGTGCTGATCGTCGGCATCCTCTGCGCCATGTCCATCCCGTCATACCTCAAGAGCCTCGAGACGTCGAAGGCCGACGATGCGGTCGCTCTCGTCAACATGATCGCGACGACGAATAGGATGTTCTTCCTTGACCACTCCGGCAATTACGCTGTAGGCGCCTTCCCAGCCACCGCAGGCATCAGTTGCGGCAGCATCGCCCCCGGCACCTGCCCCGCGTCCAACTCCGGCGGCCCGGCCTGCGCACTGGTCTGGTGCAAGTACCTCGCCGATCAAGATTTCGGGTCGAGTGCTTATGATTTATTCGCTTGCAACGGAGGTCCCTGCTTCACTAGCGGCGGCAGCGGCATAGCGGGGGCGAGACGGAAATCCGGCACGTATTCGACTTGGGGCTACGCGGTGAGTGCCGGGGGGGTCATTACAGCCAATGGCGGAGCACCTGCACCAACTTATTAAACCGCGACGGGCGCCTTGGGGCGCATCCGGCTACACACTCGTGGAGGTCGTCGTCGCCATGCTGCTGACCTCGCTCATGGTCACGGCGGTGATGAGCGTGGCGATCACGACCAGGGGCAGCGGAAAAAAGAACGTAAACAAGCTCACGGCCGAGGCCGGCGCCCGCAGACTCGCCGACGAGCTCAAGAATTATGTGACCGGCGACCCGAACCCGCTTACCTCGGACATTCCGGGCCCCGGTCCAGGAACTATTAACAAGTGGTCGATAACCGGGCCCAATCCGCTGCTTGACGTCCAAGATAGCATGAGCTGCGCCCCCCCGCCCTGCTACGCTCTGGCAAATGGCACACACGACCTGATCAACTTTTTCCCGGCCACGTTCGAGGCGCCGCCGTTCAACGCGAGGATCAGTTACGTCGTGACCCAGATGGGCACCCTCGGCGGCCGACCCGTCCCTCAGGTCGTCATCACGGCGTCTTGGACGCAGCCATGAGAAAAAGCGCGGGCTTTACGCTCATCGAGCTATTGATCGCGGTTTCGTTGTCCGCATTAGTCCTAGTCGGCGTGGCCACGCTCTTCACCTCAATGACGAAAAACCAGATCGAAGGCATCCGCGCCGGCACGGACACCGGCTGGGCGCTCGTCAGCTACAAGAGCATGATCAAAGAGATAGCGGACGCCAACGTCCTCGCCTATCCGGCATATAACGGGCCGCAGACGAGCGACTCGATCGTCGTGTGCCATAACTGGTCGCGGATATTAGCCGGTCGGATCGACACAACCCTGCCCACAAAAGTCGTCGGGTACTGCCTCGACACGACGACCCCCAGTAATTATTTGATTCGCCGCCTCGAGTTGTCGGTCAACTGCCCGGATCCCGGCGCGGCGATCTTGAACTGCAGCCAGACTCCGGCGGCACCGTGGATGAGCGCGATCAACCAAGTGGTTGGGTACCGCGTCCAAAAAACTTTGCCCCTGGCGCCGACCCTATTCACGCGCGACTCCATCGGCGGCATGCGCGTGCAATACTCCATCGGCACGCAGGTCGCTACTACGCTCCAACCCGTCCCCAGCTTCATCAGTTTCGACGTCGACGTCCCCCTGCAGAAACAATACAACAACACCTTTGATTAAACTCAACCGCCGCGGTTCCATCCTGGTCTACGTCCTGGTCACGGGAGTGATCGTGTCGATGATCGCCAGCGGCCTGCTGCGCATGGTGATGATGAACTACGCCGCCGTCGACCGGACGGGCCTAAGCGCCATACGCCGGAAGGAAGCCGAATCCCTACTCAACGTTGCCGTCAGCTACTGGAGCACTGTGAACTCCGTCTGCTCGAGTATCCCGATGTTTGCGTGCTCCGGCCCCGCAGGAACTTGCTCGTGCACCTGCTCGCACCCCGAACTCGGTTCGATCGTCGTCACGGGCGCGCCGCTGTTAACATGCACCATTACGGTCACCTCCCGCGCATACTGACCCGCCGCCTGATCGCGACCGGCGACGATTTCGGCGACACTTCGGGAGTCAACGCCGCGGTGCTGCGCGCCTACGGCGCGGGCATATTGAGATTTGCCAGCCTCATGGTTCTGCGCCCCGCCGCCGCCGAGGCGGTCCGCATCGCCCACGACAACCCCGGCCTCGGCGTGGGCCTGCACCTTGAATTGTGCTCCGATTCACCGGGGAAGGCCGGCGCGCGCTACTTTTTCAGCGCCCGCGCCCGCGCCGGCCTCGACGGCGAGATTCGCGCGCAGATCGAGGTGCTTCTGAAGTCCGGGATCAAGCCCACCCACATCGACGGCCACATCAATGTCCACGTCCACCCTGTCATCTTCCCCGTTGTCTGCCGCCTGGCCCGCGAATACGGCATACCGCGCGTGCGCCTGCCCGCGGGGGAGTGGGAGGCGCTCAAGGGCTTCTCGGGGGTGGGCAGGCCCGCCGCGGCGCTCCTGGCCGGGACTTTCAGCGCTTTAGGCGCCTGGGTCGGCGCAGCGGCCGCGGGCCTCGACCAGCCGCGCTCCTGGGGCCTCCTGCGCTCCGGGCTCATGAATGAAGACTACGTTCTGTGGCTGATCGGCCGGCTCCCGGAGGGGACCACGGAGATGTACTTTCACCCGACTACGGATACGGCGCTGCGCGCGAGCGAAGCTCCCACCTCGTCGCATCAGAGCACGACGGAGCTCGAGACCTTGCTCAGCGCGAAGGTGCGCCGCGCTCTTGAAGATCATGGCGTCGAGCTTGTCAGCCGGTCTTCTTGAGCGTGCGCCGCCGCAAGGCGTACAGACCCAGGCCGACGCCTGCCCACAGCATCTCGCGCGAGTGCCGTATCAGGCCGACGGTAAAGCCCACCTCTGCCGCCAAGCCCAGGCCCTTGAAAATGACGGTCTTGCCCGCTTCCTGTGTGCCGATCTTCGCGGGGACCATGAAGGCGAAGCAATCCACGATGTTCGAGAGAAACTCGATGCACAGGGCGGTCTCAAGGCCGATCGGCAAGCCGAGAAAACGGCAGATCAGCCATATCTCGACCGCACCCCACGCGTAGCCGAGCATGAAGAATAAAATCGAGCCCGCGAGGCGCCCGGGATGGCGCCGGAGGTACCCGCGAAGATTGCGCCGCACCGGCTCGGTCTTCTCGACTGCGGAGGGGAAGCGGCTCTTGAGCCACGCCGGCGGCCGCGCCGCGAACAGGCCGATGCCGAGCGCTATGCCAAAGAGGATGACGCTCATGCCCGCCGCCGCCCATCCCGCCTGGTCGGCCTTGAACGCGTAGGAGCGCGCGTTGATCAGGTAAATAAGTCCGCACAGGACGAACAGGGCCTGCCCCACCGACTGGGTGGCTTTCGCGATGAAGACGCTCGTGACCTTCGCCTCGCTCGGGAGAGGCGAGCGGAGCATGCCGGGGCGCACGAACTCTCCCGCGATGTTGCCGCTCGGGGTCAGGTAATTGACGCCGTCGCCCGCGACGCGTACGCGCACGAGGTCCCAAAATGAGACCTGCGACGCTTCGGCGGGGGTGAAGGCGAGGAGCCAGCCCGTCGCGTTGAGCATGTGGTCGAAAATCTGGAAGGGGAGCACGACGGCGAAGCCCCAGCCGAAGCCGCGAAAGAGTCTCCACACGCGCAGCGGCCCGAAAGACCAAAGCAGATAGAGAAAGGTCGCCGTGCCGAGGGCGAGGATGAGGAAGGTGACCTGTCGTCGGACCGCGCGCATGGGGCCTCTAGGGCGCGACGGGCTCGAGCCGCCCTTGTGACCGGACGACGAAGAGCTCCCCGCGCCAGAGCACGGTGTTCGACGCGCAGGCCGCGAACCAGGCGACGAACGAGAACCATTCCGACAGCGGCAGAAGACAGAGAGCGCGCGCCGGCTGGCGTCCGCCCAACCCGGCCGCGAGCAACGCGGTCGAGACGGCCTTGGCGGCCCATACGGCCGACAGCAAAGCCACGCCGGCCGCATCGGGCCCCTGTACGAGCAGGCGCAAAGTGAGGAGGGAGAATCCGTGCTGGAGCAGGCTCGCGTAGTAGCCGGCGGGATGGCACAGGCGGATCGTGCGCGCCCAGCGGACCAAGTGATTGAAGTGACCGAGGCCGCTTGCGATGTCGGGCACCGCGTCGACGCAGCCCCCCGCCGTCTCCAGGCGCCAACCGGCCTCGCGCACCGACTCTCCAAGCCGGAAGTCGTCGGCGAGGTGATCGGCGAGGTTCGAAAACGCGCCGGACGCCTCGAAGGCCTGGCGGCGAACCATCATCGCCGCCCCCATGGCGAAGCGCATCCCGAATTGGGCCGCGCAGGCGGCCTGCGGCAGGAAATGGGCGTTGATCGACAGCGCCTCCATGCAGCCCCATAGGCCGCGCACGCCGGACGCCTGGTAGAACGACGTGACGAGGCCGACGGAGGAGTCCGCGAAGGGCGCGGCCATGCGCTTGAGGAAGCCGGGCGCGACAAGGATATCCGAGTCGGACATCAACAGAAGGTCGTACTTGGCGAACGGATATGCGTTGGCCATGTTGTTGACCTTCGGGTTGTAGCCGATGCGGTTTTGGGAGACCACGACCTCGATGTCGGCGTCCGGATATTCCTTCTTGAGGCGCGAGACGGCGCTCAGCGCCGGGTCATCGGGACTCGCGAGGCAGAACAGGATCTGAAAGCAGGGATAATCCTGCCGGCAGAAGCTGGCGAGGTTTTTGTAGAGGTCCCGGTCATCGCCCTTGAGGGGCTTGATCATCGTTATGGGGGGCAGCGGCGTTGCGGCGTGCCCATGGCGGGCGAGCAGGAAACGGCGAGCGAACACGGCCGACACGAACGTGAAGATGAGCGTGAAGGCGCCGCAGGAAAGCGCGAAGGCTGAAAACGCGGCCCGGCCCGCCACGGCGGCGGTGAGCATGATC
>JBBTJN010000151.1:0-27531 GCA_038059415.1 Elusimicrobiota bacterium | reverse complement strand
AGGATCTTTCTTGGGCCGACGCGACTCAACGAAATCTTACGTGATCTTTTGGGCGTTTGACGGACATATGTTCGTCCATTTGCTACAATGCTCGTCGGTGAGCCCGCATCCTCTCCAGACGTCGTCTCCGCTCTTTTCCGGACGCGCTAAGCCCGCGGTCAGGCCCGCCGCATCCCGTCCTGAGCCGTCGAACCACTGGGCCCGAAGTCCTACTGACTATACGATCGACCCCTCAAAAAAGTTCCCGCGACGTCATAATACCATGACCTTTTTTTGACGGCACCCTCCCGCTGATTTGGTACAATCCTCATCGATGAACCGTCTTCCGCTCCTCCTCTTTTCGGCCTGCGCGACCGGCCCCGCGGCGCCCGGCGCCAAGCCCTTGACCAAGCAGTCTCAGGCCGAGGAAGCCGCCATCGCCTCCGCCCTTCAGGAGGTCGCGTCCAAAAAGACCGACTACCGCATCAGCGGCGCCGACCTGATCCAGATCTCCGTCTTGGGTGAAAAGGATATGGACCGCCAGATTCGCGTCAGCCAGAACGGCACGATCACCTACCCGCTGGTCGGTTCCGTGAAGGTGGGGGGCCTCTCCACCTCCGAGGCCGAGGCCGCCATCGCCGCCAAGCTCAACGACTTCCTGCGCGGCGCGCAGGTCACCGTCTTCATCAAAGAGTACGGCAACAAGAAAGTCTTCGTCTTCGGCCACGTCAACAAGCCGGGCGCCATCGAGATTCCCACCGAGACCAAGCTCACCGTGCTCGAGGCCATCTCCCAGGCCGGCGGCTTCGCGTCTCTGGCCGCTCCCGACCGCACCCGCGTCGTGCGCATGCTCAACGGCGTCAGCCAGTCCTTCACCATCGAGGTCTCCGCCATCACCAAGAAGGGTGAGAAGGAGAAGGACATCGCCCTCGAGCCCAACGACATCGTCTTCATCCCCGAAAGCTACTTCTAGAGGTTCCCATGGCCGATGTCAATGTGACCGACGATCTTGATCTGACGCATTACCTCGATGTGATCATGCGCCGGCGTTGGATCGTAGCCGCCGCCGCAATAATGGTGTTCGTCACCACCGTGCTCGTGACCTTTACGACCAAAGCGGTATACCAGGCAAGTGCCCTGCTCATTATTGAGAAAGAGCGCGGAGCGGCCGTTCAAAGCGGCTCCATGGTCGAGAATTCCAACGACGATTATTATCAGACTCAATATAAGCTCCTTCATAGCCGAACACTCTTATCGAAGGTCTATTCGGACCTGAATTTGGGTGCCACTGCGGACTTCGCGCAGCCAGGCGGCATGATGAAGCTTCAGAAGGCTGTGACGATTTCCCCGATCCTCCGGAGCCGCCTTGTATACGTCCGCGTGGATTCCCACGATGCTAAATTCGCGGCGAGCATCGCGAACCGCCTCAGCGACTCTTTCGTTGAACAGAATCTCGCGAACCAGTTGTTCATCTCGAAGGAAGTTCTGTCGGCCTTACAGGCTAAGGGTGGGGATTCAAACGCGGCGGACTTGCCTGCTGTCGTCAACAGTCCGTTGATTCAATCGCTCAAAGGAGAGTATGCGAAGCTCCAGAGTTCTTATGCGGAGCTTTACGCGCGATACACGGAGAAGCATCCTACCGTGATTCGTGTGAAGTCCAGCATGGTCGCTCTCGAAGCTCAAATCCGGTCGGAAACGGCTCGAATCGTCTCCTCCATGAAAACCGAGCTTTCCGGTCAGCTCAAGGGCAATAACGTCCGTGTCATCGATACGGCCGAGGAGCCCGTTACTCCGATCAAGCCCAAGAAGCTCACCAACATCATTCTCGGCGCGTTGGGCGGAATAGCTCTCGGGTTAGGCTTGGCCTTTCTCATCGAACTTCTGGATCAGAGCGTGCGTACCCAGGAAGACATCGAGCGCAAGCTCGGACAACCCTTCCTGGGAGTCATCCCTCAAACCAGGATCGAAGACGGGAAGATCTTCGCGCCGATGCTGGCTAAGGAATTATCCCTCACGAGCGAGGCGATCCGAAATTTGCGGACGATGGTCGATTTCGCCGGAGTCGGCGGAAAATCGAAGGCGATCCTCATCACTTCAACCGTTCAAGGCGAAGGTAAAACGTATGTTGCTTCCAACCTCGCGGTGGCTCTCGCCCAGTTGGGCGAAAAGGTGCTTTTGATCGACGGTGATTTGCGCCGGCCTAGCATTCATCGGGCTTTCGGTATTTCGACGGAAAAAGGCCTCAGCGATTTTTTGGTATCAGGCAGAAAGGCCGAGGATGCCCTCGATCTGATTCATAATAGCGAAGTTCCGGGCTTGTCGATTCTGCCGTGTGGCCCACGCCCTCCTAATCCGTCCGAACTGCTGAATACCCCTCGTTTAGGCGCGATAATTGCGTGGGCGCGGGAACACTACGACCGCGTTATCGTCGATTGTACGCCGATGTTCCCGGTCAATGACACGCTCTTGTGGGGTCGGCACATCGCAAGCGGCGTCTTTGTCGTTCGCTATGGCGAGACTCGCACGCCTTTGATCGTTACCGCGTGCCGAAAATTGACCACGGGCGGCATTAGACCCCTCGGTGTCACGATCAACGCCGCGAGGGCCGGCGGCCTTTCATACGCCTCTTACGGCTATTACTATCGGCAATACTATCACCAGTATCACCAGGAAGCGGCAGCCGGCAGCGTGCCGTGACCTCGCGATTTTCTCAGCGCCTGCCTGAAGCACTGTTACTCGGTGCGGTCGCTTTCGGTCCCCTGGCGTTCGGAGCTGTGGAGCCGTGGGCCATGGGTTTTCTCGCGATTTTGATCTTTACGGCGACCTTTTTCAGTGCATTGAACGGAGCCCCGCCGCAAGACTCGGTCAGGAAAGCGCCTTTCTTCATCGCCCTCTTCGTGCTCGCGATCGGACTGATTCAGCGGATCAATCCCGGCTCGATTGTCGAGCCGGCCAATATTTTTCCGAGCACCGTACACTCCTACGCGACGGACGGCGCATTGCGAACATGGGCTGCGTATGCCGCCCTCCTCTGGTGCGCCCCGAGAGTGTTCGCTGATCAGAGGGCGATCAACCGGCTGTTGGCCGCGGTCTTTTCCATCGGATGTGTTATTTCTATCGTGGGAATCGTCCAACTGGCTAACGATCGGCTCTTGATGTACGGCTTTCGCCACGTTCCATATGGATTTGAGCCGTTCGGTCCTTACTACAATCGAGATCATGCCGCTTCGATGATGGTCATGGCGGTATTTTGCGGAATCGGGTTATTGATGGATCGATTCTTGACCCGCCCGCAGCGAGAGGGCAGAAACGACAATTCAAGCTTCGGGGCGATTCAAGGCCTCATCATTTTCGGGGTGGGCATCATCCTCGTCGGTGTGCTTCAGTCGTTGTCTCGCGGGGCCCTGGCCGCCTTTGGCGCGTGTGTTTTGGTGTTAGGCATAGCGACGACCTCGCAAGTCAAATACCGAATCGCCATCGTCACCGCCGTCGCAATCGCGTCGCTGCTCATCGTGTTCGCCAGCCCAATCGCCCCTAGGCTGACCGCTGAGTATTTCCAGTCATCAGTGGAATTTCGCCTATCCCTCTATAAAGCGGGATGTATCCTGTTCAAGGATTTTCCATTTCTAGGAACCGGCTTGGGCGCATTTCAACAGGCGTACTACCCCTTTAAGCCGGCTGCCATTGCTGGGGTCGTCGAACATGCGCATAGCGACTGGCTCGAGTTTCTCCTCCAAGTCGGACTCCCGAGTTTCGGAATCTGTATTTTCGGCCTGGTCTACTATCTGCGACAAAGCGTTGGATCTTTAATTCTGTTGTCGAGGTGTGAAGGCTTCGGCCTGTTGTGCGGGATCGCGGCGGCTTTGGGGTCTTTCTTGCTGCACGGGCTGGTGGACTTCAACTTCCAAATTCCGGCTAATGCGGTGCTCTTTCTCCTCTTATTGGGCGTAATAGGGACGACGGTCGCTCCTGTCAATGTCATTCGGAATTCGAAGCCGGTTCTCCTCGCCGCAGCCCTGGCCCTTATTCTCATCGCCGGTTCAGTGCGCGCAGCAATCGCGTCGGGATTCGTTCTGCGCGGAACGGACGGAAGCGCCGAAGTCCGGATCGAGATGCTCGGCCAGGCGGTTCGTTGGGACGCCAACCCAAAGTATTATTATGACCTCGCGACTTACCAAGCCCAAATGGCTCCCGATGAGGCCGAACCGAGACGTAAGGTGATGCGCGCGGCGCTTGAAAATTCTACTCGTGCTTTGCGCGCCTGTCCCGCCGACACCCGTTACCGGAACCTCCAAGGCATGCTCTTGCGGCAATTGGGCCGAGTTGACGACGCCGCTGGCCTTACGGGAGACATATAGGATCTGATATGAAAAAAATCAGGTTTGCTCTCGTCGGCTGTAGCTCGGTGGCAAAAAAGCATCTGGAATCGCTGCGTCAACTTGATTCCGCTGAAATTGCTGCGGTCTGCGACCTGAACGCGGTCCTGGCGGAGAAGACGGGCCGCGAATACGGCGTTCCCCACTATCAAGATTATCGTTCAATGCTTGAGAAAGAAAATGTTGATGTGGTCACAGTTCTAACTCCCTCAGGAGATCATGCCGAACGGGTCCTCGATCTCGTTAAATTTGGAAAGCACATCGTCGTTGAGAAACCGATGGCGTTGCGTCTCGAGGATGCGGATGCGATGATTCACGCGTGCGACACTGCGGGTATCAAGCTTTTCGTCGTCAAGCAGAATCGATACAACGTTCCCGTCAGGGCTCTCCGTGCGGCAATCGACGCTGGCCGCTTCGGTCGGTTGGTCATGGGAACCGTGCGTGTTCGATGGTGCCGCAAGCCTGAATACTACAGCGCATCGCCATGGCGGGGCACGTGGGCTTTTGATGGGGGCGTCCTCACGAACCAGGCGAGCCATCATATCGACATGCTGGAGTGGTTGATGGGTGACGTCGAAAGCGTCACTGCGATGACCGCCACGCGATTGGCGCCGATCGAAGCCGAGGATACTGCCGTAGCGATCCTTCGGTTTCGCAGCGGTGCGCTCGGCGTGATCGAGGCGACCACGGCGGCGAGGCCTATCGATCTTGAAGGTTCCGTATCGGTGTTGGGTGAGACCGGGAGTGTTGTCATCGGCGGCTTCGCGATGGACAAGCTCCAAACTTGGCAATTCACCGAGCCGGCGTCCGGCGACGCGGGTATTCTCGCGGAGCATGGGCAAAACCCGTCGTCCTTCGCCTATAATCATCGCGAATACCTTCGTGCTGTCGTCGAAACGATTCAGTCCGGGCGGAAGGCGCTGGTCGACGGCTTGGAGGGCCGGAAATCCTTGGAACTCATCAATGCGCTGTATGAGTCCGTTGAAACCGGCCGTGAGGTCCCGCTGCGATTCCGGCCAAAGAAATGTCGGCTTGGAGAACGGAACAATGGCAACCATTAAACGCCACCGGAACGTCAAGCTCGGCCGGGGGAGTTCGGTGGGACCGTTTGCGATTATCGGAATGCCGCCTCGCGGGGCCCGGGACGGACAGTTCGCCACGCAAATTGGCGCGAAGGCGGTGATTCGGAGCCATTCCGTCATTTATGCGGGGAATGTGATCGGAGATAATTTCCAGACAGGCCACGGCGTCATGCTTCGAGAGATGAACACGATCGGCGACAACGTGAGTATCGGAACCGGATCCATCCTCGAACATCACGTAATCGTCGGCGACGGCGTCCGCATTCATTCTCAAGCCTTCGTGCCGGAGTACACCATTCTCGAGGCCGGTTGCTGGATTGGACCTCGTGTCGTTATCACAAACGCCAAGTACCCGCTTTCGCCGACAGCCAAGGCCAATCTCAAGGGGGCGACCGTTCGCCGAGGAGCTAAAGTGGGCGCTAACAGCACACTCCTGCCAGGAGTCGTCATCGGCGAGAACGCATTGGTAGGGGCCGGCAGCGTCGTGACTAAGGATGTTCCCCCTGGAGCGGTCGTCGCCGGCAATCCGGCGCGCGTGCTCCGATCCATTAAGGAGTTGCCCTATGACTAATATCCCCGATACTCGCGTACCTTACCTCGATCTAAAGGCTCAATATTCCGCAATTCGACCCGAAATCGACAAGGTGGTATCGAAGGTCATCGTGGACTCGGCGTTCATCGGCGGGCCCTTCTTGAAGGCCTTCGAGGAAGAGTTCTGCCAGTATTGTGGAACGGCAATGGCTGTGGGGGTGAGCAATGGCACGGACGCCGTCCGGTTGGCGCTGTTGGCCTGCGGAGTCGGTCCAGGTGATGAAGTAATCACCGTGCCGAACACCTTTATAGCGACTTCCGAGGCCATAACGATGACGGGGGCCAAGGTCAAATTCGTGGATATCGATCCTCAATCCCGAAATATGGATGTTCGCCTCCTTGAAGCGGCTCTGACCCCTAAGACCAAAGCGCTCCTTCCGGTGCATTTATACGGACGTCCGGCTGACATGAACCCAATCCTGGAGATCGCTAAAGCAAAAGGGCTGCGCGTCGTTTCGGACGGCGCTCAGGCGCACGGGGCCCGTTATCGCGACCGAGGAATCGGACAGTATGGCGACGCGACGACTTTTAGCTTCTATCCCGGGAAAAATCTGGGCGCTTACGGCGATGCTGGCGCCGTCATCACCGATGACGCGGAAATTGCACGCAAGATTCGGATGTTGCGCGATCATGGGCGAACGAAGAAGTATGAGCATGAGATCGAGGGCTTTAATTGCCGCATGGACGGAATTCAGGCGGCGGTATTGAGCGTAAAGCTCAGGTACCTGGATGGATGGACCGAGCTTCGTCAGAAGCATGCCGCCCGATATTGCTCGTTGCTCCGGGATATCCCGGAGATACAGCTGCCTCTCGAGGATTCGGATACGAGTTCTGTTCACCACATCTTCGCGATTGAGGTCGACCGCAGGGACGAAGTCCAAGCCCAGCTTCAGGCCGGGGGCATAGAAACGGGGATTCATTATCCGATTCCTCTTCATCTTCAGCCGGCGTATTCGCACCTCAAGCTTGGCCGCAGGAGCTTCCCGGTTGCTGAAGCGATGGCTCAGCGAGCCCTTTCCTTGCCGATGTTCCCGGAACTGACCAACGCTCAGATCGATCGCGTCGCCGAGGCGGTGCGGAGCTCAGTCCGTGCAACTGCGGCATGACGCGATTGCGGGGGAATCATACGTGATTCGCTCGAGCAGCTTAGCTAAAGAGTTATTTTTCACAGCCGCGGCATCCGTCGGTACCGCAGCTGGAACGTTTCTCGTCACCCGATATTTGGCCATGAACATGGGCCCTACGGGCTTTGGTGAAATCTGCTTATCCAACCGAATCTTCGCCCTCCTGGCGCCGCTTGTGGGCGGGACCTTGGGCTCGGCGGTGTGCCGCTACGCGGCGCAATCGAATCGGCCTGAAGGAATTCTATGGGCGAGCCTGCTGATGGCGGGGGTAGTGAATTCAGCAGCCTTTATCCTGTTTTCCGCATTCGGCGAGCGCATGGCCGCCGCCTATCTGGGGACGCACGTGTCCGCGCAGCTCCTCGTCGCCACTGTCATCGCTGTTCAGGCCTTCTGCCTCTTCTCGATTGCCCATGGGTATTTGCGAGCGCGGGAATTGATTCATGTGGCGAACGCGATGCAGTTTGTTTCGGGAGCGGTACTGCCGGTGGCTGTCGCACTCATGGCGATAAATATCCAGCCGCATAAGATTGTGCTTGCGCTCGCCGCCTGCCACCTCATTACTGCTCTTCCCGCGATCGCTCTGGTGCTTCGCCGGTCCGCATGGATGGAGATTCGCAGTAGCGCAATAGCGCTGTTCCAATACACAGCGCCTCGGATTCCCGGCACTTTCATGCAGGCGGGCCTCTTTAGCATTGGAATATTTTTCGCCACCGGCCGTTTAGGCCTCGAGGAAGTTTCCTATCTCGCGATAGGACTTTCGGTATTTCGGCTTGTAGAGGTCGCATCGTCCGCTGCCGGGCTCGTAGGACTTCCCCGCATATCCCGTTTGGCGGGCACTCCGGACGGCAAGGCTCGGATTGACGAGGTTCTCACGTGTCTGCTGGGAATTGGCCTGCATGCCGGGGTATTTCTGACGGTTCGCGGCATCATCTGGAAGAATCTTCTCATTCAGACCTGGGTAGGGGAAGGGTTCTTGGGCGCCGCCCCGGCTCTTGGAGTATTGTCCTTGGGCGTGACCCCATATCTCCTTTTTGTCTTCCTTGCGCCCGTATTAGACAGCACATCGGAACGTCCGATCAACGCGATTAATTCCGGCGTTTCCTTGGGGCTGGTTTATTTGCTGCTCCAATTTTCGAGCGGACTCGACCTGAATAGAATTTGCATGGCCACGGTAGGCGGCCTGACCTGTTTAAGCCTGCTGACGATCGGCTCCGCTCTCGCGATGATGAAGCCGAGATTGGCCGATCTCTTGGTTCCCCAGGGTCTGGCGATTAATGCAGTGTTAGCCGGAAGTACGGCTATCTTCTCGGGGTTTAATCCTTCGCTCGGCGCGGTGCTCGCCGTCGAGTCTCTCTTGTTTGCGGTGCTCGTGCTCAGCTTGTCGAGATTCAAGCGCCCGTGGACGCTCTTGGTCGGTGAACATCTCGTGGCGGCACGCGCATAGTGTTTATCGCCGCCTTGGTCGTCACATTTTCTTACGTGTTCGGCCTCTTGATCTTTTTCGATGCCGGACTCGGTGACATCGCCCTGATATTGGGCGCGGCGGCTATCGGCGCATATTCCCTCGCATTCATGCAGAAGCGAAACGGCGTCCTCCAATTCACAAGCATCAGTGTCTCGAGCTTTTGGTATATCTCCTACCTGCTCACGATATTTCTCCCTGGTCTCTATGTGTTTCTCGTTGCTGACGATGAATATAGGTTCAAGTACCTCTTTGCGGTCACGAGCGTCCTTCTCACCATGCCGCTGGGAATTGATCTGGCAAATCGGAAATCACGGTTTGCCCCTGATGAAGTGGCGCAATTTCACCTGAAGCCGGTTCAGGTCGGGTGGAACGATAGGAGTACGGTGCCTGCTTTCGCGTTTGTGTTTGGGGTCGCGCTCTTCTTCAGCGCCATGTATATCGTCGAAGTGCAAACCATTCCTCTGTTTTACATGCTGACGCACCCTGGTGAAGCAGGACAGTTGGCCCAGCTCCGTGATGAATCAATGAAGCTGTTGGATTCCAACTTTCGATTCGTATATCACCTCGTGAGGGATATGCTCTATCCCGTTTTGGTCTTGTTCTCATTCGGTCAAATGCTTCTCAAGAGGACAGCCGTCTGGAAGGGGATTTTCGCGGTGTGCTTTTTCCTCGCGTTCCTGTTTGCGAGCTTTTCGACGGCACGGCTGCCCGCGGCCTCCATTCTGCTGATGCTCGGGGTCTTCTTTTGCCTCTATCACGGTGGGCGGCTTTCGGCGAGCACCTATTTGATCATCGGCCTCATTTTCCTGGCCTTTCCTTCAGCGGTAATGCTCGTGTCCGAGAATCACACCGATGTGGCCATGGTGATGCAGCGGCTAGGCTACCGGATATTCATTTCCCCGGCTGATACGCTCTATTATTATTTCGTTCTCATTCCCGATGTCATCGACTATCTCTACGGTCGAGGAATGGGAAGCTTGTGTAAACTTGTGGGCGTGGAGTATTTCGACATGGGCCACTTTGTCGCCATGTATCACTCCCCGACCGGCGGGCATGGGTATGGAAGCGCGAATGCTGCGTTTATCAGCGGCTTATACTCCGACTTTGGAATCAGCGGCATGCTCTTTGGTAGCGTGTTCACTGGGTTCTGCATGCAGCTGACTAACATCCGATTGTGTCGCAGGCCGAAGACAGTGTGGAATCTCGCTTGCTTCGGATTTCTCATCTTCACGTTTGCGCAGTTGAATATTCTGCCCATCCCGTCGGTCCTTGTGTTCTCCGGGCTACCCATATTAGTCGGCATTTGGATGCTTGAGCGCACAGGGAGACGTAAGGCGGACGGCGTGGGGGCGGCGGCGTGAGAATCTTCTTTATTTGCGGTCTGGCCGATATCGACATCGCCGGGAACCAGACGTTAAAGAACACAATCTTTCATCTGGCGTCATTCGGCCACGAGATCGATGTCTTCACGGCCTTCCCGGCAGGCTACCCGGGCCTCCAAGATCCGGCCAAGGTCTTCCCATCATCTGTCACTTTTCACCGACTTCCAAAACAGGTATTGATTGCATTTCGAGCCTTGCGGAAATTGAAAGAGCTGACGCGGCAAATCAAGAAGCCTTCGCACGCGGCTGGATTTCTCGGGCCGGCGGATTCGGTCGGATTCTACGATGAATACACTCTCGGCACGCGACTAGCCTACATCGGCTTTCTCTTCTTCTTCTATCTACCGTTCGAATTGGTGCGCGTGACGTTCGCGATAATACGGGAAAGGCCGCAGCTGCTGTATGGCGTCAACGGTCAGGGCTCCACCGTGGCGTGCCTCCTGGGCCTTGTGACTCGCTTGCCGGTTGTGACTCGTTGGTTCGGCTGCTTTATCCGGGTCGAGGATTGGAATACGATTTGGGGGCGAGCCCTGACTCTTGACGGAGGATTCGCCCTCACCTTGCCGTGCACTAAGCTCATCATGGCGAATGATGGGACGCAGGGGGACAAGGTTCTCGCCCGCATGGGGGTTCCTAAAGACAAGGTCAGCTTTTGGGTTAACGGCCTCGACATCGACGACCTGACGGCGGCCAGTGCAGAGACGCCGGATTCATTGCGTCGCGCCCTCGGCGCAGAAGGGAAGGTCGTGTTGATAATGGTGTCGAGGCTCGTTCTTTGGAAGCGACAAGACCGTGGGCTTCATTTGTTCGCCGGCCTTCCTCGAGATCTTCAGGAGCGGGCGATACTTCTTGTCGCGGGCGACGGCCCCGAATCAGCGCGGCTTAAACAACTTGCTGAGCATCTTGGCATCAGCACGAAAGTTAAGTTTTTGAGCGGTGTCGCGCACGATGCTCTCGCGCCCTATTACCAGATGGCAGATGTGTTTTTATCTTTGACTGATGTCTCGAACTTGGGAAATCCGATTCTTGAGGCGATGTACTTTGGAAAGACCATCGTCACGATCGATGATGGAAGCACAGCCGCTGTTTTGCAACCTGAAGACGCGATCTTCGTGCGAAAGGACGAGATGCCGGCAGGGGTTGGCGCTCTCGGGCGTCTGATTCTGGAGCCGTCTCGTCGCGAAACGCTAGGCAAGAAGGCGCGCGCGGCGTTCGAGAGTCGAGTTCTCTCTTGGCGGAACCGCATCGCCCTCGAGGACAAATTATTAAGGGGCTTAGTGTGAACATGAACATCGCAGAATCCGGCGGCTGTCCAATATGCCTTCAGTCGTGCGGCTTTATTGAGCGATGTATCTCGCCGTTCAACGGAAAGACATTTGGTCGCTACGGATGTCAGCCCTGCTCATTTGAATTCTGGGAACCCCGCGGTTTTCAGGATTCCAGCTATTCGGGTGAAGAGTTCCCGGCATACGCGGTGATGCACCACGGCGAGTATCGACTTCCTCCCTGGAGCGCGCGATTCGCTCTATCAGCGGGTACAGCGGGGGGGCGACTATTGGACGTCGGATGCGGAGACGGTTCATTCCTGGAGCATGCTGCTTCCCTTGGATTCGACGTAACCGGCATCGACATCGATGCGAAGAGCGTCGCAATCGCGAAGTCGAAACGAGGAATCGCCAACGCGCATGCGGTCGGGCTGGTTGAAGCGATTGAGAGTGGAATTCTCAAGCCCGGCAGCTTCGATGTCGTGACCATTTTCGAGGTGCTAGAGCACCAGCCTGATCCTGCGGCTTTCCTGCTTCAGATCCGGAAGCTGCTCCGGCCGGGCGGCCGCATTTTCGGGTCAGTGCCCAATCGCCATGCTTTGTTTCAAAACACGCGATTTTCCCAGCGCTTCTACTCCGAAGAGATATTCCCGCCCCATCACTTCCTTTGGTTCGATCGCAAGAGCATTTCTGAGCTTCTGAGCCGTACAAATTGGACCGGCATCAAGGTCGAATATTCTCACTATCTCGACGCAAACGGCTTGGCCTCGGCCGCCCAGGCGTTGATTTTTGGTCAATTCATCGAGAAATTCAAGAACAGGATCAAACGCCGAGCGTACCATGTGCCCGATCAAAATGCGGGACAGGACCGAAGTTCGCAATTCCAGGCTATACGGATCGCGAAATGGATGTTTAATTCCTTTTTCTACTTGCCGGGAATCATTTGTTCACCGTGGTTCAATCGGGTCGGACAGGGCGTTTTTTTTGAAGCCCACGCTAACGGCGCAGCTCAGTCTCCATCCTAGATGCAGGAGCGCGTCTCAGTCGTCATTCCTTGTCTCAATGAAGCGGCTCATATTTCCGATTGCCTAGAATCGATCCTTCGATCGGATTATGGGGCAGAGAAACTGGAGATCATCGTAGTCGACGGTGGTAGCACCGACGGAACCATTGCCATCATCAGAGAGTTCATGGGGCGCTTCCCGGGTATTTCGTTGATCTCGAATCCGAATCGTTCGATTCCCACGGCGGTGAATCTCGGGGTCGCGACGGCGACGTCGGACATCATTTTCCGAATGGACGCCCATTCGACATACTCTGAATCGTATGTCCGCGCTGGTGTGAAAGCACTTGCCGAGTCCGGCGCGAGCAACGTCGGTGGAGGCTATGAGATCATTCCTTTCGGTGGCTCGCTGGTTGCGCAGGGCATCTCAATCGTTGCGCGCCATCCGGCGGGAGCCGGAAGAGAATATTCCCGACTCTTGAGAATTACGGAGCCCCGTTGGACGGACTTTGTTTCATTCGGATGCTTTCGCCGCGAGACCTTCGAACGTATCTCAGGCTTCGATGAGAGGCTTGAACGGGGTGAAGATGCGGATTTCAATGCTCGACTGGTCGAGAATGGAGGGCGAGTTCTATTTGTGCCGGAAATGCGTTTCTCTTACCGGGCACGCGGAACGCTCAAGCAATTGGCGCGCCATAGTTTTAGAACTGGATATTGGGCGATCAGCGCGAATAAGATCGTAAAGGCGAAGCTCACGTTTCGCAGTCTCGTTCCCGCAGCATCATTGTTCGGATGCTTGATCCTCTTCGGCGCCGGTGCCGTGTATCCTTTCGCTGGATGGTGCCTGGCTGCTTTTGCGGCCGCGTACCTTCTCCTTTTATCGGGCGTTTCGACTCACGCCGCATTCCAGGCAAAAGACTGTCGGCTCGTCCTGATGCTTCCGCCGATCTTTCTCACGCTGCATTGTTCTCATGCGGCGGGGTCGATTCTAGGTCTCTTCGCGAAGGTCAATGGCGAAAGATAAGCCCGTAACGGTTTCCGTTCTGATCCCAGCTCGCAACGAGGAGCATTTCATCTCCGAGTGTTTGGAGTCGATCTTTCAAAATGACTTCCCGCGCAGCGACTATGAAATTCTTCTGATTGATGGCGTGAGTTCAGATCGGACCGTTGAGATTGCCGCCGCCCTCTGTCCGCCGGACGGTTCGCTCCGTGTCCTCAAGAACGAAAAGGGCACCATTCCGGCGGCTTTGAATATGGGCATCTCGGAGGCAAGGGGGCGCATCGTGATCCGCATGGATGCGCATGCAGCCTATTCGAAGGACTACATCCAAAGGTCGGTTCGCTTATTGGAGGAATCGGGCGCAGATAATGTGGGTGGGGTCGTAAAGTCAATATCGAAATCTTCGAGTATCGTTGGAACGACGATAGCTGCCGTATTGTCGGACTCCGCCGCAGTCGGAGACTCGCAGTTCCGGGTTGGAGCCGGCGTGCCGGTCTTCGTCGACACGGTGTTCGGAGGCTGCTACAAAACGGCGACTCTTAAGAAGCTCGGCGGCTATGATGAGGGCGTCCTCTACAGTGAAGACTATCTTATGAATCTGCGTCTGCGGCGTTCCGGGGGACGGATTCTTCTGGACCCCAAGATTGTCTGCAGCTACTATCCTCGCGTCACAATGGCGGCGTTCTTGAGGCAGACGGCCCGCAATGGCTATTGGACGATCATACCTCTAAGCATCGTATCCGATTACCGTCCGGCTCCTCGTCATTTGGCTCCACTATGCTTCGTTTTGACGCTCATGGCATTGACCGGGGTAGATATTCTGTGGGGTAATGGAATTCCCGCCACCTTCCTGGTATTCCTGGCGATTTACGGGATATACGCCGGATCCTTTGGTTTGAAAATCGGTTCCCGGCTTGGAATCAAGTATTTCTTCTCAAGCATGGCGGTGCTTGGATTACTTCATCTAGTGTATGGGTTGGGATCTCTGGCGGGATGTGTCGCCCTGGCGGCGGTATTTCCCGCCAGCCCCAGCGCGGTTAGTGCTAAAATCTGCTTATCTTTTATGGCCAAAAGACTGTTTGACGTAATGTGTTCTTTCGCGGGACTGGTCGTTTTTTCTCCGCTGTTGATGGTCGCAGCGATTGCGATAAAGCTGGGTTCCCGTGGTCCGCTGTTTTACCGAGGCGCAAGAGTCGGACTGCACGGCAAGCCCTTTCTCATCCTTAAGTTCCGCACCATGGTCGTCAATGCGGACAAGATCGGAGGGCCTTCGACCTCCGCGGATGATCCTCGGGTGACTCAGATCGGATCTTTGCTTCGACAATATAAGCTGGATGAACTGCCGCAACTGATAAACGTGCTTGCGGGGGATATGAGTCTTGTTGGACCGCGCCCGGAAGTTCCTTCAGAGGTGGCGGAGTATGATGATAATTCCAGGCGTCTTCTTCTCGTGAGACCTGGAATCACCGATTATGCCTCGATCCGTTTTCGCAATGAGGGGGAGATTTTGCGCGGCCACGCTGATACTCATAAGACCTATAAAGAATTGATTCAGCCGGAGAAAATTAGGCTTGGACTTAAGTATGTCGACGAGCGCTCCCTCTGGCTCGACATCAAGCTAATTTTCATGACGCTCGGTTCTCTCGGCCCGATAAAATGACCGATACAATCGAAGCACTGAAGAGCTTGGCTCGTCACATCCGCCTGACCTCGGTCAGGATGACTCACTGCGCGCCCAGCGCGCACGTGGGAGGCTCACTGTCGATGGCCGACCTCCTCGCCGCGCTCTACGGCGGCATCCTCCGCGTCGATCCCGCGAACCCAAAATGGGAGGAGCGCGACCGGTTCATCCTCAGCAAGGGGCACTCCTGCGCCGCGCTGTACGCCGTTCTGGCGAATAAGGGCTTCTTCCCCGAGGCGTGGCTCGACACCTTCTACCGCGACGGCGGCAAGCTCTTCGGCCACGCGACGCACACGGGCATACCGGGAATCGAAGTGTCCACGGGCTCGCTCGGCCACGGGCTTCCGATCGCCTGCGGAATGGCGCTGGCGGCCAAGCTCGACGGCCAAAAGCACCGGATCTACTGCATGCTCAGCGACGGCGAGTGCGACGAGGGGTCGGTCTGGGAGGCGGCGCTTTTCGCGGGGCATCACGGCCTCGACAACCTGGTCGTCATCGTGGACTACAACAAGATCCAGAGCCTGGGCCACACGAAGGAGGTCCTCGACCTCGATCCCTTCGCGAAGAAGTGGGAGGATTTCCGCTGGGCGACGCGCGAGATCGACGGCCACGACATGGCGTTGATCGATTCGACGCTGCGCCAGGTCCCGTTCGAGGCTGGCCGCCCGACATGCGTGATGGCGCACACGGTCAAAGGGAAGGGCGTCAGCTTCATGGAAGACAAGCTGCTTTGGCATTACCGGAACGCGTCGGTCGACGAATACGCCGCCGCCGTCGCCGAGCTGAAATCATGAGAACCGCCTTCATCAAGGAGCTCGAGGAGCAGGCCGCCCGGGATCCGCGCGTGATGCTCATCACCGGGGACCTCGGCTTCACCGTCTTCGAGCCTTTCATCAAGAGGTTTCCCAAGCAGTTCCTCAACGCCGGCGTCGCCGAACAGAATATGACCGGCGTCGCGGCCGGCTTGGCGCTGTCGGGGAAGATCGTGTTCACCTACAGCATCGCCAACTTCCCGACCCTGCGCTGCCTGGAGCAGATACGAAACGACGTCTGCTACCACAAGGCCAACGTGAAGGTCGTCAGCGTGGGCGCGGGGCTGGCGTACGGCGCCCTGGGCAGTTCTCATCATGCTCTCGAGGACCTCGCCATCTTGCGGGCGCTGCCGGAGATGACGGTCGTCGCTCCCGGAGACCCTTTCGAGGCCGCAGCGGCGACGGAGGCGATCGTAAGGCACGACGGGCCCTGCTACCTGAGGCTGGGGAAGGCCGGAGAGCCCGCCGTGCACCCCCGCGCTCCGGGCTTCACGCTCGGTAGGGCCATCCGCGTGAGGGACGGCGGAGACCTGACCTTGATCGCCACGGGAACGATGCTCAAGGCCTGCGCCGACGCGGCCGCCAAGCTCGAGGCCGAGGGGATCTCGACGCGCCTCTTGAGCATGCACACGGTCAAACCGATCGACGCGGAGGCCATTCTCCTCGCGGCGGAGGAGACGGGTGCGGTGATGACGGTCGAGGAGCACGGCGTGATCGGAGGGCTGGGCGGGGCGGTCGCGGAGGTCCTGGCCCAGGGCGCTTCGAAGCGGGTCCCGTTCGCGATCATGGGCGTCAAGGGCGGCTTCTGCCGCATCGTCGGAAGCCAGGATTATTTGAAGGCGCAGTTCGGGCTGGGTGTGGACGACATCGTCGCGCGGGCGAAGGCCCTGGTGGTCCCCGTATGAGTGGCAAGATCGTCAAGTTCGTCGCTCCGGCTCGCGTCTACGCGGAGCTGAAGGGCGAGCTCGACGCCGCCTATTTCGACGTGATGCAAAAGGGTGCCTTGATCGACCAGGAGCATCTCAAGAGCTTTGAGTCGAATCTGGCGAAATTCGTCGGCACGAAGTACGCGGTCGGCCTCAACAGCGGTTACGACGCCCTGCACTTGTCCCTGCGCGCGGCCGGCGTCGGGCCCGGAGACGAGGTCATCGTTCCGGCGCATACCTTCGTGGCGACGTGCTCCGCAGTGGTGAACGTAGGCGCGATCCCGGTGCTCGTGGACGTGAAGCTCGACTTCAACATCGATTCCGATATGATCGAGGAGGCCATCACGTCCCGCACGCGCGCGATCCTGCCCGTCCACCTGAGCGGCTGGATGGCCGACATGTCGCGCATCATGAAGATCGCGCAGAAGCACAAGCTCGCCGTGGTCGAGGACGCCTGCCAGAGTCTCGGCTCGAGCATCAATGGCAAGGGCGCCGGCGCCTGGGGCCTGACCGGCTGCTGGAGCTTCTATCCCTTCAAGATATTGGGGGGCTACGGCGACGGCGGCGCCCTGACGACGAATGATCCCGCCGTCGCCCAATACGCGCGGCGGATGCGCTACAACGGGGAGGACCGCGAGACCGGGGAGTACCACGGCCACGGATTCACCTGCCTGCTCGACAACCTCCAGGCCGCGTTCCTGGACGTGAAGCTCCGGCACCTGCCGGGGTGGATAGTCAAGCGCAAGGCGCTCGCGGAACGCTATCGCAAGGCGCTGTCCGGCCTGCCCGGCCTGGTCCTGCCGCATTATGACCGTCCCGGCTTCGACCATGTCTACCAGAACTACACCGTGCGCGCCAAGCAGGGCAACGCCTTCTCCGATCATATGAAGCGGAGCGGCATCGAGGTTCTGACGCAGTTCCGCAAGCCGTACTACAAGCACGCCGCGCTCAAGCTCGAGGACCGCGGATTCCCCGAGACCGAGGCTCTCAGTCGCGAAGTGTGCTCCCTTCCGATGAGCGTCGAGATCACGGACGATGAAGCGGAGGCCGTGATCGCGGCCGCTCGCTCTTTCTCATGGTGATATTTCATCAGCTCATGGAACTTTTTCGGGAGGTCGATCGTATGGAGGGTGAGTCCCGGAGGAGAGCATGAAAATCAACCCAGCCATTTTTGAGGGCCATGACATTCGGCGCAGCTATGATGAGACGACCGAGATGTGGTGGTTCTCGGTCGTGGATATCATTCAAGTGCTGACCCAGCAATCAGATCCTAAAACCGCAAGGAAATATTGGAATAAGCTGAAAGAGCGTCTGGTTAAGGACGGCAGTCAGTTGGTGACAAATTGTCACCAACTGAAAATGCCGGCTGCCGACGGCAAAAATTACATGACGGATGTGGCCACCGCCGAAACTCTGCTGCGCCTCGTGCAGAGCGTCCCTAGCCCCAAGGCCGAACCGATCAAGCTCTGGCTGGCCAAGGTCGGCTACGAACGAATGCAGGAGATGACCGATCCCTCCCGTTCGCTCGACCGGGCGCGCGAGACCTGGCGTAAACAGGGCTGCGGGGACAAGTGGATCGAGCAGCGCATGACGGGCCAGGAAACTCGCAACAAGCTGACCGACTACTGGGCCGGCCATGGCGTCAAGAAGGGCGATGAATACGCCGCCCTCACCAACGTCATCCATCAGGAGTGGGCCGAGCTGAGCGTTCAGGCGCACAAAGAGCTCAAAGGCCTCCGGTCCCAGAACCTGCGGGATCATATGACCGAGGCGGAGCTGATTTTCACCGCGCTGGCCGAGTTGTCCACGCGGCAGATCGCCGAGAGCGTCGAGGCGACGGGCATGGCGAAAAATGAGGGGGCCGCGAAAACAGGCGGCCGCATCGCCCAGAGAGCCCGCTTGGAGCTGGAAGAGAAAACCGGTCGAAAGGTCGTCTCCGGCGACAATTACCTGCCGCCGCCCAAAGTCGCCAAAAGGATTCGATGATCCCATGGCGATAAAGCTCAGCCGCCGCTGCGCGTTGATCACCCAGTCCGAGATCCGGGCCATGTCGCTCGAGTGCGACCGGCTCAACGGCATTAATTTGGCCCAGGGCGTCTGCGACACGCCGGTTCCTGCCGAGGTCATCGCGGGCGCCAAGCGCGGAATGGACGAAGGCGTCAACGCCTACACCCGCTACGACGGGATCGCGCCCCTTCGCCGCGCGGTGGCGGGGAAAATGAAGTCCCTGTACGGCCTGTCCGTGGATGCGGAGACCGAGATCGTCGCCAGCGCCGGCTCGACCGGCGCATTCTACTCCGCCTGTCTCGCTTTGCTCGATCCGGGAGACGAAGTCATTCTCTTTGAGCCGTTCTACGGCTACCACGTCAGCACGCTCGAGGCCGTCGCGGTCGTGCCGCGCTTCGTGCGCCTGCGCGCGCCGGATTGGTCCTTCGACATGAAGGACCTGGCCGCCGCGGCGGGGCCCAAGACCAAGGCCATCATCATCAACACCCCCGCCAATCCCTCCGGCAAGGTGTTCACCCGCGCGGAGCTCGAGGCCGTCGCCGCCTTCGCCCAGGAGCGCGACCTGGTCGTGTTCACCGACGAGATCTACGAGCATTTCGTCTACGACGGCCGGACGCACCTGCCGCCCGCGGCGGTCCCGGGCCTGCGCGAGCGCTGCGTCACGATCTCCGGGGCGTCGAAGACCTTCAGCGTCACGGGCTGGCGCGTGGGCTACGCCGTGGCCAAGCCCGAATGGGCGCGCATGATCGGCTACATGAGCGATTTGATCTACGTCTGCGCGCCGGCGCCTCTGCAGGCGGGCGTCGCGGCGGGATTGATGGAGCTGCCCGGCTCCTACTATGAAGGCCTGCGCGCCGATTACGCCGCCAAGCGCGCCATGGTCTGCGGCGCTTTGGAGAAGGCCGGCCTGCCGCCCGTCTCGCCGCAAGGGGCGTATTACGTACTGGCCGACGTCTCCCGGCTTCCGGGCCGCACGGGCAAGGAACGCGCGATGCATCTGCTCGGGCGGACGGGCGTCGCGGCGGTGCCGGGCGAGGCTTTCTTCTCCCACCCCGAGGACGGCTACGGCCTGGCGCGGTTCTGCTACGCCAAGACCGATGAGGATCTCAAGGAAGCCTGTCTGAGGCTTGGGAAGCTGTGAGCGCCGACTTCACCACGGTGACGGAGTTGGCGGGCCATCAGGCTCACTCGGAGCAGCTCTCGATGATCCATACGCGCTACGCCCTGGCGCGGGAGCGCTGCGCCGGCAAGGACGTGCTTGAGGCGGCGTGCGGCCCGGGCCGGGGCCTGGGATATCTGGCTCAGAAGGCGCGCTCGGTCACGGCGGGCGACCTGACGCCGGCGCTGGTCGAGGCCGCGCGAGCCCATTACGGCGAACGGGTGAAGCTGTCGGTGTTCGACGCGCAGAAGCTGCCGTTTGCGGACGCGAGCTTCGATCTCGTGCTTCTGTATGAGGCGTTCTACTATCTGTCGGAGCCGGAGAAATTCCTATCCGAGGCGAGGCGCGTCCTTCGTCCTGGGGGGGAGCTGCTCTTGAGCATGCCCAATCCGGAGTGGGACGGCTTCAACCGCAGTCCTTTCAGCGTGCGTTACTTTACGGCCGATGAGCTGCGGGCTTTTCTGGTCGCGAACGGCTATAGGGCTGGTATTAAAGCCGGATTTGCCGCCGCGCCGCGCGGTCCTCTCGGTTGCGCGGTGTCCGCCGTCAGGAAGGCGGCGGTGGGCCTGGGCGTCGTTCCGAAGACGATGAAGGGCAAGGCGTGGCTCAAGCGCGCGTTTTACGGGCCCTTGGCCCAGCTCGGTCCCGAGCTCGACGCGAACGCGCCCGTGGAGCCGCTTCTGGACGCGGCCCCCGGGCCTATCCCGGGCTGCAAGATGCTCTATGCGCTGGCGACACGCCGCTCTTAGCCTCGCGGTCGTGTTTTCGGCTTGCGCGGGAACTCCCGTCGGCCCGCGGGCGGCGCTGACCCGGTTCCCGATAGGAATTTACGGGGTCAACGACGCAAAGCACCTGGGACAGCTGCGCAAAGACGGCTTCGATTCCTTCCACACCTATTCCAGCGATCCCGTGCTCCTGACGGCTCTCGCCGAAGAGGCGAAGCGGCAAGGGATGCGGATGGTGATCTATCCCGACAAGCTTCGCGAGGGCGAGCTGTCCGCGACGAAGTCCTGGCCGGTCGACGCCTGGTACCTGCTCGACGAACCCGATGTCGTCAAGATGTCGAGCGCGGCGCTTCAGGCTCTCTCCGATAAGACGCGCGCTTGGGATCCGCTTCGGCTGCGGACCTTCGTCATCGGTCAGGGCGCTCCCGCGAAGGTCTACGGCGGCGTCGGCGATATTTTAATGATGGATTGGTATCCAGTCCCGCACAAACCCATGGATTCAGTGGCGGATCAGATCGATCTCGTCATGAGCGCCCTTCCCGCGGGAAAACCGTTTTGGATGGTGATTCAGGCCTATGATTGGGCCGATGAGATGTCGGCCGAAAAAACGCGGATGAAGGGCCTGCGATTTCCGACGCAGGCCGAGATTCGGTTCATGAGCTACTTATCCGTGCTGCACGGGGCGCGCGGTCTCTTTTACTTTACGCTGGCCAAGAAGGGGAAAACGCTTTTCGATTATCCGGAACTGTGGCAGGCGGTGTCGGGCGTTTCCCGGGAGATCCGGGAGATGCGGCCGATTTTTGAGAGCGGCGAACGGATTCGACTGCCTTTTCCTATTCCGACAGGAGGTTTGGAAGCGGCGGCGTGGCGGCATCGCGGGTGCGAATACCTGGTATTGGTCAATCGCACCCGGGATCGTCAGTGGAAGGTCCCCGCGGAAGCTCTGGAACCGAGATGGCGGACGATTTTCGCGGTTCAGAGCAACCCCCGCGAGCTTCTGCACGAATACCTCGATGCCTATTACCTTCGGCCTTATCAGGTGCTGGTGCTTAAAAACTGTAAAATCAGCCATGCTGATGAGACTCGCCGGGATTAGCCTCGCGGTCCTTCTGGCCGCCTCCTGCACCCGCTCCCCGGCGCCCGCGCTCGAGCGCTTTCCCATCGGCATGTTCGGCGTGCGCCAGGTCGCCGAGGTGGACGCGCTCGCCAAGGAAGGCTTCGACACCTTCATGGCCGAGGCCGGCACCGAAACGGTCAAGGCCATGGCGGCCCGGGCCCGGCGACACGGCATGCGCCTGATGGCCCATCCTGGCGCGTTCCGGGAAGCCGGCGCGGCGCCTAGCGATCTGCCCATCGACGCCTGGTACGCTTATGACGAGCCGGACATTGTTGGCCTGTCGAGCGCAGCCTTGGCGGCGGAGATCGCGGTCGTCAAAAGCTGGGATCCGAGGACGCCGGTGACCTTTGTTATCGGTCAAGGCTCGCCCGCCAAGAAATACTCCGGTATCGGCGACGCCCTGATGCTGGACTGGTATCCGGTTCCGCATCATCCCGTCGGCTCGGTCGGCGACGAGATCGACAAGGCCTACTGGTATACCGGCGGCCGACCTCTGTGGTTCCTCGTGCAAAGCTTCGATTGGAGGGATTGGCCTCAGCGTGACGGCAAGAAGCCGCGCGTCGGGCGCTTCCCCGATCACATCGAGTTGAGGCTCATGAGCTACATGGCCGTGGTCCATGGCGCTAAGGGCTTGTTTTACTACACGCTGAAGCGCGGCGACGGAAGTTCGCTGCTTGACTGGCCGGAGTTGTGGCAAGCGACGGCCCGCATGGCCCGCGAGATGCGCGCCATGCAGCCGATCTGGTCGGCCAACCGCCGGGTGCCCCTGCCGTTTCAGCCCCAGCCGGGCGGCATCGAGGCCGCCTGCTGGCGCTGGCATTGGCGGGACTACCTGGTGCTGGTGAATCGCCACGCGGACAAGCAGCTGAAGGTTCCGGCGCACCTGCTTGACCGAAGCTGGCGGCCGCTGTTCGAGATGCGCCGCGATCCCAAGGAGTTGCTGAAGGCGGCGAACGGCGAGCATTACCTGCCGCCCCTGCGCGTGCTCGTTTTAGAAAGCCGGATTCAGTGGCGCGAGCTGATCGGCCTGCGTCGAGCGCCGCCGTCGTCGTGATATAATAAAGCCAATGCCGCTGCACGGTCCCCGATTCTCCTGGCGTCGCTCCTCCGTCGTGGCGGCCGACGCCCTCATCGTTTTCTGCGCGTTCGTGGCGGCGTTTTTGATCCGCTTCGATTTCCCCCTAGACGCCGATAATATCTCGCTTATCTTCCGCACCGCGCCGATCGCGCTGCTATGCTTCATGATCGGCCTTAAGTGGGCGGGCGTCTATCGCGGCCTTTACTACTACTCGAGCTTTCCTGAGTTGTTGAACATCGCCCGGGGCACGGCTCTCTCGGCGTGCGTCAGCGCGGCGGCCATCCTGTTCTTCCGCCAGGGCATATTCCCGCGCTCCGTGCTGCTCCTTCACCCCATACTGGCCTTCGTCGGCGTGGCCGGCGTGCGCTTCGCCATCCGCTGGGGCAAGACCCATTTCAACATGCCGCGCGCCTACACCGGGCAGGAGCGCAACGTGCTGCTGGTCGGCGCGGGCGAACTCGGTGAGAGCGTTCTGCGGCAGATGCTCAAGACGCCCGCGGCCAACTATCGCGTCATCGGGTTCCTCGACGACGACGCGGCGAAATGGGGCTTGCACATCCACGAATACCCCGTGTTCGGCGGGCGGGACGCGCTTAAAGAGGTGTTGGAGCGTTATCAGGTGGACGACATCGTGATCGCCATCGGTGCCAAGCGCGGTGAGATCTTAAGCGACCTGGTGGAGCGCCTACGTGTGTTCGAGAAGCGGCCGGAACTGAAGATCGCGCCGAGCCTGTCGGAGATGCTCCAAAGCCCGAGCCGCGAGGCAAAAGTACGCAAGGTGCAGCCGGCCGACCTGCTAAACCGCGAAGTGATTCAGTTGGACGGAAGCCTCATCGCGGCGAGCCTTCGCGGCAAACGGGTGCTGGTGACCGGCGCCGGCGGCACGATCGGCTCGGAGCTCGTGCGGCAGGTCTTGGGCTACGGCCCCTCTGAGGTCACGCTCGTCGAGTCGCACGCGACCTCTCTGTTTTACATCGAGGCCGCGGCGCGCGAGCTGGCGCGGGGTGCTGCGATCACGGCGGTTCTGGGAGACGTTCGCGACCGCTCGCTCGTGGATCGCGTGTTCGCCGAGAAGATGCCCCAGGTCGTGCTGCACGCGGCGGCCCACAAGCATGTGCACCAGATCGAGTACAATGTGTCCGAAGGCGTGCTCAACAACGCGGTCGCGACTGGTTGGGTGTGCGCCGCAGCTCTCGCGCACGGTGCGGAAACTTTTGTGCTCGTTTCTACTGATAAGTCGGTCAAGCCCACATCGGTCATGGGCGCGACCAAGCGCTTGGCCGAGTTGGTGGTCAAGAGCTACCACGGGCGGGGGGTGACGCGGTTCATGGCCGTGCGCTTCGGCAACGTCCTGGGCTCCTCGGGGTCGGTGCTGACGATTTTCCAGGACCAGCTCGACAAGGGCGGGCCGCTGACGGTGACGGATCCCGAGGTGCGGCGCTTCTTTATGACCGCCTCCGAAGCGGTCGGGCTTATTCTTCAGGCTGTGTCGCTGTCCAAGGGCGGTGAAGTGTTTATCTTGAAGATGGGCGACTCCGTGCGCATCGCCGACATGGCGAAGAACCTGATTCTCCTGTCCGGCCTGGAGCCGGGCAAGGACATCGAGATCAAGTTCACGGGCCTGAAGCAGGGAGAGAAGCTAGACGAGGAACTGATGGAGGACCCAGCGGGGTTCACGCACTCCGAGCACTCCGACATTTTTATCCTGCGCGTGGAGAACCAGCCCACGTCGGGGCTCGACGCGCTCATGCTCGAGCTCGAGTTGGCCACGCGCGGCAAGGACGAGTCGGCGGTGGTTCGCCGGCTAAGCGAGCTGGTGCCCACCTTCCGGCCGGCGGCGGCGCACACGTCGGCGCCGCGCGCCGTTTCCTGACGCGACACTCCCGCCGAGAGACTGAATCCCGTTCTCACCGTCCTGCACGGGGCGCAAGTGGTCATCTAGCGTTCGTGCCGGCGAATGGATCAGGGCTTCAATTCATTGCGGGGAGGCGGGTTCACGCCGCCGGGCAGGACGAATGGGCTGGGAAGGCTTTGCGCGCCTGCTCGAAGAGGAGGCCGTCGCGATAGCGCGAGGACTTGCCGGCCGCCGCCAGGCGCGTTTGTTTGTCGCGAAACGCCAGCGCCGCGGCAACGCTTTTAAAGCCGCTAGCGATCTCATGCGCGAGATTGAGCGTGAGGAGGTTCGTCGTCACGCTGTCCGTGCGCACGGACATCTCCGATTCCCGGCGTTTGACCGTGATGCGGGGATCGAAACGCGTCAGCGCCGAGACCTTTTCGGCGGGAACGTGATAGAGGACCGCCTGTTCGATGTCGAGCTGGCCGGGCTGAGCGCGATAGATGACGGTTCTTTTCCCGCCAAAGAGGCCGAACCAGGACAGGGACGACTCATCGCGGCGGTTGGGGTTTCCGTACTTGTCGATCATCGCCCGGGCCTGAACGCGGGAGGGTTCGGGCCAGTCGTCCACGACCGAGTGGGCGCTCACCGATGATTCGGCACGAATTGGACGGATCGCCGCCGCTCCCAGTAAGGCGAGGCTAAGCGTGCAACCCGCGAGCATAGGCCGAGATCCGGTCTTCATAAACCCTCCTCTATGGCGTTAAGGAGAGGATAGATTCAGCGGACGCCGCCGGCCATGGCCCGCGTGTACCGTTGTCGTGACGGACCGTCACAGAACAGAGAATTATCCCGGCGTCGCGGACGCGATCATGGTGGACTGGTACCCGGTGCCGCACCGGCCGCTCGAGTCGGCGGGCGATCACGTGCGCATGACGGCCGAGGCGGCGGGGGGGCGCAAGGTCTGGGCGGTGCTTCAGGCGATGGACTGGCGCGACTTCCCCCAGGGCGACCCCAAGAAAAAACGCATCGGACGCTTCCCGGATTTGGCCGAGATCCGCTTCATGAGCTTTGACGCGGTGCTCAACGGCGCGCAGGGAATTTGGTATTTCGTATACACGATCGCGCCGGGGAGAACCCTCGCGCAGGCGCCGGAGCTGATGTTCGCGGTGGACTGGGTCGCGCGCGAGATGTTGGCGATGGCCCCGATCTTCGCGCGCGGCCGCGCGATCCCGCTCCCCTTCGAGCCGCCGGCCAAGGGCCTGCGCGCGCGGGCGTGGACGTATCATGGCCGCGACTACCTGCTGCTGATCAATCGCACGAGGGACCGGCAGTGGAAGGTGCCCGAGGAGGCGCTCGAGCCGGGCTGGCGGCCGCTCTTCGAGTCCCGGCGCGACCCGCGCGAGCTGCTCAAGAAATATCAGGACGCCTATTACCTGAAGCCCTACCAGGTGCTGGTGCTCGAAAGCCGTCTGCGCCCCAGGCGTCTGCTCGGGCGCTGACGCCTCCGCGCCGGAGAGAGCCTGCGCCTCGGCAATCCCGTAGTTATGGAATTTCCCGCTGCGCTCCCCTGTTGCCGGCTTGATTCGACTGCGCGCTGCCTAACTAAAAAATGGAATTTCGGCGTGGAGGAGGCTGCGTGTTCATGGTCCTATGGATCGCGAGGAGGAACTTCGTCATATTGAGCGGCTTGGAGAATAACTCGAGGACGTTCGCCTCCTCGCGGATCATCGTGATCGTCGCGTCGTTGATCACGCTGCCGGTGATGACGAAAACCGGGATGCGGGCGCTCGAGGAACCCTGGAGAGAGCGGAGAAATTCGTAGCCGCCCTGGTTGGGCATCATGAGATCGGTGACGATCAGGTCCGGGGTCTGCGTTTGCAGCTTGGTGCCGGCATCGAGCCCGTTCGTCGCGTCAATTATGCGAAAATTCATGGAGCGTAGAGTCATAACCAGGGAACTGCGAAACAGATCGTCGTCGTCCACGATGAGGATGAGCTTGTCTTGGGGGGCATCCCATTTCGGGGCCGCAACGTCCTCGGGCGGCTCTGGCGACGCGGCAGTCGCGGAAGGAGAAGGGGGCGGAGGAGGAAGGGTGTCCAGCACGAGCATCAGATCGGGAAAGGCTTGCGCGGGTTTCCACGCGGCCTGATCGACTTCACCGACCGGGAAAACCAAGGTATCTTTGTGGAAGCCCGGTCGCCTTGCCAATTCGCCGGGTTCGAAAGGACCAACCGCATTGTTCCCTTCGTGAAGATAATAGGGCATACGCCTAGTATATCAGAACATAATGCCGCTATTCTCGCGCTCGAATCATCCCGGAGGCCGCGGCGCCCGTAAGCGGGTAACGCCGGGAACGGCTAGCCGCGGTAGACTCCCTTAAAGCTCTTCTCAGCCTCGCGGCGGAGGTCCTTTTTCTTTAGGGAGTCGCGGCGGTCGGCGCCGGTTTTGCCCTTGGCCAGACCTAGGGAGACCTTGGCCCAGCCGTTCTTGAAGTAAACCTCGAGAGGGATCAAGGTGAGTCCCTTGGTCGTCAATTTGCCGATGATCTTGCGAATCTCGGCGCCGTGCAGGAGGAGCTTGCGATTGCGGCGGGTGTCAAGCGGCTCCGCAAGAGCCGTCGCGAAGACGTAGGGCGGAATGTAGAAGTTGTGAAGGGACAGTTCGCCGATGTCGTTGGGCCGGGCGTAGCAGCCGTCGAGGCTGGCCTGGCCCGCGCGCAGGGATTTGACCTCGGGGCCGGCCAGCTGGAGGCCGGCCTCGACGACGTCCAGGATCTCGTAGAACTGGCGGGCTTTGCGGTTGGTCGCGACGACCTTTTTTTCCTCTTTATTGTCTTTGTTCGCCATGATATCGTAGAATGAGCATCATAGCACTTCGTCCCGGGCGGTGGGCAGGTGGCGGAACTGGCAGACGCGCACGGCT